>JBKBQB010000001.1:0-208446 GCA_046292785.1 Paracoccaceae bacterium
CGAGGGTGTCGCGCAACTCGGCTTCCATCTTTTGCAGCTCGATTTCGGCAGCCGCGCGGCGAGCCTTGCCCTCATCCGCAATTTGCAGGCTGTCGTTGATGGTGGCGATCAGCTGATCGTGGGCCTTTTTGACGGATGCGATGTCGAAAACGCCGCGCTCCATTTCCTCGCGCACCACGCGGTTGGTTTCGCGCAGGTTGTCGGCATTCTTGGTCAGCAGTTCGTTGGTCAGGTCATTGGCACCGCGGACGGCATCGGCAGCCTCGCGCGAGCGTTGGATGGTCACGGCCTGCGCCAATTGGGTTTCCCACAGGGGCACGGTGTTGACGAGGGTGGAGTTGATTTTGGTTACAAGCGATTTGTCATTCTCCTGCACCAGACGGATCGACGGCAGCGACTGCATCGTGACCTGGCGGGTCAGTTTCAGGTCGTGGACCCGACGTTCCAGATCATCGCGTGCGGCGCGGACGTCGCGCAATTCCTGCGCTTTCTTGACCTGATCGTCTTCGTTGGCGGCCGAGACTTCGGCGATCTTGGCAGGAATTGTGTTGGCATCCAGTTCGGCCAGCTTTGCCTCGCCTGCCGCGATATAAAGCGCCAGTTCGTCATAGAAATTCAGGGTTTTCTCATAAAGCACATCCAGTGACCGGATATCCTTGAGCAGCGTGTGTTCGTGGCGCAGCAGGTCTTCGGTGACCTTGTCGATCTGGGATTGCACGGTTTCATATTTCGCAACGAAGCTGGCAAAGGGGGCGGCGCGCCCGAGCAGTTTTTCCCACCAGCTGCGGTCGCGGCGCAGGTCCAGCTCTTCGGCGCCGAAGCCGCGGATCGTGGTAACGATCTTGCGAAGCGAATCGCCTGCCGGGCCAGCATCCTTGTTCTTCACATCAGACAGCATTTCCTGGGAAATGGCCTGCAATTCGGCTTGCGCCTTGGATCCGAACGAGATGATCGACTGGGTGTTGGCCATGTCCAACTCGGCCATGCGGCTGCGGATCGCGCCTGCCTTGTCGGCAGGTGCCGACTCCAGTGCCACGATCTCGCCACCCGGTTCGGGCAGGACGACGGCGGTGACTTCCTCGATCTGGGTCAGGGCACGGGCGGCCTGTTCGCGGGTGGTTTCGGTCATGGCGTTACTCTCAAAGGTTTGGGGTACGAAAAAGGGGCTATGCTTCGGTTTTCAGCCGGTCGCGCAGGACGGAAATCTCGACATTCAGATCGCTGCGGTTGTCGTTGAGCAGACTGCGCGAACGATCGGCAAAGGTGGTTTCCAGATCATCAAGCAGCGCCAGATAATCGGTGCGCGCCTGCCCATCGCGCGAACGCGCGTAAAGGTCAGCGAACTTCACCGTCGAGTCGCGCGCACCCATCAGATAGACCGACAGATACTTGCGGGCGGCGGTCAGGTCGCGCGGATCATCCTCGACGGTGCGGAACAGGCGGCGAGCGGCAGCGGTGAACCTGTCCACCCGCGCCTCCAACTGGCGGTCATTGGCGCGCAGGATCGCGTCGCGCATCGCGGTCAGGTGATTTTCCGCCTCGTCCACGGCGCGGGCCACGCGGTCGGTCTGGAAGGTGTCGATTCCCACGGCGCCCTTGTCACGCAGCGGGTCAGCACCAAAGGTGTTGAAATGCAAAGCCGCCCCGGCGATGCCGAACAAAAGCGGATAGAGCAGCCCGTCGTGGCTCATCATGCCGCCCGCAACCAGTGCCGCCCCGGTGAACACCGCGCCGAAGATCTTGCGCGGAAAGGCCGGGCGGCGGGCGATCTTGCGCGCATCATAGGCGGCGTGGGCCTTGATCCCTTCACGCGTGAGAAAGGCGGCGACGAGCAGGAGCGCTGTGGCGGCAAGACCAAAGACAAGCGCTTTTGGCGGACCAAAAAATGCGGCGGGCAGGAAAAACAGGGCCGCGATGCCCAGAAAGCGGGCGCGGCCCGCGCCTTTCAGCGGTTGCTTGCCGTCGAACGGGTGTGCGGGGGGCAGATCACCCTTGGGGTCGGGCGGCGCGCCGGGACTGAATTTTCCGCCAAAACGCTGTGTCATTCACACGCCTCCGCCAAAGGCCACATAGGCGACAAGGCCGATGAGCAGGATGAAGGACAGGGTTTGCATCCCGTTTCCGGACATATCAGCCTCATTCTGGCGACGGTTCAGCGATGTTCGGACCCGCCTTGGCGAGTATAGGCGAAGGAATGCGCCCTTGCCAGTGCTGACACAACGGGGACGTCCCGCCTTGGGTTCCCCTGATGCGCGTCGCACGATGCCTATTTCCGGCGCGGCGGTGCTTTCGGTGCGCCGCCGCGCGGGGCGGTCGGAGCGTTGCGGGTGCTGGGCTTGGCCCCGGTCTTGGCGCGGCTTCGCGGTTTCGGCACGGCGGTGTCGCCTTCGATTTGCAAGGACGCGGGGCGGCGGCCGGTTTTGGCGGCAGGCTGCGTGGCCGTGGCCCAGGTTTCCGCCAGTTGGCCCAGGGCTTTGCGGCCACGCGGCGAGGTGATGGCTCCGGGGGCTTTGCCCGAAGCCGCGCCCGCTGCGCCAGAGGTGCGGCTGCGCACCGGCTTTGCCACCATGCCGGCAAGCGACGTTGCAGGGGTGCCGCGAGGCTTTGCCGCGCCGCGCGGCGCGTCGGCGGATGCAGCGGCACGACGTGGCACGGGCTTGCGCGGGCTGTCCTCGTCCGCGCCAGCGGTGCGGCTGGTGGTGCGGACGCGCGATTTCGGTTTGGGGGGCACCTCGGAGGCGTCTTCGATCTGGCCGGAAATCAGCGCGCCCAGCTGGTCGCGCAGGATGCGGGCCTTGATCTCCTCGACATCGCCCGGTTCCATTTCGTTCAGGCGGAACGGGCCGTAGCTGACGCGGATCAGCCGGTTCACGGTCAGGCCGATGGCGAACATGGCGCGGCGGATTTCGCGGTTCTTGCCTTCACGCAACCCGATGGTCAGCCAGGCATTCGCGCCCTGGTGGCGGTCGATCTTGACTTCCATCGGCTGGAATCGCTCACCTTCGATGGTGATGCCCTTGCGCAGCGGCTCGATCTCGGGTTCGGTCGGGTTGCCCTTGACCCGTACCCGGTATTTGCGCAGCCAGCCGGTGGAGGGCAGTTCAAGCTGGCGTTTGAGCGCGCCGTCGTTGGTCAGCAGAAGCAGCCCCTCGGAATTGAGGTCGAGACGGCCGATCGACATGACACGCGGCATATCTTCGGGCAGGTGGTCGAACACCGTGTCGCGACCTTTTTCATCCGACGCAGAGGTGACCAGCCCCTCCGGCTTGTAGTAAAGCCAGAGCCGTGCGGGTTCGGGTGCGCCGACGGGCTGGCCCGAGACGGTGATGCGGTCGGTGGCGGTCACGTTCAGCGCGGGCGAGGAGATGACCTTGCCATTCACAGTGACCTCGCCCGCCTCGATCAGCCGCTCGGCCTCGCGCCGCGAGGAGATGCCGGCGCGCGACAACACCTTTGCGATCCGCTCACCCTCGGGTCCGGCAGGTTTGGGCGCGGGTTTCGCGAGCGGCTTCGCAAGCGGTTTCGGGCGGGGAGGCTTTTCATTCGAGGCCATGACTGTCATCCTTGGCTCTGGTGGCCAGCCCCGGGGGCTGTCTGCCCCCGGACCCCCGAGGATATTTGGGAACAGATGAAAGAGCAACGCGGGTTTACCTCCTTTATGGAGTTGGCGCTGGAGCAGGCGCGGGCCGCGGCCTTGCGCGGTGAGGTGCCGGTGGGGGCGGTGATGGTGGCGCCGGATGGCAGGATCGTGGCGCGGGCGGGGAACCGGACGCGGGAGCTGAACGATCCGACGGCGCATGCCGAGGTGCTGGTGATCCGCGAGGCATGTCGCGCTGCGGGGTCAGAGCGGCTGGTGGGGCATGATCTGTATGTGACGCTGGAACCCTGCCCGATGTGCGCGGCAGCCATCTCGGCTGCACGGGTGGCACGGCTGTATTATGGTGCGGCGGACACCAAGTCCGGCGGCGTGGCGGTGGGGGCGCGGGTGTTTGCCCACCCGCAGTGCCATCATGTGCCGGAGGTATACGATGGCATCGGAGCAGCGCAGTCCGAGGGGATATTGCAGGCCTTTTTTGCCGGGCGGCGGGGGTAGCGGCCCCCGCCCGGCTGTGCCCTGTGCTCAGAAGCGGATTGGTTCCATCACCACAGGCTCGATGACTTCGACACCTGGTGGAAGGCCGGCCTTCAGTTCCGAGGCGTCCTGCGCAAAGATCGGGAAGGTTTTGTAATGGCAGGGGATCACGGTCTTGAAGTTGAAATAACGACGGGCAGCATAGGCGGCGCGCGCCATGTCCATCGTGTAATGCCCGCCGCAGGACAGGATGCCGATGCTGGGTTTGTGATAGTCGGCCATCCAGTCCATATCGGCCATGATGTCGGTATCACCGGAAAGATAGATCACCTGCCCCTCGCCCGCGATCATGAAGCCCGCAGCAGACCCGCCGGGAATGGCGTTTCCGCCCGCAAAGTCGATGCTGGCGGAATGTGTTGCGTTGACCATGGTGACTTGGGCGCCGTTTGCGTTGAGGGTGCCGCCCTTGCCAAAGCCGGTGACGTTTTGCGCGCCCTGTCGGGTGAGGTATTCGGCGAGTTCGTGAATGGCGGCAAGGGGCGCGCCGGTTTCTTCGGCCAGTTTAAGCGCCTCTGACGCGTGGTCGCCATGCGCATGGGTCAGGAAGATATGGGTGACGCCGTGGAGCGCCTCGGCCCGACGGCCATCGGGAAACGACGGGTTGCCATCGAGCCAGGGATCGATGAGCAGCACGGCGGATTCAATTTCGATCCGGAAGCTGGAATGGCCAAGCCAGATGATCTGCATGGGTGTCGTTCCTTGATGATGGGTATGCGCGCAGAATTGAGCGCGGCGGGCGCATTTGGCAAGAGCGGGCATGTGGAGGCGTGGCAATGCGAAAGGGAAGAAAAACCTTGTATCACCTGTAATCACGCATCAACATATGAATATATTGTTTTATGGGAGGGAAGAGGTGATGCTTCAGGCAGCAAGACAGGGTTTGGCGGGGGCGGTTCTGGCGCTGACGATGACCGCCGGCGCGCTGATGGCTCAGGAAGCCGGGCCAAAGGTCGCGATCCACGTCGATCAGGACGATCAGGCGACCATGAACATGGCGCTGAACAATGCAGTGAATATCATCGCGCATTATCAGGCGCTTGGTCAGACGCCGACGGTAGAGATCGTAACCTATGGGCCGGGGATCAGCATGTTGCGCAGCGATATTTCGCCTGTGGCATCGCGGGTCAATGATCTGGCGTTGATGCACGAGACGCTGACGTTTTCAGTGTGTCTGAACACTGTTGAATCGATCAAGCAAAAGACCAACACAGATGTGCCGTTGCTTGAAGAAGCAAACGTTGTGCCGTCGGGCGCGGTGCGTCTGATGGAATTGCAGTATGACGGTTACGCCTATCTGAGGCCCTGACCGCACCTGACCCCTGCCACAGCACCCGGCGCGGCGGTCTGTGGCGGGGGCCGCATGCATCACCGCGCCGGTGCATGTTGCCGGGCAGGCTTGCAGGCCTTGGCCCGGAGGGCTAAACGATGCGGGATATTGCAGGAAAAGGGGCCCTTAGACATGTCCATCGACATCGCAACCGCCCGCAAGGTGGCGAAACTGTCCCGCATTCGGGTGGAAGAGGGCGATTTGCCTGCTTTGGCCGAAAAGTTGTCGTCAATCCTGGGGTTCATGGAGCAGCTGAAGGATGTGGATGTGGACGGTGTGGAGCCGATGACATCCGTGACGCCGATGCGGTTGAAGCGGCGTGTGGATGAAGTGACCGATGGCAACCAGCAAGCCGCCGTGCTGAAGAACGCGCCCGATGCGCGTGAGGGGTTCTTTGCGGTGCCGAAGGTGGTGGAATGAGCGCGCCCATGTCGAAGGCCAATGGTTGGACGGTTGCAGCGGCGCGAGATGCGCTGCGCAAGGGCGACGTGACGGCCGTGGATCTGACCATGGCCTGTCTGACGGCCATGGATGCGGGCGACGGGCTGAACGCGTTTGTTCACAAGACGCCGGAACTGGCGCTGGAGCAGGCCCGCGCGGCGGATGCGCGGCTGGCGGCTGGCGATGCACCCGCGATGTGCGGCATTCCGATCGGGGTGAAGGATCTGTTCGCGGTGAAGGGTGTGCCCACGCAGGCCGGGTCAAACATCTTGCGCGGGTTCAGGCCCGAGTACGAATCGACGGTGACGGCGAAACTGTGGGGCGCGGGCGCGGTCTGCCTTGGCAAGCTGAACATGGATGAATTCGCGATGGGCTCGTCGAACGAGTCGTCGTGCTATGGGCCTGCGGTGAACCCGTGGAAGGTGGACGGGCGGCGGCTGACGCCGGGCGGGTCTTCGGGCGGCTCTGCCGCTGCGGTGGCGGCGGATCTGTGCCTCGCGGCGCTGGGCACCGATACCGGCGGGTCGATCCGCCAGCCGGCGGCGTTCTGCGGCATCACCGGGATCAAGCCGACCTATGGGCGAGTGTCGCGCTGGGGGGTGGTGGCCTATGCCTCCAGCCTCGATCAGGCCGGGCCGATGGCGCGGTCGGTGCGTGATGCGGCGATCGTGCTGGGCGCGATGGCGGGGCATGATGCCAAGGATTCGACCAGCGCCGAGCTGGCGGTGCCGGATTTCGAAGCGGCCCTGACCGGGGATATCCGTGGAAAGAAGATCGGGATTCCACGCGAATACCGGCTGGATGGGATGCCGGGCGAGATTGCGGCGCTGTGGGATCGCGGCATGGACATGATGCGCGATGCCGGGGCCGAGATTGTCGATATCTCGCTGCCGCATACGAAATACGCTTTGCCGACCTATTATGTCATCGCACCCGCCGAGGCCTCGTCCAACCTCGCCCGCTATGACGGGGTGCGCTATGGCCACCGCGCCAAGCTGGCGGCGGGCGATGGTATCACCGAGATGTATGAAAAGACCCGCGCCGAGGGGTTCGGGCCAGAGGTGCAACGCCGGATCATGGCGGGCACCTATGTGCTGTCGGCGGGGTTCTATGATGCCTATTACAACCGGGCACGCCGCGTGCGCGCGTTGATCAAGCGCGATTTCGAGCAGGCCTTTGCAGCGGGGATCGACGCAATCCTGGCGCCCGCCACGCCGTCCTCGGCCTTTGGTCTGGGCGAACAAGGCGGCGCCGATCCGGTCGAGATGTATCTGAACGACGTGTTCACCGTGACGCTGAACCTGGCGGGGCTGCCGGGCGTGGCTGTGCCAGTGGGCCTGGATGCCAAAGGGCTGCCTCTGGGGCTGCAACTGATCGGGCGACCTTGGGAAGAGGCGGATCTGCTCAATCACGCCTATGTGCTGGAGCAGGCAGCGGGTTTTGTGGCCAAGCCGGAAAAATGGTGGTAAGCGCCGCCTTTGAATAGTCTTGGGGTCTGTCAGATCATGCGTGTCTCGCTGTTGTTGCTATTGCCCTTGGCCCTTGTGGCCTGCGCGCCTGCGGTGCCGGACAGCGGGGCAGGCGTCGGGTTTCAGGACTACAACGCATATATGCGCGAGCGCGATGCATCAGCCCCGCGTCCGCAACCCATTGTCACACCCGGTTTTTCAACCGATCAGATCGGCGCGGCAATTGACCGGGCCGATGGTCGCGGCGGGATTGCACCGGCACCGACAACCGGCGCTGTGATCGGTGCTGCGCCGGGGTTTGACGCCTCTGCCAGCCGACCGCGCGGCAATGCGCCTGCCGGCATCCGGGTGGAAAGCGGCGAGATGGCGCGCGCCGGTGGTACACGGATTTCAGACGAGAACGACTTCGATGCTGTCGCCAGCCGCGAAACCATTGAAAGCGACCGCGCCCGCATCGACCGCAACCGCGCTCAGTATCAGGTGATCCAGCCCGGCGCATTGCCGGTGCGTTCCGGCGCGTCGGGGCCGAACATTGTGGATTATGCGCTGTCCACCAACCACCCGCGCGGCACGCAGCTTTACAAGCGCTCTGGCTTTGGTGTGGGCAACGCGGCAGGGAAATGTGCGGGCTATGCCTCGCCCGATCTGGCGCAGCAGGCGTTTTTGGAACGCGGCGGCCCTGAGCGTGACCGGCTGGGCCTTGACCCTGACGGCGATGGCTATGCCTGCGCCTGGGACCCGAGCCCGTATCGGCTGCGGTGAGCCTGTCGGCCCGGGCTGGCGACCGGCACCCGTCAGGCGCTCTGCGCAGGCTCTATCCGTCGCCCAATGTTTCGGATCGACGCGGGGGCGCGTCCCCTTCGCTGATCGTCATCCACTATACCGCGATGGAAAGCTGCTCAGCTGCGCGGGCACGGTTGTGTGATCCGCAGGCCGAGGTTTCTGCCCACTGGCTGGTTTCGCGTTGCGGCCAGTCAGAGGCGCTGGTGGACGAGGCGAGCCGGGCCTGGCACGCAGGGGCGGGGCAGTGGGCCGGGATCACGGATGTGAACTCCCATTCCATCGGGATCGAGTTGGACAATCGCGGCAATGAGCCCTTTCCCGAACCACAGATGGCGGCGCTTGAAATGCTGTTGGCACAGACCATGGCGCGTTGGTCCATTCCGCCCCACCGGGTGATCGGCCATTCCGACATGGCCCCCGACCGCAAATCCGATCCAGGCCCGCGTTTCGACTGGAAGCGGCTGGCGCGAAACGGCCTGTCGGTCTGGCCTGAAATTCCGGCAGGCGCACCGGTAAATACTTTCGCGGCTGATTTCTTATCATCCGCCTGCCGTTTCGGCTACCCGGCTTTGCGCGATGATATTGTGTTGCAGGCTTTTCGCTGGCGCTTCCGGCCTGGCGCCTCCGGTCCGGTCACGCCAACCGATGCCGCCATTGCGGCTGACCTTGCCGCACGCTTTGGCGTTGACGCCCTGCCCGTGTCGGCGTAAGCCCCACATCGCGCGGATGGCTGGATGACCGCGGGGGCTGCGAAGCCTTCGAGGAAAGTCCGGACTCCATGAAGCAAGGGTGCCGGGTAACCCCCGGCGGGGGCAACCCCAGGGAAAGCGCCACAGAGAACAGACTTCCCTGTTGTTTGAGAGGTTCGCCTCTCGCTTGGCAGGGAACAGGTGAAACGGTGGGGTAAAAGCCCACCGCGGGACTGGCAACAGGACCGGCACGGCAAGCCCCACCCGGAGCAATGCCGAATAGGGGCCTTGTGTGGAAAGGTCTGCGACGGCCAAAGGTGAAAGCCGGCGGCGACAGCAGAGACCTCCACAGGGACGCTTCAGCCCAGAGGCCCGGGTTGGCAGCTTGACTGCATTTGGCAACAGATGCGGCAGAGGAATGGTCATCCATGGGGGAAATCCCGGGACAGAATCCGGCTTACAGGCCATCCGCGCAGTATAAGCCAGCGTTGCAAGGGGGCTTTGCCCCCTCGGCTTCGCCTCACCCCCAGGATATTTGGAAACAGATGAACGATTTTCATCTGTTCTTAAATATCCCCGCCGGAGGCAACTTCCTCGCCGGTTGCGGCCCTGCCGCAGAGGTGAGAAAACAGCTTGCGCGCGCAGCGCGCTCAATATGTTCCGAAGAACATTGGGGTGGGCTGCGTTTGGCTGTTGACTCTGACCGGGGCGCGGGTAAAAGGCGGGCTTCAAGGATTTCGCGGGGCGACGGTGTTTCCCCGATGCAGGAGAGACGACTATGGCCAAACCGGCGACGATCAAGATCCGTCTGAACTCGACGGCTGGCACCGGGCATTTCTATGTCACAAAGAAAAATGCCCGGACCATGACCGAAAAGATGACGGTGCGTAAATACGATCCCGTCAAGCGCGAGCATGTCGAGTACAAGGAAGGCAAGATCAAGTAAGATCCTGCCGACTTTCGTGTAGGGGTCGCCTTTGGGCGGCCTTTTGCGTTTGTGCAGCGTACAGGCCGCGATCCGATCAATCCTGCTTGCTGTAGGGCGAGTCGGCAGGTTGACCCTGCACGTCGGTATAGCGGCGTTCAAGTGGGCTGCGGGTGACGTGCAGTTTCCGGTCATGGTCGGGGTAGGTGACCACGTCTGACGGGCCCCGAGTGCCGATCACCAGATAGCGCGCCTCGAATGTGCTGTGGTTGTGCAGGCAATGGCCCCGTGGGGTGCCCGCCTTGAAGGTGGCGGTGTCGCCGGGGTGCAGGATGCTGGTGGTGTCGCCCTCCATCAGTGTGACCTCGCCTGTCAGCATGTGGATCATCTCATCCTCATGCGCATGCCAGTGCTTGATGGATGAGGCGGAGCCGGGTGGCAGGATCTCGATAAAGGCGCCGAACTGGGTCGGCCGCCGGTGTCTGACAGCAGCTGCGCCCGGAAGGGGCCGCAGGGGGAGTCGGTGCCGTCTGAAGTGTCGGTCAGGGCGTCGGTGAGGGGGAAGTGGGGCATGGCGGCTCTCTTTTGCAGCGCAGGATGGTTGAGGTGCGCGCAAAACAAAAGGGCCGCCCGGAGGCGGCCCTTTTACAGGTCTGGTGCGTTTGACTTATTCGCGGTTGCCCATGAAGGACAGCAGGAACATGAACATGTTGATGAAGTCGAGGTAGAGCCGCAAAGCGCCCATGATAGCGGATTTGCCGAGCCATTCCTGATCCATCGACATGGCGTGCTGCACATATTCGTTCTTGATGCTCTGCGTGTCATAGGCGGTGAGGCCGGCAAAGATCAACAGGCCGATCACCGAGATCGCGAATTGCAGCGCAGACGAACCGATGAAGATGTTGATGATCGACGCCACAATCAGCCCGACCAATCCCATCAGGAGGAATGTACCCATGCCTGACAGGTCTTTTTTCGTCGTGTAGCCATACAGCGACAGGCTTGCGAAGGCAATCGCGGTCGCAAAGAAGGTCTGCGCAATCGAGACACCAGTGTAGATCGCGAAGATGTAGCTGATCGACAGACCCATCAGCGCCGCGAATACGTAGAAGAACAGTTGTGCGGCGGCGGCTGACAGACGATTGATCATGGCGCTGAAAGCAAAGACCATGATCAGCGGCGCGAACATCACCAGCCACTTCAGGGGGGTGCCGAAAATGGCGGCAATCATCGCATCATTGGTGCCGATCGCCCAAGCCACGCCGCCCGTTAGCAGCATGCCGACGGACATCAGCCCGTAAACCTTGTTCATGTGGGCACGAAGGCCCTCGTCCAGCTGGGCGGTGCGTGCACCTGCGCCGGCTGTACGGATCGTTGTATAGTCAGCCATGTGGTAGCCTCCGAAGTTGACCCATGCCCCGCGCGGTTGATCCGCGCAGGATTTTCTTCCTTTAATATCGGAAAGCGTGACGCTGATTTCAAGGATTTCCGGCCCGCAGGAATGGCTAAAATCGGACTTTGTGCCTTTCGCCACGCGGGTCTTGCAGGTGCCAGACCCGGATGCGGCCGATCAAGGTGGCTAGAATGTTCGATATCGGGCGATGAGGCTTGGTCTGGGCTTGATCACGGGCGAGGCCGATACCGGCCAAAGGGCGTTCGCCAAGCGGGGCGCAGATCTGCTGGCGCTGTCAGCAGACTGCACGCGGGTTGTCTCGCGCGTCGCGGTATGGAGCGGTGCGCATGCGGTCTTGCCTTTTGAATTGGATGAGAACGCATCTTTGGCGCGGCCAAGCGAAACCGCCCAGTCGAACATGGCGCAACCAGTGGCTTCATGCCGGTGGTTTCGGATACTGACATAAGCGCTGATCTGTCATCAATTGCTTTGTGCCTGTCTTATCTGATTTCCATCACCACTTTGCCCGTTGCCTTGCGTTCCCGCAGCAGGGAGAGTCCCTCAGGCAGCGCCTCCATTGGCAGATGGTGCGAGATGTGAGGTTGCAGACCGCCCTCGACATACCACGCCATCAGAGTGGACAGGCTTTGCATCATCAGCCGCGGGGCGAAGTCGAAATAGGCGCCCCACCAGAAGCCGATGACGGAGACGTTCTTGACCAGCAGGATATTGGCGGCGGGGTTTGGCACCTCGCCCCCGGCAAAACCGATGCACAGGATACGGCCATCGGGGCGACTGGCGCGCAGGGCTGCGTCGAATCCCGCGCCGCCGATGGTGTCATAGGTCACATCCACGCCGCCAAGGGCCTTGAGTTGGTCTTTCAGGTCAGGCGCTTCGCTGTCGATCAGGTGATCTGCCCCGGCAGCCTGCGCCACCGCCAGTTTGTCGGCTCCGCGTGCGGAAGCGATCACGCGCGCGCCCATGCGCTTGCCGATTTCTACCGCTGTCAGACCTACGCCGCCTGCCGCTCCCGTGACCAGCAGCGTTTCGCCGGGTTGCAGGCGGGCCTTGTGCGAAAGGGCAAGATGCGCGGTGCCATAGGCAATCAGAAAGGCAGACGCGTGGTCGTAGGGCATGCCGGTCGGGACGGGAATCAGACGATCGGCGGGAAAGCAGCCAAATTCGGCCAGCCCACCGTGCCCTGCGCAGCAGGCAACGCGGGTGCCGGGAACCGGGCCGGGAGTGTCGGGGCCAAGCGCCACAACTTCGCCTGCCAATTCCAGACCGGGGATGAAAGGCAGCGGTGGTTTGGATTGGTACTTGCCTTGCGCCATCAGCAGATCGGCAAAATTCAGCGCACATGCGTGGATGCGGATCAGAGCCTGACCTGAAGCCGGTGAGGGGACCGGAAGGTTGACCAAACGGGCGGGGGACGTGAGACTGTCTATCTGCCAAGCGCGCATCGTGGTTTCCTGTTTGATTTCGGTCAGCGTAATATGGCCAAGCGCCTTGAGCCAGCGGTGACGCCAGAAAAAAGGTGGGTTCAGACCATGCTGCGCCCGGACAGGCTCTGCACAGGCTGCAAATGTATTGCAAAATGCAATGCATTATGAAAAACACTTTTCCCGCGAGTGTGCAGGATTTCCGTTCTTCCACAAGTAAGCCTGGGTTGGCATTGGTCAGGTCTGCCGTTGAGACGCCATGGGGCGGTGCAGAACTGGGTGGAGGGATAAAATTTCGTGTTGCCAAGCGAATTTCGCGGCTTTGGCACGGCAGTTGCTTGTGGTAAGGCAGGGGACGTAACAGGTCGGAGATTTACTTTATGAAACACCCAGTCGATGCCCATGTTGGCAAGCGCATCCGGCACCGTCGTTGGATGGTGGGGATGACCCAACAACAACTTGCGGACAAAGTCGGTATCAAATTCCAGCAGATCCAGAAATACGAGACAGGGATGAACCGGGTGAGTGCTTCCCGTCTTTGGGATATTGCGGATACGTTGGGTGTGCAGATTTCGTTCTTTTTCGAAGGCCTTTCGTCGGACAAGGCTGCTCCTTCTTCAGCGCCCGCTGGCGATTTCTTTGCCGACAAGGAAGCGCTTGAACTGGTTCGGTCCTACTACGCGATCCCTGAAGCACAGCGCCGTCGCCTGTTCGACTTGGCCCGCGTGCTGAGCGAAGCGGCCTGAGCGCCCGTCACCAAACTTGACCCCGGCCCGATGCGGCGATAGCGCATAAGGGTGCCGGGGGCTTTCTGCCCGCCACAAAAGGGGGACAGAATGGCAAACCTGACCATGGACACACAGCGCGATCTGATTGCTACCGCCCACGCCTTGGCGGATGTTGCGCGTGAGGCGACGCTTTTGCATTTTCGCAAGCCCGGCCTGTCTGCCGACAGCAAGGAAGAATTCCGGTTTGATCCGGTGACCGTCGCTGATCGCCTTGCCGAAGAGCATATGCGCACCATGCTGGCGCAGCGACGACCTGCAGACGCAGTTTTGGGCGAAGAATTCGGTGGAAAGGCTGGCACCTCGGGATTGACTTGGGTGCTGGACCCGATTGACGGCACGCGCGGCTATTTGTCAGGCACGCCAACCTGGGGGGTGCTGATCTCGGTCGCCGACGAGACCGGGCCTTTGTACGGGTTGATCGACCAGCCGTATATCCGCGAACGGTTCGAGGGTGGTTTCGGTCTGGCGCGCGGGCAGGGGCCATCGGGAGAATTTGCGCTTGGCTGCCGGGCGGCGCGACCGCTGGATCAGGCGATCTTGCTGTCGACCTTTCCTGAAATCGGCACTGGGGATGAACACACGGCGTTTCGCCGGGTGGCAGACCGGGTGCGGCTGGTGCGTTACGGAATGGATTGTTATGGTTATGCGCTGGTTGCAGCAGGTCAAGTCGATCTGGTGATCGAGGCCGGCTTGCAGCCGTATGACGTGCAGGCTCCGATTGCTGTGATCGAGGCAGCGGGGGGCGTGGTCACCGACTGGCGGGGCAATGCCTGCCATCAGGGCGGGCAGGTTCTGGCAGCAGCCAACCGGACCGTTCATGCAGAGGCCTTGGCCCTGCTGAACGGTTGAGGGGGGCTGTCTGCCCCCCGCCGCTTCGCACCTCCCCGCGTGGATATTTTTGAACAGATGAAACCCGCTTGCGTGATGGAGTCCGATTTTGCTAGGATTTTGAGGCGGTGATCGAGTCCTTTCCCCTTCTGTCGGCCCGCCATTGGTTCCACCGAAGGGGCGGAGGAACCAGTTTTGCATGATATTCTGATCCGACATGCCGATGTTGTGGTGACAATGGACGCCAGCCGCTGGGAAGTCGCGGGCGCGGATGTGTTGTTGCGCGGTGGGGTGGTTGCCGCTGTGGGGCAGGGCTTGGTGGCCGAGGGGGCCGAGGTGGTGGAGGCACGCGGTTGCGTGGTGACGCCGGGATTGGTCAACACCCATCACCACTTGTATCAAACGCTGACGCGGGCGGTGCTTGGCGGGCAGAATGCGCTGTTGTTCGGTTGGCTGAAAACGCTTTATCCGATCTGGGCGCGGTTCGGGCCGGAGGAAATGTTTGTCAGTGCACAGGTGGGTCTGGCGGAGCTGGCGTTGACCGGGTGCAGCCTGTCGTCAGATCATCTGTACCTTTATCCCAACGGCGCGCGGCTGGAGGACACGATCGAGGCCGCCGCCACGGTCGGTTTGCGGTTTCACCCGACCCGCGGCGCGATGAGCATTGGCGAGTCGGATGGTGGCTTGCCGCCCGATTCGCTGGTGGAGCGCGAGGCGGCGATTCTGGACGATATGGTCCGGGTGGTGGATGCGTTCCATGACCCTGCCGAAGGGGCGATGGTGCGGATTGGGCTGGCCCCGTGTTCACCGTTTTCCGTCAGCACCGACCTGATGCGCGAGACGGCACTGCTGGCGCGTGACAAGGGGGTGATGCTGCACACCCACTTGGCCGAGAATGACGAAGATATCGCCTATTCCCTCGCGAAATTCGGGGTGCGACCGGGCCAGTACGCCGAGGATCTGGGGTGGACCGGACCGGATGTCTGGCACGCGCATTGTGTAAAGCTGGATGGTGCAGAGATTGATCTGTTTGCCCGCACGGGAACAGGGGTGGCGCATTGCCCATGCTCGAATTGCCGTCTGGGGTCGGGCATCGCGCCGGTTCGGGCGATGCGGGATGCCGGGGTGACGGTGGGCCTAGGTGTGGATGGATCGGCCAGCAATGATGCGGGTGATCTGATCGGCGAGGCGCGGCAGGCACTGCTTTTGCAGCGGGTGGCACGCGGTGCCGATGCGATGGGTGCGCGCGAGGTGCTGGAGATTGCCACGCTGGGCGGGGCGCAGGTGCTGGGACGTGGCGACTGCGGGTCTTTGCAGCCTGGCAAGCGGGCTGATGTGGCGATCTGGGACGTGTCAGGGATCGAGGCGGCGGGGTCGTGGGATCCGGTGGCGGCGCTGGTGCTGTGCGGGCCGAGGCGGGTGCGCGATCTGTTTGTCGAAGGCCGCAAGGTGGTTGCGGGCGGGCAGATGGTTGCGATAGATCTGCCCCACGTGATCGAGCGGCAGACTATTCTGGCGCGCAAGCTGAGGGATTGAGATGGCACATGATTTCGAGGCGCAGCGGCGCGAGACCTTTGACAGTTTCGACGAGATGAAGAAGGGCGGCGCGACGCTGCCGCAGATGTCTTTGGTGGAATTCTATCTGCTGGCGGAAAGCGATGAGGCGAATTGGAAGGTTTGCGAAAAGGCCTTGCAGGCCAAGGGTTTTTCCACCCAGCGGGATATGGATGAGGACACGCTGATCGTTACGACCAAGACCCCCCTGCGCATCACCCCCGAGGTGCTGTGGGAGGAGGAGCGCCGCGTGAGCGAGATCGGCGTGGCCTATGACTTTCTGCCGGACGGCTGGGAATTCGGCTTTGACTGAAAGCGCTTAGCTGCCGTGAACGCAGGCCCCTGCCACCCATGTGGCGCGGATGGCGCGGTCGTCGCCCATCATGATGGTGGGAAACAGGCCCTGCCAGATATCATCCGCGCGGCGGGTGGCCTGTGCAATGGCGGGGGTTGAGGCGAGATCGACGATGACCAGATCTGCCTCCATGCCCGGCGCGATGTTGCCGATCTGGTGGTCAGCGTGCAGGGATCGGGCAGAGCCTTGCGTTGCCAGCCACCACAGTTCCGCCGGGTGCAGGGCGCGGCCGGCGAGTTGGCCGACCTCATAGGCCGCGGCCATGGTGCGCAGCATGGAAAAGGATGAGCCGCCGCCGGTGTCGGTGGCAAGGCCAATGCGCTGGCCTGCGGCCTTCAGCCCGCCCATGTCGAACAGGCCGGAACCGATGAAAGTGTTCGAGGTCGGGCAGTGGATCAGGCTGGCCCCGGCTTCTTTCAGACGGGATTTTTCCCGCGTCGTCAGGTGGATGGCATGTCCATAGATTGCGCCTTCGCGCAGGAGGCCTTGCGCCTCGTAGGTGTCGAGATAGTCGCGCGATTGCGGGAAAAGACTTTTGACCCAGGCGATTTCGTCGGTTTGCTCCGACAGATGGGTTTGCATCAGACAATCGGGGTATTCGCGCCAGAGGGTGCCGAGGGCGTTGAGTTGCTCGGGCGTCGAGGTGGGCGAAAATCGTGGGGTGATGACGTATGAGGCGCGGCCCTGTGCGTGCCATTTGTGAAGCAAGGATTTGCTGTCATCATAGGCGGATTGCGGGGTGTCGCGCAGGCCGTCGGGGGCGTTCCGGTCCATGCAGGTTTTTCCGGCCCAGACCCGTTGATTGCGGGTGGCGGCGGCGGTGAAGAAGGCATCCACGCTTTCAGGGTGGATGGTGCAGTAAGAGCAGACCGAAGTGGTGCCGTTCGAAACTGTCAGGTCGAAGTAGCGATGTGCTATCTCTTGCGCGTAGGAAAGATTGGAAAAGCGCATTTCTTCCGGGAAGGTATAGCTGTTCAACCAGTCGATCAGCCGCTTTCCCCAGGAGGCGATGATGGCGGTTTGCGGATAATGGACATGCGCATCGACGAAGCCTGCGCTGATCAGGCAGTGACCGTAATCGGTAACGCGGGCTTGGGGATGGGCGCGGCGCAGCGCGTCGGCGGAGCCGACGGCGGTGATGCGACCGCGGTCGATCACCAATGCCTCGTCCAGCCGGGCGGCGCTGATACCGTGGTCGAACGGGTCAGCGGAGAAGTGCAGAATTTGGCCCAGCAAAAGATCGGTCATTCTTGGTCCGCCGTTTTCGATTTGTGTGTTTGAAACCTATCGTCTTTTTCCGCTTGGGTAAATTTACCCGATGCCCCCTGTTTGCCGGAAACAGCTTTCGCTACTGTTGGGGTAATCAGGGTGGAATTGACATGGCAAATGACGAACGCAGCGAGGCGAAGGAAGGATTGGACACCCGGCGGGTGTCCGCCATCCTGAACGCGGTCGAGACGGCTGATACGACAGAGCTGACCCGGCTTCTGGCGCCGATGCACCCGGCCGATGTTGCCGACCTTCTGGAACAGATCAGCGGCGAGGATCGCCGGCACCTGCTTGCAATGTGGTCAGGCGAGATCGACGGGGACATTCTGTCGGAAATCTCGGACTCGATCCGTGAAGAGGTGATCGAAGCGCTGCCGGCAGATGTCGTGGCCGAGGCGATGCGCGATCTGGATACCGACGATGTGGTTGATATCCTTGAGGATCTTGAAGAACCGGCGCAAGAGGCGATTCTGTCGACGCTGGATTCTGCTGACCGTTTGGCGGTTGAGCAGGCGCTGGCCTATCCGGAATACTCTGCCGGTCGCCTGATGCAGCGCGAGGTGGTGACGGCGCCCGAGCACTGGACGGTGGGCGAAATGATCGACCATCTGCGGTCAGTCGATTGGTTGCCGGACCAGTTTTATCACGTGATTTTGGTCGATCCGCGGATGAAGCCGGTGTCTTATGTCACGCTGGGGCGGCTCTTGTCGGCACGGCGCGAGGTGGGGCTGAAGGCGATTGTCGAGGAGAGTTTCCGCACCATCGAAGCCTCGGATGCCGAGGCGGATGTGGCTTATCTGTTCAATCAGTATCACCTGATTTCTTGCCCTGTGGTCGATGTTCACGGGCGGCTGGTGGGTGTGATCACGATTGATGACGCGATGAACGTGCTGGATGAGGAACACCAGGAAGACATGCTGCGGATGGCGGGGGTGGATGATGAGGCCACACTGTCGGATTCGGTGTGGGAGGCAACAAAGGGTCGGGCGCTGTGGTTGTTTGTGAACCTGCTGACAGCAATCCTTGCGAGCGTGGTGATCAGCGCCTTTGCCAAGACCATCGAGCAGATGGTGGCGCTGGCGGTCTTGATGCCGATTGTGGCCAGTATGGGCGGCAATGCCGGTACGCAGTCGATGACGGTGGCCGTTCGGGCGCTGGCGACACGCGATTTGACGCCGCGCAACGCGCCGCGTGTGATCCGGCGCGAGGTGGCGGTGGGGGCAATCAACGGCGCGGTGTTCGGTGTGTTGATGGCGCTGGTGGCCGGAGTCTGGTTCGGGGTGCCGATGCTGGCTGTGGTGATCGGGTTGGCAATGGTGCTGACGCTGATGGCGGCAGCCTTTGGCGGCATCGCGATTCCCATGGCACTGGAGCGGGCTGGAGTGGACCCGGCGCTGGCCTCGGGGCCGTTTGTGACCACGGTGACAGATGTTGTGGGGTTCTTCGCCTTTCTTGGGCTGGCGTCTTGGATGCTGCTGTGAAGACGGTGGCGCGTCAGGCAGCTTTTGCCGCGCGCAAGGCGGCATTTGCCGCCGGGCAGGGGCAGGCGGCAGAACTTTTGGCCGATGTCTTGGGCGCTTATCGTGGTGCGGTGCTGGCAGGTTACATGCCGATGCGGACCGAGATCGACCCGCTGCCCGCGATGGCGGCGCATCAGGGGCCGGTCGGGGTGCCGGTGATCATCGGGCGGGGGACACCCCTGCGATTCCGCGAATGGTCGCCGGGCAGTATCATGATGGCGGGTGATTTCGGCGCGCTGATCCCGGAAGATGGGGGCTGGCTGGAGCCAGAGGTGCTGATCGTGCCGCTGCTGGCATTCGATGCTGGCGGCTACCGGCTGGGATACGGTGGCGGATTCTATGACCGCACTCTGGAGCGTCTGCGCGCGCGGGGCCGCGTGCTGGCGGTGGGGTTTGCCTTTGCTGCGCAGGAGGTGGTGGCGGTGCCGGTCGAGGCGACCGATCAACGGCTGGACATGATCGTGACGGAACAAGGGGTGCGGCGGTTCTGACAAGACTGCCATGCTTTTCTGCGAAAGCGCGGCAGGCACGAATTTTCTGCGAAAATTCTGATTGAACGCCTTTGCGCAGACCTTTGCTATCTGGCGATTGTTTCGTCGCGCACGAACATGTTGCCCCAGGCCCGGTCGATCAGGTCGGGGCGCATCTGATAGGGGATGCCCTCGAATTCGCAGATCGCGATCATCTGGTCGATCAGGAACGTGGGCTGATAGTTGGCGAAATTGTTCTGGATCGTCGGATATTTGGTTTTGAGCATGTGAATCAGCGTCGCCTCGTCCAGCGGCATCTTTTTTTTGCGCGCAACCATGGCAAAGATCTTCAGGAACATTTCCTGATTTGGGCCATCCACCTTGATCTTGAAAAAGATCCGCCGCAATGCCGCGCCGTCAAAGATTTCATTCGGGTGGAAGTTGGTGGAAAAGATCACCAGCGTGTCGAAGGGCACGGTGAATTTCTCGCCTGATTGAAGCGACAGGATATCGCGCGCCTCTTCCAACGGCACGATCCAGCGGTTGACCAGCTTTTGCGGTGGTTCGGCTTGACGGCCGAGGTCGTCTACGATGAAGATCCCGCCCGACGCCTTGAGTTGCAAGGGTGCCTGATAGGTGCGGGCAACGGGGTTGTACTTCAGGTCCAGCATGTCAAGCGTCAGCTCGCCGCCGGTGATCACGGTGGGCCGTTCGCAAAACACATAGCGGGTATCGAACCGGCCCGACGTGCGGCGCAGCGAATTGGGATCATCAACCGACTCTTCAGCCGCCGAATGCACGATGGGATCATAGACCGTGATGACCTGACCGGAATATTCGATGGCACGGGGAATATAGATCTTGTCCCCCATCGCGGCGCGGATGCCGTTCGAAATCGAGGACTTTCCGTTTCCGGGCGGGCCATAAAGCAGGATCGACCTGCCAGAGGTGATGGCGGGGCCGAGGTTGCCCAGAAGATCGGGCGGGAGGATCAGATGACCCATCGCACCTACAAGCTGATCGCGGGTCAGCCGGATGTCACGGACCGACTGTCGTTTCATCTGCTCCGAATATGCTGCCAAAGGCACGGGCATTGACCCGAAGTATTCCGATTGTGACAAGGCATCCAGCGCGCGGGCTTTGCCGCTGTCTGTCAGTTGATACCCCATTTCATTGCCTGATGTGGCGTGCAGGGTGCCCGTCGCCTCGATCAGTTTCTGGCCGCGGGCGATATCGATCAGTTCCTGGGTCAGCGGCGGTGACAGCGCGATCACACGGCTGATGTCGGACACCAGATCGATGTTCATCCGGAAGATGGTTTTCAAAAGGATGTCGCGCATCATGACAAGCGACAGGCCGGTTTGTGCCAACGACTTCGGGGTCGGCGGGGCGGTCACATTTGGCGTGATCGGCATGTTCATTCAGGGGCATCCGGTTTCAGGGACAAGGGGGGTGATTTGCGCCGCACGTCACCCCGATTTTAAAACTCGGCCTTAGAATGCCCTTAGAATTGTGAGCAAAAGATGGAAATTCAGTGTCCCCGCAAGGGCCAGACCCATGGGGAAGTCTTTGCTTGTCCAACTGACCCAATCGGGGCTGGCGCGGCGGATGGGGCCGATGTTGCGCACAATGCGGTGCACGACAAAGGCGCCAACCAGACATGCCGCAGCGATGACAAACACCGTGCGCCAATCCGCGCCGACGAAAAAGGGGGCCATGGCTGTGGCGAACTTCGCGTCGCCCCCTCCGATCAGGCGCAGAGCGTTGGCCACAAAACCGACGACCAGCGTTATCGCGGCAAGCGCCCAGCCCCAAAGCCAGGACTGAAGTGGCAGTCCGGTCAGAAAGACGGCGCACAGTCCGACCACCAGCCACACCGCCAGCAAGGCGATCATTGTCTTGTTCGGGATCTTCATGAATTTCATGTCGGACCATGCCACCCAACCACCAATAAACAGCGCAAAGGGCAGAAAGGCGATGGCCGCGCCAGCGGTCAGCGGAGCAAGTGTCGGAAAATCCATCAATCAAGCCTCAAGGGCCGCCAGCGCGCGGGCGGCAGTTTCGAAATGCTGTGGATGGGTGTCAACCGCTTCACGCAAGAGTTGCTTTCCGGTGCTGACATCACCTTGTTTGATTGCCGTCAGCGCCATGGTGTAAAGCAGTTCGGCCTTTTCCGACTGGGTCATCTTGACGACAGGCAGCTCGTATTTGCGCTGCGCTCCGCGTGCCAGAACAAGGTTGTTCTTGGTCGTAAACATGGAGGGGTCATAGGTCAGCGCCTGAACGAACAGCCGCTCTGCCCCTGCCGCATCACCACGGGTCAGCTTTGAAAATCCCCAGTTGTTCAACACGCCAGATGGTTTTGTGGTCAGCCCCGAGGCGATTTCGTAAAAACTGTCGGACTTTTTCCAGTTTTTCTTGCTGTCTGCGATCATTGCTTCCAGACGATAGCGTTCATAGGTTTCGTGTGTGGGAGGAACCTTGTTCAGTTCTGCTTCGGCAGCGGACCAGTCATTGGCGCGGATCAGGGCGTCGGCAAGCGAAACACGGTCGTCATTGGTGACCTGAGGATGGGCGATCACGCTGCGCCAGACGGCGGCAGCCTCGGTCGGGCGGTTGGCGCGCACCAACGATTTGCCAAGCCCGCGCTTCAGGTCGATCCGATCGGGGTTCTGTTCTGCCGTGCGCTGGAAATAGGATACGGCTTCTTCCGGGTCACCGACTGTCAGCATGATGTCTGACAGATTGGACTCGTCGATGACATTCACGTCTTTCAAGGCGCGCTGCACCTCTGCATCGGCGGATTTCTCGCAAGCGCTCAGGGCAGCCGCGCCCGCAAGGCACAGTGCCGCAAAGATCGGTCGGCGCATTTAGCGTCCTCTTTGACTGCTCCGGCTCTTGCCCCGTTACAGTTCGGACAACAACTCGTAAGTGCTGTATCCGCGCCGGACGAGGGTGAACCGTGATGTTTCCTCTGGTCCAACATACACGGCATCTTCGCTTTTTGCGATGGCGCGCATCAGGTTTTCGCGGATCATGTCCGTTTGGCCACTATCAGCAGCAAAGGCGCGTTGGAAAAACAACCGGGCCTCGCCGTAATTGCCGCGTTCCATCAGAACGACGCCAAGGTTGTTGAGGGCGGGGACAAAGTTGGCATCCTCAATCACTGCTTTTCGCAACAGGTCTTCAGATTGGTTCAAGCGGCCAAGGTGAAGATTGGCAGACCCGAGGGCAGAAAGCACATCGACGGTAAACCCCTGCTCGCCTGCCGCGCGCAAATAGGCCTTGAGCGCCAGATCATATTCGGCGGCGGCCATCAGACGGTGGCCGACAATCAGGCCATCGACCGATTGTTCTTTCGGATTCACGCCGAAAGCCGTTTCGCGTGGCGCGCCTTTGCCACCAAAAAACCCTTCGCCGCCGGTGGTCCCACAAGCGGCGAGGCAAAGTGTAAGGGCAAGTGCAATGCCCGGATGAAAACGGAAGTGCGGAATCTCAGCCTCCCCCCCCCATGCCTGATGCAAATTTGGCAAGCGAGGGTCCGATCAGGATAACCAGAAGTGGCGGCAGCGTGAAGAGCATAGTGCCCAAAGTCAGCTTGGTCGGTATGGTGTTGGCTTTTTCTTCGGCGCGCATGATCCGTTTGTCACGCATTTCCGAAGAATACACCCGCAGCGCATCCGCGATCGAGGTGCCGAAGCTGGCGGACTGGATCAGGGTGGTGACAAAGGAGGTGATGTCGGGCAGGCCAACCCGTTCGGACAGGTCGCGCAGAACCGTCACGCGTTCCTTGCCGGCCTTGACTTCTTGCGCGACGGTCTCGAATTCCTCCGCCAGAGCCGGGTAGCCATTTTTGGCCTCGTTGCCGACACGGATGATGGATTGGTCAAGCGATTGCCCCGCCTCCACGCAGACCAGCATGAGGTCGAGTGCGTCGGGAAACCCTTCGGTGATTTCTTGCTGGCGCGTGCCGATGCGGCGGGTGACCCAGTATACCGGCGCGTAGTAACCGATGGCGGCCGGCAGGATTGTATGGATGACCATCATCTGCGTCGTCATTTCGGTCTGGGTCGATTTGAGCAGGGCATAGATCAAACCCAGCAGCAGAACGCCGACCCCCAGCGCGAATTGGGAAAAGTGGAACACCCGCACGGCAGACTTGCCGCGATAGCCCGCGCGCAGAAGTTTCAATTTGGTGGCTGACAGTTCCTCGGCGCTTTTCGGTTCGAGGTAGGAGGCAAACCGTTCCAGTTTATCGGCCTTTGACGGGCCACCCCGGCGCAACTTTTCCACCGCGACGGTTTTGCCGGTGCGCAGCGCGCGGATACCGTCCAGTGGATCCTTTTCCTTTTTCAGCATCGTCGGCAGGGCGGCGACGATCAGTACGATACCGACAAAGCCAAGGGCAAGAAGCGGCCCCATTTCGCCCAGCATATCTGTCAGCATCGCGTTGATTTGATCAATGATTTGCATGGTCCGCCTCAGACTTTGATTGTCGTCATGATTTTCATGTAGATGACGTTGAAGGTCAGCATGACGCCGACGAAGATGCCTGCGGGCACAAAGGCCGCAGAATCCTTGACATCTTCATAGTAGTTCGGGTCGACGAGGTTGATTGCGACCAGCGCCAAAAGGGGGAAGGCGGACAAGAAGGTGCCAGACCATTTCGCCTCGGCGGTGATGGCCTTTACGCGGCGGAACAGCTTGTAGCGTGCGCGCACGACCTTTCCCAAACCTTCCAGAATTTCGGCCAGGTTGCCGCCCGATTGCTGCTGGATGGCAACGGCAACGGCCAGAAAGCGCAAATCCTGATTGTCCATGCGTTCGGCAAAGGATTTCAGGCTGTCGGCGACGTTGCGGCCATAGGCTGCCTCATCCGCGATGAGACCAAATTCGGTGCCCAGCGGGTCGGGAACCTCTTTCGCCACAATCGCGATGGCCGAGGCGAAGGGGTGGCCGACGCGCAAACTGCGCACCATCAGTTCGATCGCTTCGGCAAGCTGATCTTCCATCATGGTGACGCGCTTCTTGGCCTTTTTATTGACCCAGAAATAGACCCCGCCCACCCCCATCACCACGGCAATTGCGATACGCACAGGGGTTTCGACCCCCGTGCCGACGGTCAGGCCTGCAAAGGCAAAGACGCTGACCAATGCCATGATGCCAAGCAGTTGCTTGGGGGAAAAGGCGATGTTGGCCTTTTGCGCCTTGTCTGCCAGCAGCGAATACAACGGGATGCCACGGGATGACAGATGCTGGCTCATTTCCTTGCGCAGCTGTTCCAGAACCTGTTCGCGGTTGCCGTTCTTTTGCATCAGGGCCAGACGGCGGCTGACGCGGCTGTCCATGCTGATGGATTTGCCAAAGACGGTCAGATACAGGCCTTCTACCAGCACCACGACCGCGACAAAGATCAGAATATAGATCAGCGGTGCGGCTGAGATTTCCATGGTGTTGCCTCCTCAGACAATCGGCTCGTAGATGGATGCCGGAAGGTCATAGCCCCACTGGCGGAAACGGTCGGAATAGGCGGAACGGATGCCGGTGGCGTTGAACCGCCCGATGATCTTGCCGTTGGGTTCAACGCCAAGGCGCTCATAGCGGAAGATTTCCTGCATCGAGATCACCTCGCCCTCCATCCCGGTGATTTCGGTGATGCTGACCATGCGGCGCGAGCCGTCCTGCAAGCGGCTGGCCTGCACGATCAGATTCACAGCGGATGAGATCTGGCTGCGCATCGCCTTGATCGGCATTTCGATGCCCGACATGGCGATCATGTTTTCCAATCGGCTGATGCCATCGCGGGCAGAGTTGGCGTGGATCGTGGTCATCGACCCGTCATGGCCGGTGTTCATGGCTTGCAGCATGTCGATCACCTCTTCACCGCGGGTTTCCCCCACGATGATACGATCCGGGCGCATCCGCAGGGCGTTGCGCAAACAGTCGCGCTGGGTCACAGCGCCCTTGCCTTCGACGTTGGCGGGGCGGCTTTCCATCCGGCCAACGTGGACCTGTTGCAGCTGAAGTTCGGCGGTGTCCTCGATGGTCAGGATGCGTTCGTCGTTTGCGATGAAGGACGACAGCGCGTTGAGCGTGGTGGTCTTGCCCGAGCCGGTGCCGCCTGACACGATGACATTGAGCCGCGTGGCGACCGCAGCTTGCAAATAGGCGGCCATTTCCTCGGTAAAGGCGCCAAAGCGGACAAGATCGGGGATGCCCAGCTTTTCCTTTTTGAACTTGCGGATCGACACCAGTGACCCATCAACCGCCACTGGCGGCACCATGCAGTTGAAACGTGAGCCATCGGCAAGGCGGGCGTCGCAATAGGGGTTGGATTCGTCGACCCGGCGGCCCACGGCAGACACGATCTTGTCGATGATGCGCAGCAGGTGACGTTCATCCTTGAAGGTGATGTCGGTCAGCGTCAGTTTGCCGTTGCGTTCCACAAAGATGCGCTTCGGCCCGTTCACCAGAATATCGTTGACGGTATCGTCTTTCAGCAGCGCTTCCAGCGGGCCAAGGCCCATCACCTCGTCATACAGCTCCTGATGCAGGATCTGGCGATCTTGGGCGTTCAGCGCCACGCTCATCTCGTCCAGCGCTTCGGCGGTGATCGAGGCAATTTCCTGTTTCAGGTTGGCTTCGGATGCCTTTTCCAGAGCCGACAGGTTGAGATTGTCGAGCAGACGCTTGTGCAACTCGACCTTCAACTCCATCAGCTTGTCTTTGCGCTTTTTCTCCTTGTCTGCCGCCATTGCCTCGGCTGGGCTTTTCGGCTGTGCTGCAGCGGCCAAAGGGCGTGACGATATCGCGATGGGTTTGGGCGCGGAAGCGGCAAGCGGTGCCACGGGGCCGGTCGATGTCACGGGTTTCAGCCCGGTGGGTGCCGGACCGCCTTCGGGTTTCTTGAAACGTGAAAACATCGTGGTGCCCCCTTGGCCCGGTTACGCTTTGCCGGCCTCCACGCCCTTGTTCAGGTCGTGCAGCGATTTGGCGAGTTTCTGTATTTCCTTGCGCAACGGATTTTTTGCGGCGGTTTCTGCAAGCGGCAGGCCGTGGTCGTTGGCCTGCGTGACCTGTGCACTGCCGTCGGGCAGCTGCACCTCGATCGCGATATCCAGGCTTTCCGCCATGCGCTTGACGCGGCTTTTGCCGGACAGGTCGGTGAATTTGGGCGCCCTGTTCAGCACATAGCGCAGCTTTTCGTGCGGCAACGCCTCGGCTTTCAGCGCGCGTATCAGGCGCAGAATGTTCTGGGCAGAGCGCAGATCGAGTTCCAGCAGCGCGAAATAGACATGTGCGCGGGTCAGCACGGATTCGGTCCAGGCGACGATGGTCTTGGGCATGTCGATGATGACATAATCGAAATTCGCCGCTGCCATGTCGACGATGCGGCCAATGTCTTCCGGGCCGAGGATGTCCAGCGGCAGCATGTCGGCTGGCGCGGTAAAGACGTGCAGCCGGTCGTTGAAAGTCAGCATCGACTGAAGAAAGGTATCGCTGTCGATGTTGGCGGTATCGGACAACACCTCGAACACGATTTCCTTGCGGGGCAGATCCAGATATGTGGCGGCTGACCCATATTGGAAATCAAAATCCAGCAAGCAAACGCGTGGGCCGTCGGTTTTAGAAATGGATGCCAGTTCCCACGCAAGGTTCACGGCAAAGGTGGATGCGCCCGTGCCACCGGCAAGCCCGTGCACCGGAAGCACAACGCCTTCCCGGTCGCCCTTGGCCTTGAACTTGGGTGTCGCAACGGTTTCGACGTCCGCTTCGGGCGGGGCCGGCACTGGTGCAGGGGGTGGGGCTGGCTGCCGCAGACGTTCAATGGCCTCGTGCAAGGCACCGTCGGGCAGCGGGTAGGGCACAAAGTCATCCGCCCCCAAACGCAGCAGTTGATGCAGGGCAATCGGGCTGAGCTGATCGGCAATCAGCACAACCTTTATGTCCCGCCCTTTTGCCGTGCGGATGATGTCGGAGATGCGCGTCAGATCGGCCTCGTCCTCGGCATCGACCGCGATGGCAACGAATTCAAGCGTTGCGGCCTCGGGCTGCCCCATGAAAACCAATGCATCATCAAATGAAAGATCGCCCCAGCTTTCGCCGAGGGCATTTTCCATATCGTCGATCAGCAATTCGAAGTTCTGCACATCGCGCGAGATGGTGCAGGCCACGATCGGAGCGGGATCGGGTTGAAGGGTTGCCACGCTTGTCATCTCGCCTCTTGTCCTTCCAGAAGACGGATCACGGCACAGGGTGTCGCCAGGTAGCGCGACCAATAGCATCTGCTCCGGACCCGTGCGGGGGTGCCCGCGACTGTTTCCATTGGGGTCAGGAATGCTGGGGAATGGTGGCAGGATTGGGGCTAAAAAATCGTCATTCTTTGATATTTGGCGATTGAGTAGCCACTACCAGCCCCATGCGGCACGGATTGAACGCAAAAGGGGGCAGAATTTCTGCCCCCTTTTGAAAACAATGTTCGCAAGTCGCCCGCGGCTTGGCTGGCCAACGGTCAGCCGCCGGGATTGACCGAAGTGGCGATGACCGAGCTTGTCGGATGCGGGCGGACCGCACTGGCGACATACTCGCGGAAAATCACCTCGGCGTATTTGCCATTCAGTGGCGCGCCCCTGCGTTTGTGGAAGCCGGCCACCTCGGTCACCGTGCGGCGGTTCGCCTCTTCCGGGCCTTGGGTCGCGATGATGGGGCGGGTTTTTCCATAAGATACCAAAGCCTCCAGCCGGTTGCGGCTGATGCCTTGGCTGGCAAAAAATGCGACAACGGCTTGGGCCCGGCGTTTGCCGAGAGTCTGGTTGTAGCTGTTGGAGCCGACCAAATCGGTATGGCCGTAAACCGAGAAGCGAAGCTCGGGGAACTGGCGGATCCAGTTGGCCTGCTGCGCCAGCACCCGACGCGCCTCTGGTGTCAGATCGGCGCTGTTGAAGGCAAAGGTGACTGTGCTGGGCACTTCGGCGCGGAAACGCACGTTCATCCGCTGCATCACGTCGATTTCACCCGACATGATTCCGGCATTCGTGTGCGTTACGTCGCCGTAGCTGCCTTCGTCGACTTCGAAACCCAATGGCTTGTCAAAACCCGGTGATGCGGTGCAAGAGGCAAGCGCCGTGGTCAAAAGAATGGTCATCAGAGCTGTGGATGTCATGCGCATCGGCTTACTCCATCACATAGCCATAAGAGGTGCTGAAATCCTGTCGGGCCACTTCGCCTGCCGCGCCGCGGGGCGGGTTGGCAACGATGCCGTTGAGGAAGAACTCGCGCTCGGTCGGCAGTCGGACACGATCTGTGGGCAGGGCGTAGACATCGCCCCGTGTCGGCGTCACCAGATGCGGCGTGATGATGATCACCAGTTCCGACTGGTTGCGCTGGTAATCCGAACTGCGGAACAGCGCGCCAAGGATCGGCACATCACCAATCCACGGCAACTGGTTGTTCAGGTTGCGGAAATCATCCTGCAACAGACCGGCGACGGCAAAGCTTTCGCCGTCGCGCATTTCCACCGTGGTCGAGGTTTCGCGCCGCTTGAAGGCATTGATGGAGAACCCACCCGATTCAATCGTGACCGTGGTGTCGATCGACGACACGGCGGCGTTGAGTTGCAGGTTTATGATATCGCCGTCAACGACCGTAGGGGTAAAGTTCAGCTCTACTCCGAAAGGTTTGTAGTCGATCACGATGCCGTCGCTGGTCAGCACCGGGATGGGATATTCGCCGCCGCCCAGAAACTTTGCCTCTTGCCCCGACAGGGCGGTGAGGTTGGGTTCCGCCAGGGTGCGCACAACGCCCTTTGACTCAAGCGCCTCCAGCAGAACTGCGAATTGAACCGATCCAGCGGTAAAGCCAAGACCAAGCGCACCACGGGTGCCCGGTGCCGTGGTGATTGGATTGCCGATACCGTTGTCACCGGAAAGCCATGTGCCGGTTTCTCCGGCAATGCCGATTTTCTTCCCGCCCTGAGCCGCCAACGATACGCCCAGGTTCTTGGCGACCGAACGCTGCATTTCAGCAAAGCGGACTTTCAGCATCACCTGCTGGGTGCCGCCAACGCTCATCAGGTTGGATACACGTTCGGGGGCATAGCGGTTCGCCAGATCAAGTGCGCGGTCGAGCTTGGCGGTGGAGGACACAACGCCCGACAGCACGATACCATCATTGGCGGTGCGCACCTCGATCGGTTCTCCCGGCAGGATCTGCTGCAAGCGTTCCTTGAATTCGGCGATGTCGGGGGTAACGTGTACATCCACATTGGAAATCAGGCGTCCGTCCGGGCCCAGCAGCGTCAGCGTGGTGCGGCCCGGCGTTTTGCCCAGAACATAAATTGATCTGTCAGACAACGTCGAGATATCGGCGATGCCGGGGTTGGCGATGGACAGTTCGGCAAAGGGCGTGTCGCTTTCCACCACCACCGCGCGGTTCATCGGAACCTGCAACGGTGCAGAGACGGACCCCCGCATCACCCGCAGCGTTTCTGCAAACGCGGTGCCGGTCAGCGCCGTTGTGGCCAAGGCAACGGCCATCAGGCCAGCCTTGAGAAGGATGTTCATGCTCATGTGACCTGCCCTTTCGATCACGCCTCTTTCCGGGTCTTTTCGCCCGTATTTGGAACGAAGATGCCTGCAAAGCCGTTTTTTTGCAAGAATCAAACGCTTATTCGGCAAAGCTTATGTGGATAACTTGCAACAACCCTCAACAGGTCGGGCAAAGCAAAAGGGCGGCCACCAGATAAGGTGCCGCCCATGTTCATTTCACGAAGTCAGTTGGTGCAGGGGATTGGCACTTCGACACGTTCGTTGCCGTTGCGCTGAATGATCGTGCAGACTTTTGCGGCCTCGATCTGAACGACTTCCTGCTTTTGAATGTTCAAAAGGGCGCTGCTGTTCACCTCGATGGTCTCTGTGACAGTATCATCGCCGGAACCGACCAGTGACAGGGCGAGCCGACCCGTGGCCTGTGCCTGTGCAAGGCGCGCCACCTGTTCGGGTGTCGCGGCCACCGTGACCGTCCGGGCCACCATCGCGCCGGCCATGGCATCGGATTGCTGATCGACAGCGATGATTGACGTGGAGCTTTCGATCAGACGTGTCAACTCGCCGCCGGTGCCATCCACTGCCCCGGTCCAGTAAACATCGACCCGGTCACCGGGCTGCACGAAGCCGGACACGCCGGAGGCGACATCGACCTTGATGGCAAAGGCACGCATGCCCCGCGCGATCTGGCCCGTCAGACCCGCGCCTTGGCCGGGCGCCGTGACCTTGGTGGCGAGGATGGGTTCAAACTTGTCCATCTGGCGCAGGATGTAGCGGCTTTCCTTGATCCCGGCGGGAAAAAGCGCCTTTTCATCCATGAATACGCCGTCAGGCAGCGAGTTTTTCGGCCAATAGACGAGTTGCACATCTTCTGCCTTGAGTTCTTCACCGTAATTCTTCGATTTCTTGGCCACATAAACCTGAACAATCGGGCCAACCTTGGCCCGCAGCTCGCGCTCTTGTTCCAGTTGTGATTGTGTCTGGCCGATATAGCCTTGTGCCATATAGACTGCGCTGCCCGCCAGGGCCACGCCCGCTACAAGCACCAATCCAAACATGCCGCGCATGGCTTTACCCTTTCCCACCGTTCCTCTGCCAGCGAAAGCGCCGTCAGAGTATCTTTCCTGCGCTGCGCCCGACCGTTAGCGGCGCACCGCTTCATTGATGTCCGTGCTGATTGCGATACCCCCGTCGACGAAAAGGCTGTCGACGAGAACGAGCCAGATGCCAATCGCAAGGCCGGCAATCGCTGCGGTAAGCACGACCCAATCGACTGTGACTGCGCCTTCATCGCGCCGCCAGAACGTCTTCAGGCGACGCAAGGTGGAAACAGGGTCAAACATCATTGCTGGTCTCCGTCGATGTGATCTGTGCCCAAAAAGTGATATTGGCCTTGTGCATTTCAGTGCCGCCTTTTGCCTTTGGTGCACGCCACGAACCGCGGCCCTTTTGGCAGAAGGGCGCGAACCGATGGTGCGGTCCGCGCCCATTTTCAGGCTGGCAACACGATGTTGCCCAGTCCGTCAGGCGATCAACGCTCCGAAGCGCCTTCGATGTCCGAAACGATCACGGCGGCGGCTTCGGTGATTGCAGGACGGGCTGCGTTGATCACGATCAGGCCTAGGCCGACGACAGCGGCGGTCAGAACCACCCAGTCAACAGTCACAGCGCCGGATTCGTCGTTCTTGAAGTTCTTGATTGCGTTCAGCATGGTATATCTCTCTTTCACGTGTTGCTTTGGTTGATCCAACCGCTCGGCGTCTTTTTCGGTCTGGCCTCTGTTCCGTCCCGTCTTCCGTTCGGTATGAGCATGTTTTCACCTGTGACGGTGGCAACTTCTGGGCAGAGATCAGGTGTTTTTCTGACAGATGAATATTTACTGAATAAATCCATCAAGCTTATGAATATAGACGCATTATTTTTCTTGCCCGTTCCGTCAGGAGCGTCGCCCCTTGGTCAATTGCGGCAATTTCGCCAGATTTGACGGCAGATTTTCGGGGGTGGATGGTCTGAAGCCCCGATGTGTGCGACCATCTGGGCAATAAAAACAACAGACAGGCATCGAGCAGCGATGCGATTCATGGCAGGACTACTGGCCGCGGGACTCGGTCTTGCGCCCGTTTCGGGTGCGGCGGAGGGTCTGACGGGCGAACGCGACTTCTCGTTCAAGCGGGTGAAGGTCGGTGAGCGCGTGGGCAAAGGAAAAATCGTGCAGATTGACCCGGCCGAGCAGGCACGTCTGCTGGCGCTGGCGCCAAAGGTCAGGCCGCGCGCGCCAACGCCCGAGCCCGATGCGGTGACAGCCGTGGCGGGGGCCGTGGCCACACCCGGTGCCTTGGCGCAGGTGGCGCCCAGATCCTCCAGCTATGACTGGTTCTGGCAAACCGTGCCCACCAACCGGGGCGCAGTGGCGGATCGGTTCCCGCTGGCGATGGCCACGCTGTCGAAGGGCCCGAAAGGAACCGGGGTTGCGGCCCCGCGCCTGCAACACATGCAGGGCATAGCGGAGCAATATGGCAAGCATATCCTTTCGGCCACCATCGGCACAGACGTATCGCCCGCGCTGGTGCTGGCGGTGATCGGTGTGGAAAGCGCGGGGCGCGCCGATGCCGTGTCAAAGGCAGGTGCGCAGGGGCTGATGCAGTTGATCCCGGCGACCGCCTTGCGGTTCGGGGTGACGGATTCGACCGATCCTGCGCAGAACATCAAGGGCGGTGTGGCGTATCTCAACTGGCTTCTCAAGGAATTCAATCGCGATCCGCTGATGGTGCTGGCGGCTTACAATGCGGGCGAGGGTGCTGTGCGGGCCAACGATGGGATTCCGCCCTATGCCGAGACGCGCGACTATGTGCCCAAGGTGCTGGCGGCGTGGCAGGTGTCACAGGGGCTGTGCCTGACTCCGCCCGAGCTGGTGACGGACCCTTGCGTGTTCAAGGTGATTTCTGCAGGCGGCTGAGATCTGCGAAGGAGGCGGATGCGGCAGGGGGGCCTCGGCCCCCCTCGTCGCTGGCGCTCCTCACCCCCTGAGGATATTTTTGAACAGATGAATGTGGTCAGGCTGCGAACACATCAGCCCACTCGGGGTGTTTTTGGCGGATCGAATCCACAAAGGGACAAACTGGCACGATCTTCGTGCCCCGCGCGCGGGCCTCGTTCACCATGAAATGCACAAGGGTCACCGCGATGCCAGTTCCGCGCAGGGCCTCTGGCACATGGGTGTGATCGGCGCTGATCAGGCTGGGTGTCGTGACCGAGAATGTGATCTCGGCCTCTAGCCCGTTCCTTGACAGGACATAGCGGCCCTTGTTGTCACTGTTCTGGGTGCGCAGGACTGGATCAGGCGACAAGTGTCGCCTCGGTCGCTGCGCGCAGGTCGGCCTCGGACACACCATCCGCCAGTTCGACGAGTTTGAGGCCGCCGGGCACCACATCGAGCACGCCAAGGTTCGTGATGATGCGGTCGACCACCGCTTTGCCTGTCAGGGGCAGGGTGCAGGATTTCAGCACCTTGGACTCACCATGTTTGGAGGTGTGGTCCATCACCACCACCACGCGGCCAACGCCAGCGACCAGATCCATTGCGCCGCCCATGCCCTTCACCAGCTTGCCCGGAATCATCCAGTTCGCCAGATCGCCGTTTTCCGCGACTTCCATCGCACCAAGGATGGCCATGGCGATCTTGCCGCCGCGGATCATCGCGAAGGACTGGGCGGAATCGAAGAATGCGGTTTGGGGCAATTCGGTGATGGTTTGTTTGCCGGCGTTGATCAGATCGGCGTCTTCCTCACCCTCGAACGGGAAGGGCCCCATGCCGAGCATACCGTTTTCTGATTGCAGCGTCACGTTGACGCCTTCGGGGATGTAGTTCGATACCAGCGTTGGAATGCCGATCCCGAGGTTGACATACCAGCCGTCCTGCAGTTCCTGTGCCGCGCGGGCGGCCATCTGGTTGCGGTCCCAAGGCATAGTTTTCTCCTGTCCAGGCGGTTACGGTCATGGTGGTCTGCGCAGCAGAGGATCCGGAAGAAATGCCGGATTTGAAGGGCGCGCGTAAGGCGATCAGGCCGCAAGCGGCATTCATGCGGCGCGCATCACGGGGCGGGTTCTGTTGAAAGGCGTTCCGTGTCAATAACGGACGCAACCGGGTTTCGCCAGGTTGCAAAGCAAAGTCTACGCCAATGTCGCGGTGGGCGGCGGTCAGCCCTTCATCATGCAGTGCCATCAGATCAGCGGCGTGCAGCAGCGCCGTGGCGGCCATGGTGACGGGTTCATACAGGCCGGTGCCCGGCTCGGTCACGCTTGGGGGTGAACAGCGAGCAAGCATGAGGGTACAGCGGGGCTCCATCGGCATGCGCCTGATCTGCGCTGCGCGCGCGGGGTCGACTTCGGGCCGGAAGGCTTCGGTCGCTTCGTCAGACCCGGTCAGCGTGGCGGCGGCGGGCAGGATGGCTTTGCAGGGTGTTGAGGCTGGCAGGGCTTGGCCGCCGATTGCGGTCGCCACCAGCGGGCCGGGGGCGACGATCAAGCGCAGTTTGCTATCGGGGGCGACGCGGCGCAGAGGATCAAGGATCGCATGGATGTTTGACACAACGACATCATGGCGGAGTGACATTAATCTGGTTTCAGCCTTGGTCTGGGCATCCGCAATGACCCGAAGCGCGGAGGGATAGACAGGGCCCGAGATGGGGTCTTCCCAGGATTCGGTCAGGCCAAGGGTGAAAATCACCACTCGGGCCTGCGCAACGACAGGTCTGACAGCGGCAAGGTGATCCACGCGGACGGCCTGCACCGACTTTGCCGTCGAAAAGCCACCCGAATCGACGTTGGGCCGCAACGCATTGTAACGACGTTCTTTGTGCGACCAGATCGGCTGGGCGGGGGCCTGATCACCCGCCGCCTTGCGCAACAGGTTCAGAAACCGGCGCGGGTTGTGGATGTTGCCGTATCGGGCCGGGAACGTGCCATAGAGCAATCGCGCAGCCACATCGGGGTGTATGCCGTCGGCTGCGGCTTCTGCCGCGATCATCGTATGACCTGCGGACTTCAGGGCGTGATGAGCGTGTCGGGAAAAGCAACTGTCGGCGGTCGGGATCGGGGTGCTGCGGGTGATCGAAAGGCGCGGCGTGTCAAGGTCGCGCAGCCGACCCGGACCCCGTGCAGCCACGGCCGGGCGCCAATAAGCCCGTTCGGGAACTCCCTCAAAGGGGGATCGGCCCACGCTTGCCTGCCTTAAGCGCGTTTGCGCACGGTGCGCTGTTCAATGCGTTTTTCGTGCTCGCCCTGGATGATCCGGTGCACATAGATGCCCGGCAAATGGATGCTATCGGGATCCAGTGCGCCCAACGGCACGATTTCTTCGACCTCGACCACGCAGATCTTGCCGCAGGTCGCGGCAGGCGGATTGAAATTGCGCGCGGTTTTGCGAAAGACCAGATTGCCCGAGGGGTCGGCCTTCCACGCCTTGACGATCGACAGATCGGCCACGATGCCACGTTCCATGATGTAGTCCTGCCCGTCGAAACTCATCACTGGTTTGCCTTCGGCAATCACGGTGCCCACCCCGGTCTTGGTGTAGAAACCGGGGATGCCCGCGCCGCCTGCGCGCATCCGTTCGGCCAGCGTGCCCTGTGGGTTGAATTCCAGCTCCAGCTCGCCCGAAAGATACTGGCGCATGAATTCGGCGTTTTCCCCCACGTAAGACGAGATCATCTTCCTGACCTGACGGGTTTCCAGCAATACGCCAAGGCCAAATTCATCTACACCGGCGTTGTTTGAGGCGACCGTCAGATCTTTCGTCCCCGCATCACGGATCGCCGCGATGAGAAGTTCAGGGATGCCGCACAGACCAAAGCCCCCCGCCGCGATGAGCATTCCGTCGAACAGCACCCCGTCAAGCGCCGATCTGGCATCTGGATAGACCTTTTTCATGGTGACCTTTCCCGCACAAGCTATGGCAGCATAAAGGAGGGGAAGTAGGGCCGTGTCAATTGCCGCGCCGCGGCAAACGGGGTCTGGACTGTCAGTCGGAAATGACCGGCGCGGCACTGGAGACAACGGCACTGTGGCGGATTGGGCGATTTCGCAGCGGCAACCGGGGTCAAGGCCCCCACGGCTGATTGATTGGCCCGAAGCCAGTTGATAAAGGGCAGGTTCGGAGCCGTCGCCCCACGTGGTGAAATTGGTAAACACAGGAGACTTAAAATCTCCCGCCGTAAGGCTTGCCGGTTCGATGCCGGCCGTGGGGACGGGCCGAGAGCACCAAAACCTGTTGATATGGTGCGGTGATTTCCCGGCATGATCGGATGCATCGGTTTTGGTGCACCGATGTATGGAATTTTCGTCAGCACGACAAGACTGCTTGCAGCAGACGCTTGATTGTGAGTTGACCGAGATAGGTAGCGTTCAGATCAGAGTGCTTTTCTTTCCGTCTGCTGCGAGGTCAAGCGGCCTGATCAGCCGCTGAACAGGAAGTGCAGCACGTCGCCGTCCTTGACCTCATAGGTCTTGCCTTCCACCCGGAATTTACCAGCCTCTTTCGCGCCCGCTTCGCCCTTGCCGGCGACGTAATCGGCATAGGCAATGGTCTCGGCCCGGATGAAGCCCTTTTCAAAATCGCCATGGATCACCCCCGCCGCCGCCGGGGCCAGGGTGCCCTTCAGGATGGTCCAGGCACGGGCCTCTTTCGGCCCCACGGTGAAATAGGTCTGCAATTCCAGCAATTCGTATCCGGCGCGGATCAGACGGTCCAACCCCGCTTCGGTCAGCCCCATTTCTTCCAGGAACATCGCGGCCTCGTCTTCGGGCAACTGGCTGATCTCTTCCTCGATCCGGGCGGAAATCACCACCGTGCCTGCACCCTGCGCCTTCGCCATCTCTGCCACCCGCGCCGACTCGCTGTTGCCGGATGCCGCCGACGACTCCTCGACGTTGCAGACATACAGCACCGGCTTTGACGTCAGCAGTTGCAACAGCCGCCAGGCGCGCTGGTCATCTTCGGCGACGGAGATCGTGCGCGCCGGTTTGCCCTCTTCCAGCACCTTTTGCGCCATGGCGAGCAAGCGGTCCTGTTCGGCGCTGTCCTTGTCGCCACCCTTTATCTTGCGGGCAAGGTTGGCGCGGCGCCGTTCGATGCTTTCCAGATCGGCCAGCATCAGCTCTGTCTCGATCGTTTCGGCATCGGCCACGGGGTCGATCCGGCCCTCGACATGGGTGATGTCGCCATCCTCAAAGCAGCGCAACACGTGGGCAATCGCGTCGCATTCGCGGATATTGGCCAGAAACTGGTTGCCCAACCCCTCGCCCTTGCTGGCCCCCCGCACCAGGCCTGCAATATCGACAAAGGTCATCCGCGTCGGGATGATCTGCTTTGATCCCGCAATCGCAGCCAGCTTTTCCAGCCGGGCATCGGGCACCGCCACCTCGCCCACGTTCGGCTCGATGGTGCAGAACGGAAAGTTCGCGGCCTGCGCCGCCGCCGTCCGGGTCAGCGCGTTGAACAGGGTCGATTTGCCGACATTCGGCAGACCCACGATACCCATCTTGAAACCCATGACATTCTCCATCCGGCGGTTGACAGGCTTCTAAGCGCGAAGGCGCACGGGATCAATCCCGGTGCCCCCGTCGCGCCCCATTGATTTTCCGCGCCCAGCCGTGCACACCGCTACAGGACAAAAAGGGACGGGGCCAACACATGACCAGAATTGACGCGACCTTCGCACGCCTGCGGACGCAGGGGAAAAAGGCCTTCGTCTCCTATATCATGGCCGGTGACCCCGATATCGCCACGTCGCTTGCGGTGATGAAGGGTCTGCCGGGGGCAGGGGTCGATATCATCGAACTCGGCATGCCCTTTACCGACCCGATGGCCGATGGCCCGACGATCCAACTTGCGGGGCAGCGCGCGCTGGATCACCATATGAAACTGGATCAGGTGCTCGACATGGTGCGCGATTTCCGCAAGGAAGATGCCAACACCCCGATCGTGATGATGGGCTATTACAACCCGATCTATGCGCGCGGGGTGGACCGTTTCCTTGTTGACGCCGTCGCCGCAGGCATCGACGGGTTGATCGTGGTGGATCTGCCGCCCGAGGAAGACAGCGAACTATGTATCCCGGCGCAGGCCGCAGGGCTGAACTTCATCCGGCTGGCCACGCCGACCACTGATGCCAAACGCCTGCCTGCGGTGCTGAAAAACACCTCCGGCTTTGTCTATTACGTGTCCGTCACCGGCATCACCGGCGCTGCCGCCGCGCAAGCCGCCGACGTGGGGCCAGAGGTGGCACGCATCAAGATGTCCACCGACCTTCCGGTGATCGTGGGTTTCGGCATCAACACGCCCGAAGCCGCCCGCACCATCGCTTCTGTGGCCGATGGCTGCGTGGTCGGCTCCGCGATCGTGAAAGACATCGGCGCAGGCAAGCCTGTGGCCGAAGTGCTGGCGAATGTGGCGGCGCTGGCGGCGGGGGCGCACGCCGCGTAAGGGTGCGGGTTAAAGCCCGGCCGCCTCGTCCATCCCCAGCATCAGGTTCAGGTTCTGCACCGCCGCACCCGAGGCGCCTTTGCCAAGGTTGTCCAGCGTGGCCAGCAGCACCACGCGGTCGCCCTCGGGCCCGGGATGAACCGATAGCTCCATCAGGTTGGTTCCGTTCAGCCGCTCAGGGTTCAGCCGTGGCAGCAGGCCAGCCGCATGGACCACCCGCACGAACCGCCCGCCTGCGTAATGATCGGCCAGCGCGGCGTGAAAATCCGCCGCAGTCTGGCCCGCAGACAGATGCAGCGGGATCTGCACGATCATGCCTTGGGCATAGCCGCCAACCGATGGAATGAAGATGGGCCGACGCGTCAGATGGGCATGGGTCATGATCTCGGGGATGTGCTTGTGCTTGTGCTCCAGCCCATAGACAAAATGCGCCCCCGCCGTGCCCGCCTCGAACTCTGCGATCAGAGCCTTGCCGCCGCCGGAATACCCGGACACGGCGTTGATCGAAAGCGCCGCATCGGGGGCGATCAGCCCCGCCGCGACCAAAGGTGCCAATAGCGCAAGCGACCCGGTTGAATAGCAGCCGGGGTTGGACACCCGCGCGGCGGAGGTGATCCGCGCCTTGTTGGCAGCGGTCAATTCAGGAAACCCAAACGCCCAGTCAGGGTTGACGCGATACGCCGTGCTGGCGTCGATGATCCGGGTCGGCAGGCCGTCGCACAGCGCCACCGCCTCTACCGCCGCCTCATCGGGCAGGCACAGGATGGCGACATCGGCGGCGGCGAACGCCTCGCGCCGCGCGGCCGGATCCTTGCGCCGGGCGGGATCGACCTGCACCAGCGTGATATCATCGCGCGCCAGCAGTCGGTCGCGGATCTGGAGCCCCGTGGTGCCTGCTTCGCCGTCAATGAATACCGATGCTGTCATGGTCGTCTCCTCTTTGGGCCAGTTGCTAGCGCATCGGACGGTGCGGGGAAACAGGCATTGGCGCGAATGCCTTTGCAATTGCACTGAAAGCCGCCGATTGGTAAGGCTGGTTGACCACATCAAGGGGGCGGATCATGGCGGTGATTACCTGTATCGACGATCTCAAGCGCATGCACAAACGCCGCACGCCGAAGATGTTCTATGATTACGCGGAATCGGGCAGCTATACCGAGCAGACGTTTCGCGACAACACATCGGATTTCGCAAAGCTGAACCTGCGCCAGAAGGTGGCGGTGGATATGCTGGGCCGCACCGTGGCCAGCACCATGGCGGGGTTTCCGGTCACCATGCCGGTGGCTTTGGCCCCCGTTGGCCTGACCGGGATGCAGGCCGCGGATGGCGAGATCAAATCGGCCCGCGCGGCGGCAAAGTTCGGGGTGCCCTTCACCCTGTCCACCATGTCGATCTGTTCGATCGAGGATGTGGCCGCCCATTCCCCCGATCCGTTCTGGTTCCAGCTGTATGTCATGCAGGATGAGGATTTTGTGGATCGGATCATTCAGCGCGCCAAGGATGCCAAATGCAGCGCCTTGGTGCTGACGCTGGATCTGCAAATTCTTGGTCAGCGGCACAAGGATCTGAAAAACGGCCTGTCTGCCCCGCCGAAACTGACCCTGCCGGTGCTGCTGGATCTTGCGACCAAATGGGGCTGGGGGCTGGAGATGCTGGGGACAAAGCGCCGCCAGTTCGGCAATATCGTCGGCCATGTCAAAGGTGTGGGCGATACCTCCAGCCTCATGAGCTGGATTTCCGACCAGTTCGATCCGCAGCTGGACTGGTCCAAGATCGCCCGTATCCGCGACCAGTGGGGCGGCAAGTTCATCCTCAAGGGGATTCTGGACGAGGATGACGCCCGCAAGGCCGCCGATTTCGGGGCGGATGCGATCATTGTGTCGAACCATGGCGGGCGGCAACTGGATGGTGCGGTCAGTTCGATCCGCATGCTGCCGCGCATTGTCGATGCGGTGGGCGACCGGGTGGAGGTCTGGATGGACAGCGGCATCCGCTCGGGTCAGGATGTGCTCAAGGCCCTAGCTATGGGGGCCAAGGGCACCATGATCGGGCGCAGCTATATATACGGGTTGGGTGCGATGGGAGAGGCTGGGGTGACACGCGCCCTGGAGGTGATCCGCAAAGAGCTGGACACCACCATGGCGCTGTGTGGCGAGCGGGATGTGCATAACCTTGGCCGCCACAACCTGCTCATCCCCAAGGGGTTTTCTGACGGCTGGGAATGATCAGCGCTGTTGCCGCGCCATCAGAGGCGACAGGATCAGCACCATCACCAGCAAACATGCCGCAAAAACAAAGGCCATGCGCAGGCCAAATGACCCGGCGATGAAGCCGAGCATCGGCGGGCCGAAGAAATAGCCGAAATAGCCGAACAGCGTGGCGCGGGCGACTGCGCGCGCCCGCGCCTCTGGCCGTGCCAGCCGCCCCACCAGCGAAAACGCGGTCGGGGCGATCACCGAGGCGCCAAGCCCCATCACGATGAATCCGGCATAGGCCATCATCGGCGTTGTCGCCGCCGCCGCGCCCAAGGCTCCGATGGCCGCAATAACCGCGCCGCCCGTGAGGAGACGGTAGGGGTTGACGCGTGACACCAGCCCTTGCCCTGCCAGCCGGGCAAAGCCCATGGTCAGCGCCAGTGCCGCAGGCCCAAGCGCGCCCTGCTCCGGGCTGCCGCCGAGGGTTTTCTCGATATGCAGCGCCGACCATGCCTCGGCCGCGTTTTCGGTCATGAAGGCGATCAGCACCACGCCGCCGCCCAGCACCGGCAACCATCCCAGCGCCGCCGCCCCCGGCCCCTTCGGGCGGCGCAGACCGTCGATCTGGCCATCGTGCTCCCATGTTGCCAGCGCCAGCCCGCCCGCAACCAAAGCCATCACGCCCAACACCCAGCCCGGCCCCCAGTCGGCCCCGCGCATCACGCCGGTGCCAATCGCGGCCCCGGCATAGCCAAAGCTGTAGGCCGCATGACACAGGTTCATCAGATGGATCTTTCGGGTGTTTTCCAGCTCGGCCACGCGGGCATTCATCAGCACATCGGTCAGGCCGGTGCCCGCACCGCAGACCATCATCGCCAGCGGAAACAGCAGCAGGCTGGCGGTTTGCCCCGGCAGGGCGATGCCCAGCCCCATGATTGCTGTGGCCACCGGCAGGGCCATGCGCCCCATCGCAGCCCCAAACGCCGGGGCCAGCAACATGGCCGTCACTGCCGCCAAAGGGGTGAACAGCAAGAGCAGCCCCAGTTGCGCCTCGTCCACCGCCAGCATCGCCTTGATATCCGGCAGCGCGGCGGCAAAGGTGCCCCAGACCACCCCCATTGCGGCAAAAGCCGCCAGCGGCGCACGCGCGACTGTCAGGATATGGGCCATCGGGGGAACTCCGTTCTTGCCCGACGGACCTAGCAGAGCGGTGGCGGCGCGACCATCCCGAAGGCGACCGGGAACGGGCGGGGGGCGACCCGGCACCGGGTTTCACGAATACCGCTTTCCCCCGCGCCGATTCCCCGCTATAGCGCCGAGGTCGCGCCGCGCACCCTTGGAGGGCGGTGGACTTATTTATATGGAGAACTGCAATGGCTGGTGAGATCCCTGATCTGATCGCCGAGGCACGTACGGGGACAGGCAAGGGGGCCGCCCGTCAAGCTCGTCGTGAGCAACTCGTGCCCGGTATTGTTTACGGTGGTGGTGTAGACCCGCAACCGATCAACATCAAATACAACTACCTTCTGACCAAACTGCGCAAGGGACGTTTCCTTTCGACGCTGTTCAACCTGAAAGTTGAAGGTCAGGAAGACGTCCGCGTGATCTGCCGCGGTGTGCAGCGCGATGTGGTCAAGGATCTTCCGACCCACGTCGACCTGATGCGCCTGCGTCGCACCTCGCGGATCAACCTGTTCATTCACGTGAACTTCGAGAATCAGGACAAGGCCCCCGGCCTGAAGCGCGGCGGCACGCTGACCGTGGTGCGCCCGGAAGTCGAACTGGAAGTGACAGCCGGCGATATCCCGGATCACATCACGGTTGACCTGACCGGCAAAGCCATCGGCGACGTCATCCACATCGACGACGTTGTGCTGCCCGAAGGCGTCAAGCCCTCGATCAAGCGCAACTTTGTCATCGCCAACATCGCGGCGCCGTCAGGCCTGCGGTCGGAAGACAATGCGGAAGACGCTGCGGAAGAGTGATTTCTGGCCCGCGGGCCGGATGATCCACGAAACAGGCGCGGCGGGGAAATCTGCCGCGCCTTTTCCGTCAGCGCTCGTTCTGAGGTAGCCCGTCGGCAATATCGTAGTAGTCGCCCATTTCCGCGACAAAGATATGCAGGTTCATCCGGGTGCCGGTCGGCCCGTCGAACGCGCCCATGGCAACCGCGATCCAGTCGCGGTGCGGTGGGTCCCAGAACAGCGACGAGCCGCAGATCGCACAAAAGCCGCGCCGGACCTTGGGTGACGATTGATACCACGTCACTTGCCCGGCCCCGCTGATCGCGAGACTCGTCCTTTTCACTTCTGTCGAGGCAAACACATGCCCCGACTGCTTGCGGCAGATCGTGCAATGACAGGCATTTGGCGGCGGCAGATCGCCTGCAACGCGGAAGCTGACGGCACCGCATTGGCATGATCCTTTGTGCATCCCTTGTCCTTTCACGCCTTGGCCGCAGCCAGATGATGCGTGTGGCGTGGGTCATCTTCGACCCTCCGCCCTGCCTTTTCGGCAAGCCGTTTGACATAATCGGCACAGCACAGGTGATGCAGGCGGGCGACATCGGGCAGGGCCATCAGCGCGCCGTGCTCTGCATCAAACGCAGCGGCATTGCGCAGGGCGCTGTCGTCAAACACCTCGTTCCGGTTGTAGCGGTCGAAAAAGCTGTCTGTGTAGCGGTCCTTGCCTGCGACCGACGACAGGGTTCCCTTTTTCAAGCGAAAGCTTTCCTCTGTCCGGATCATGTAATGGTTCATTTGCGCGGTCGCATGACTGACCCGCGCCATCGGCACCCGGCGCAGGTAGTCGCCGTCCGGGGTCCATTCCGGCAGCTCATCGCCATCGGCATTCACCCAAGCCATCCCCGGCTGTCCCCAGCGTGACGCATGGCGTGGCAGCAGACGCTTCGGCCCATGCTCGCCCAGCTTGCGGAACCATCCCGGCTGCGCGTGGATCGTTTTGATCCATGTCGATGGGAAATCCCGGCTTTCGCTGGCGTGCAGGAACTGGCGGTGGGTCAGCCCATCTTCCCACGCGACCAGCCCGGACGTGCCGAACACCCGCCAGTTGATCGCCATGCCCAGAAATCCAGCATCGTCAGGGATCAGATCAAAGATGCGGCCCGCGCCTTTGTGGATGACCAGAAACTCATCGACATCGCAGACCAGCACCCAATCGGCCCCGCTGACCTGTGGCAGCGTCTTGGCCGCCGCCAGCTTGCGGGCGCAGATATTGGTGGCGTCGGGCACGTCGTGGCGCAGATGCGTCACGCCTGCGTGGTGCAGAGCATCCAGCAAAGCGGGGGAGTGATCGGTGCAGTCATTGGTCACCACCACGATGTCGGTGACCCCAAGATGCCGGTACCACGCCACCCACTCCACCAAAAACGGCCCTTCGTTGCGCACAGAACAGACAACGGCAAAGCGCATGATCGCTCCCTTTTTCTGGCTGATGCTTGACGGCTGCCGCCCGCTTCGTCAAGGAAGGGGAAGCAGGAGAGCGCAATGAAACTGTTTGCAGGCCTTGGCAATCCGGGTGCGAAATACGCGCACAACCGCCACAACATCGGCTTCATGGCCATGGACCGGATCGCGGCCGACCATGGCTTTGGCCCATGGAAAGCGGCCTTCAAGGGAGAGGTGGCCGAGGGACGGTTGGGCGATGAAAAGACACTGTTGCTGAAACCCGGCACGTTCATGAACCTGTCGGGCCAATCCGTCCAGCCTGCAATGGCGTTCTACAAGCTGGGCTTGGGCGATATCACGGTGTTCCATGACGAGCTGGATCTTGCGCCGGGGAAATGCCGGATCAAGCAGGGGGGTGGCCATGCCGGGCACAATGGCCTGCGCTCGATCAGCGGGATGGTGGGCGAGGGTTACGGACGGGTGCGGCTGGGCATCGGGCATCCGGGCCACAAGGATGCCGTGGCGGCCTATGTGCTGCACGATTTTGCCAAGGCCGATCAGGACTGGCTGGATGATCTGTTGCGGGGTCTGTCCGACGGGGCCGCCCATCTGGCGGCGGGTGACGGCCAGAAGTTCATGAACGCTGTCGCTTTGCGCACCGCCCCGCCCCGGTCGTCGGACAAGCCCAGACCCGCGCCCGCGCCCGATCCGGTGGCAAATCTGGTACAGGACGACAGCCGCAGCCCGATGCAGAAACTTCTGGACCGTTTCCGCTAGGGGCGGGCGCGGAAGCGCTCCGCGCGGGAGTTTTTGGAAAGCAGCAAGCCCAAGAGTGTGGACCTTTGCCCATCGCGTGCCTAGCTATTGGAGCAAAGGAGATCCCCATGACCGTTTTTGCCCAAGACTGGACCACGCCCTTTGGTCTGCCGCCCTTTGACCAGATCCGGGACGAGGATTTCGCGCCCGCCTTCGAGGACGCTCTTGCCGAGGCGCGCTCGAACATTGCGGCGATTGCCGGGCAAAGCGCAGCGCCGACATTCGCCAATGTAATTGAGGCGCTGGAATTGGCCGAGGGGGCGTTGGACCGCGTGGCAGGGGTGTTCTACAACCTTGCCGGGGCGGATTCCAACGATGCCCGCGAAGCGTTGATGCGCGATCTGGCGCCAAAGTTGAGCGCTTTTTCTTCTGAAGTGTCGAACAACAAGGCGCTGTTTGACCGGATCGAGACGCTTTGGCAGGGGCGCGATGCATTGGCTCTGACGCCGGAGCAGTTGCGGGTGCTGACGCTCTATCGTCAGATGTTTGTACGCGCAGGTGCGCAGTTGGAAGGTGAACCGGCGGCGCGGTTGACAGCTGTCAAGTCGCAGCTGGCGGTGCTGGGCACGCAGTTCAGCCAGAATCTGCTGGCAGATGAACGCGACTGGTTCATGCCCTTGGCCGAGGAAGATTTGGAAGGCTTGCCGGCTTTTGTGGTGGCAAGTGCGCGCGCGGCGGGAGAAGAGCGCGCTGCCGGGGGGCCGGTGGTAACGCTGAACCGTTCGCTGATCGTGCCATTCCTGCAATTCTCGCCGCGCCGCGCCTTGCGCCAGCGCGCTTTTGAGGCTTGGGGGGCGCGTGGGGCGAACGGCAACGCGCATGACAACCGGGCGGTTGCCGCTGAAATTCTGGCGTTGCGGGCGGAACGCGCCCATTTGCTGGGGTATGCCAGTTTCTCTGATTACAAACTGGAACCGGAAATGGCCAAGACACCAGTGGCAGTGCGGGCGTTGCTGCAACGGGTCTGGGCTCCGGCACGAGACAAGGCCGCGGCGGATGCGGTTGCGTTGGAGGCGATGCTGAAGGCAGATGGCATTGCGGGGCCGCTGGAACCATGGGACTGGCGCTACTACAGCGAAAAGCGGCGCCGTGCCGAGCATGATCTGGATGAAGCGGCGCTCAAGCCGTATCTGTCGCTCGATGCCATGCTGGGTGCACAATTCGATTGCGCCAACCGGCTGTTCGGGCTGGAATTTCGCGCATTGGATGGCCCGTTCTACCATGCGGATGTGCGCGGATGGGAAGTGACCCGAAACGGCGCGCATGTGGCGGTGTTTCTGGGCGATTACTTCGCGCGATCTTCAAAGCGGTCTGGCGCATGGTGCTCGGCCATCCGCTCGCAGCGCAAGCTGGGCGGTGAGGTGCGGCCGATTGTCGTTAATGTCTGCAACTTCGCGAAGGGTGATCCGGCGCTCTTGTCCTATGACGATGCGCGCACCCTGTTCCACGAATTTGGCCATGCGTTGCATCAGATGCTGTCGGATGTGACGTATGGTTTCATCTCGGGCACCTCGGTGGCGCGCGATTTTGTGGAGCTGCCGAGCCAGCTATACGAACACTGGCTGGAGGTGCCGTCGGTGCTGGAACAGCACGCCCGGCACTGGCAGACGGGGGAGCCGATGCCCGCCGACATGCGCGACCGGCTGCTGGCGGCCAGCACCTATGATCAGGGATTTTCAACGGTGGAATTCATCGCCTCGGCCATGGTCGATCTGGCCTTTCATGACGGCCCGGCGCCTGCCGACCCGATGCAGAAGCAGGCCGAGGTGTTGGAGGGGCTGGGGATGCCGCGGGCGATCCGGATGCGACACGCGACCCCGCATTTCGCGCATATCTTTTCCGGCGACGGCTATTCCTCGGGCTATTACAGCTACATGTGGTCCGAGGTGATGGACGCCGACGCTTTCGCCGCGTTTGAGGAGGCGGGCGATCCATTTGATCCGACTACTGCGGCACGGCTGGAGAAATTCATTCTGTCGGCCGGCGGCTCCGAGGAGGCGGAGAGTCTTTATATGCAATTCAGGGGACGGATGCCGGGCGTGGAAGCCCTGCTGAAAGGGAGAGGGTTGCTGGAGGAAGCGTAAGAGACCTTTGCCGTGAATGGGATGTCTGGTTCGAACCAAAAGGCGCGACCAAGAGCGGATACGGCTTTTTCGTATTCCGTGGAAAAGGGCGCGCTGCCCCCTTTGGGTCTGCAGCCTGACACACGGAGTCTTTGAAAAGGGTGCAATCCGCGTATGGATGCTTGTTTCGGTAGATACACTCCGCGGGGGCCAGGCCTCAAATCGGCTTACCTTCGCAGCGATGTCGGGGCGTGACCGAAGCGACGGCGAAAGGCGCGGGTCAGGGTGGCGGGGCTGGAGAACCCACAGCGCAACGCGATTTCAGACAGGGGATGTGCTGTATCGGTCAGCATCCTGCGGGCGGCTGACAGGCGCAGGGACAAGGCATGCGCACCAGGTGTGGTGCCAAGGCTTTGGCGGAACAGGCTTTCCAGACGGCGCGTTGACAGGTCAACACTGGCGGCGAGGGCGGCCATGGTGTCCGGAGCGTCAAGACATGCCTCCATCCGGGCCAGGGCGCGGGCGACGCGGGGATCAAGTCCGGGGTCCGTCGCAAGGCTGGGCGGCGGCGCGACCTGTGGGGCGTGGCCGGGGCGCGGTGGGTGCAGGAAGCTTTGCGCCACCTGACGCGCCACACTTGCGCCGTGTCGGGTGCGGATCAGATGCAACATCAGGTCGTAGGCGGGGGCGGCGCCGCCCGCCGTTATGCGGTTGCGGTCGATCACATATCGGTCGGGACAGACCTCGACCCCTGAGTGCAGGTGGGCCAGATCCTCCAGATCCTCCCAATGCACGGTGGCGCGGTGGCCGTCTAGCAGACCGGCGCGGGCCAGCACCCAAGGGGCGGCATCCACCCCCCCGATAGCGATGAACTGATGCGCCATCCGGCGCAGGTCATGGATCAGCGGGCGGGTGGCGACTTCGGCCAGACGATAGCCCGCGATCACCATCAGCAGCGCGGCTCCCTTGGCGGCCGCCAAGGGCCCGGTGGCGGGCAATTCGATTCCGCAGGTCAGCGGCGCGGGCTGGCCATCGGGGGTGACGATGCGAAAGCGGAACCACTCCGCCCCCAAATGCCGGTTGGCGTTGCGCAACGGATCGAGCACGCTGGCCACTTCGAGAATGGAGCAATGCGGCAGGACCAGCACCGCGAGGTCAAGCGGGCGGTGGGCAGGGGCAAAGAGAGCATTTTGCGTCATAGCGATTTCGTAAATTGCAAAGCGTGCGCTGGCAAGCACGTTAAGCTGAGCCGAAACGAAGGGGGATGCCATGCCATTGACCATGAACCGCGAGGTTTTCATCACCTGTGCCGTGACCGGATCGGGCGGCACGCAAGACCGCAGCCCGCATGTGCCGCGCAGTCCGAAGCAGATCGCTGACTCGGCCATCGATGCCGCCAAGGCCGGGGCGGCTGTGGTGCATTGCCACGTGCGCGACCCCGAGACGGGCAAGCCGTCGCGCGCTTTGGCGCTGTATCGCGAAGTGACCGAGCGCATCCGGGATGCGGGCGAGGATGTGGTCCTGAACCTGACCGCCGGGATGGGCGGCGACATCTATTTCGAGGGCACCGAGGATATGGGCCGGATCGGCCCGCGATCGGACATGGCAGGCGCGGCCGAGCGGGTGGCACATATTGTCGCGTGCCGGCCCGAGATCTGCACGCTGGATTGCGGCACGATGAATTTCAACGAGGCCGATTATGTGATGATCAACACGCCCGGCATGCTGCGCGACATGGCGCGACGGATGACAACGGCGGGCGTGCGGATCGAGATCGAGGCGTTCGACACCGGGCACCTGTGGCTGGCGAAAGAGCTGGTGCGGGAAGGTGTGATCCCGGAACCCGTTCTGGTGCAGCTGTGCATGGGCGTGCCCTGGGGCGCGCCGGATGATCTGAACACCTATCTGGCAATGGTCAACAATGTGCCCGCCGGGTGGCACTGGTCGGCCTTTGCGCTGGGGCGGCACCAGATGCCTTATGTGGCGGCCTCGGTGCTGGGCGGCGGCAATGTGCGGGTGGGGCTGGAGGACAACCTTTGGCTCGACAAAGGCGTGCTTGCGACCAATGCTCAGCTGGTCGAGCGTGCGGCCACGATCATCGAGAACATGGGCGCGCGGGTGATCACCCCCGCCGAGGTGCGGGCGCGGCTGAAACTGGAGAAAAGGGCCCCGCTATGAAACGATTTGTTCTGCTGGCTGTGCTGGCACTGGCCGGGTGTGACCCGCACACGCCGTCGCCGCGTTATGCCGATGCACCGATGTATCTGCTGGATATCGCGCCCGAGCGTCTGCTGGGCACATGGTATGAGGTGGCAAGTTTTCCCGCCCCCTTTCAGGACGGGTGCAGCCATACCACCGCGACCTATCGCGCGATCGAGGGGGGCCTGAGCGTGGTGAACCGCTGCCGCCGGGGCGGTCAGGTGGTGCAGATCACCGGCACTGCGGCAAAGGTCGGGCCGGGGCAGTTCAAGGTGAAGCTGGCGGGTGTGCCCTTTGCCGGGGATTACTGGGTGATCGGGCAAAGCCGCGACGGGCGCACGGTGCTGGTCGGCACGCCAACCCGGCTGGCGGGCTGGATGCTGCACCGCGACCGTCATGTCACGCGGGACGAAAGGGTCTGGGCGGCGGAGGTTTTCCGCAAGAATGGTTATGACGAGGCGGCGCTTCAGCGCACGGATCAGAGGTAGCGGTATGGTGCGCAAGGCGGCAATCATTGGCGGCGGCGTGATCGGCGGCGGTTGGGCGGCGCGGTTCTTGCTCAATGGCTGGGATGTGGCGGTGTTCGACCCGGACCCGGAGGCGCCGCGCAAGGTAGGCGAAGTGCTGGGCAACGCCCGCGCAGCCTTGCCCGCGCTGTCGGATGGCCCGATGCCGGCCGAAGGACGGCTGAGCTTTGCCGGAACGATCACGGAAGCGGTGGAGGGTGCGGACTACATCCAGGAATCCGTCAGTGAACGGCTGGATCTGAAGCATCGCGTGTTTGCACAAATCCAACAATGCGCATCGGATACGCCGATCGGTAGCTCGACGTCTGGCTTCAAACCATCCGAATTGCAACAAAACGCGGCCAATCCGGCGACGATCTTTGTCGCGCACCCGTTCAACCCGGTTTACCTGTTGCCATTGGCCGAAGTGGTGCCGTCCGCTGTTTCAGACCCGGCCCTGATCGAACGCGTGAAGGAGATCTTGCGCGAGATCGGGATGTTTCCTCTGCACGTGCGCAAGGAAATCGACGCCCATATTGCGGACCGCTTTCTGGAAGCGGTCTGGCGCGAGGCCCTGTGGCTGGTCAAGGACGGGGTGGCCACCACCGAAGAAATCGACGAGGCGATCCGCATGGGCTTTGGCCTGCGCTGGGGCCAGATGGGGCTGTTCGAGACCTATCGCGTGGCGGGTGGCGAGGCAGGCATGAAGCATTTCATGGCGCAGTTCGGCCCTTGCCTGCAATGGCCGTGGACAAGGCTGACCGATGTTCCTGACTTCAACGACGCGCTTGTTGATCTCATCGCCGGACAATCAGATGCGCAATCGGGCATGCACAGCATCCGCGACCTGGAGCGCATCCGCGACCAGAACCTGATCGGCTTTCTGCGGGTGCTGAAAGAGCGGAATTGGGGCGCAGGCAAGGTGCTGCTTGACCATGATGCCCGCCGCCGGGCGGCGGCTCCCGCGCCCATGGCAGGCGACGGGCCGCTGGAGACGGCCCGGATGACCGTGTTGCCGGGCTGGATCGACTACAACGGGCACATGACCGAAAGCCGCTACCTGTTCGCGGCCTCGGAAACCTCGGACGCCTTCCTGCGCCATATCGGGGCGGATATCGCCTATGTCGGCACCGGGTTCAGCTATTACACCGCCGAGACCCATATCATGCACGCGGGCGAGGCCAAACTGGGCGACGCGCTGACCGGCACGGTGCAGGTGTTGGCGGCGGATGAAAAGCGGCTGCATGTCTTTATCCGTATCATCAAGGACGGCGCGCCGGTGGCGACACTGGAGCAGATGCTGCTGCATGTCGATATGGGCAAAGGAAAGGCCTGCGCCGCCCCGCAGGCAATCCTTGATCGGCTGATGCCGATTGCAAAAGCGCATGCCGTCTTGCCACACCCCGAAGTGGCTGGCCGCTGTGTCGGTCAAAGGAAAGTCTGATGCACTTTGCCCTGTCCGACGAACAGCGCATGATCATCGACACAACCCGCGGCTTTGTCGCGGCGGAGCTGTATCCGCATGAGTTGGCCGTGGAACGCGCGGATCACCTGCCGTTGGAGTTGATCCGCGAGATTCAGAAAAAGGCGATTGCTGCCGGGCTCTACGCCGCAAACATGCCGGTCGGGGTCGGGGGTGCCGGCCTCGATACGCTGTCTTGGCTGCTGTATGAACGCGAACTTGGCCGGGCAAATTATGCGCTGCACTGGACCTGTGTAGCGCGGCCGTCAAATATCCTGTTGGCAGGCACGGCCGAGCAGCGCGAACGCTATCTGATGCCCTGCATCCGGGGCGAAACCTGGGATTGTCTGGCGATGACCGAACCCGGTGCCGGTTCGGATCTGCGCGGGATGAAAGCCACCGCCCGACAAGACGGCGGCGACTGGGTGCTGAACGGCACCAAGCATTTCATCAGCCACGCCGATCTGGCTGGCTTTACCATCGCGTTCATGGCGACAGGTGAAGAAAACACCCCGCGCGGGCCAAAGAAAAGGATCACCGCGTTTTTTGTGGACAAAGGCACGCCGGGTTTCAAAGTGCGCGACGGATATCGCAATGTCAGCCATCGTGGCTATAGCAACGCGGTGCTGGAGTTCGACGATTGCCGTGTGCCTGAAGAGAACGTGCTTGGCGAGGTGCACAAGGGATTCGAGGTGGCCAACACCTGGCTCGGCGCGACCCGCCTGCAGGTCGCCGCCACCTGTCTTGGTCGGGCTGACCGGGCGTTGCAGATGGCGATCGGCTATGCGGCACAGCGCCACCAGTTCGGACAATCCATCGGCAAATTCCAGGGGGTCAGTTTCAAGCTTGCCGACATGGCGATGGAGCTGAAAGCGGCGGAACTGCTGACTTGGGAAGCTGCATGGAAATTTGATCAGGGCACGGTGACCGAGGCCGATATGAGCATGGCCAAGCTAAAAGCCACCGAGGTGCTGGCGATGATCGCGGATGAGGCGATCCAGATCCACGGCGGCATGGGTCTGATGGACGAGCTGCCACTGGAACGCATCTGGCGCGATGCGCGGGTGGAACGGATCTGGGAAGGCACATCTGAGATTCAGCGGCACATCATCAGCCGGGAGTTGCTCAGAGCGCACGACGCCTGAGACCTCACCCTCGTTGCCGCTCCCGGGGCGCTGCCCCGGACCCCGGGATATTTAGGAACAGATGAAACGGAATCTTAACCATGTGCTGCGACCCTGACTTGGCCGAAAAGGGGGGGACCCCGATGACGGTAACAGGTGAAGTTTCCCTGCCCCGTTGGCTCGGGGCAGGGCGACCGATTTTTATATTCATCTGTTCGCAAATATCCTGGGGGTCCGGGGGCAAAGCCCCCGGGGCATGCCACTGGGCGCGAGGCGGGGCATGACGCGGCTGTCACGCTTGCTGCGCCCGCGTTCAATTGCCGTGCTAGGCTCGGGCTGGGCAGAAAATGTGATCTCGCAATGCCGGAGAATGGGGTTTTCCGGGCCGGTCTGGCCGGTGCATCCCAAACGGGAAGAGATAAGCGGGGTGTCCGCCTTTCGATCTTTGTCCGACTTGCCTGAGCCACCAGATGCCACGTTTGTCGGGGTGAACCGGCATGCGACAGTGAATGTTGTGCGCGACCTGGCGGCGATGGGCGCTGGGGGGGCGATCTGTTTTGCCTCCGGATGGCAAGAGGCCGGAGAGACCGGGTTGCAGGCCGATCTGGTCGCGGCCGCTGGGGTGATGCCGGTGCTGGGGCCGAATTGCTATGGGGTGATCAACTATCTTGATGGTGCGTTGTTGTGGCCTGACCAGCATGGCGGGCGGCGGGTGGAACGGGGGGTGGCACTCTTGTCGCAATCGTCCAACATCGTGATCAACCTGACCATGCAGGCGCGGGGTTTGCCGGTGGCCTATGTCGCCTGTCTGGGCAATGCGGCGCAGGTGGGGTTGGCAGAATTGGCCGGTGCGCTTCTGGCTGATGCGCGTGTCACGGCGCTGGGCATGTATGTAGAGGGCATCGACGATGCGCCTGCGCTGGCACGGCTGGCGGCGACAGCGGCGCGACAGGGCAAGGGGATTGTATGCCTGAAATCCGGCAAGACCGAGCTGTCGCGAAGGGCTGCAGCGTCGCATACAGCGTCTTTGGCGGGAGAGGCGGCGGTGTCTTCGGCGTTCTTGCACAAGGCCGGGATTGCCGAGGTGGCGACCTTGCCGGAGCTTTTGGAAACGCTGAAGATTTTCCACACCCATGGTCGTGGGTTGGGGCCGCAACTGTGCTCTTTGTCCTGTTCGGGGGGTGAGGCTGGACTGGTGGCCGATCTGGGGGCGGTGGCGGGTGTATCCTTTGCTCCGCCATCGCAGCGCCAGCGGGCACGGTTGGCAGAGCTGCTGGGGCCGATTGTGACCATCAGTAACCCTTTGGATTATCACACGTTCATCTGGGGTGACGGCCCCCGAACGACGGATGTCTTCACCACAATGCTGTCCGGCTATGATGCGGGGGTGTTCATCATCGACCCGCCGCGGCTGGATCGCTGTGACCCGTCGTCGTTCCAACCCGCTTTGGATGCGATCATGGCGGCGGGTCGGGCGACTGGAAAGCCTGCGTTTCCGGTCGCCTCTCTGCCCGAGAACTTCGACGAAGCGTTGGCGGATGATCTGATGGCGCAAGGCGTGGTTCCGTTGATGGGGCTGGAGGCGGCGCTTGGGGCGATCCGGGCGGCGCAGGGAATTTGGGGGGTGGAACCACAGGTGCCTTTGACGGCGCGTGGGATGTGCACGGCGCGGCTGCTTGATGAGGCAGAGGCAAAGGATGTGTTGCGGGCCGCTGGGTTGGCGGTGCCCTTGGGAATTTCTGGTCCGACTTTGGCGGTGGCGGCTGAGCGGGCCGTGGCGCTGAATGCCCCGCTGGTTCTCAAGGGTCTTGGCTTCGCGCACAAGACAGAGGCAGGGGCGGTGCGATTGGGGCTTGCGTCCCTTTGCGGGCAGGCGGAGATGCCAGGGGCAACGGGCTATCTGGTGGAAGAGATGGTGATGGGCGCAGTGGCCGAGGTGCTGGTCGGGCTGCGGCGCGACGACGTTTATGGCGTGGCATTGACGCTTGGCATGGGGGGAGTGACGGCAGAATTGCTGGCGGATACCGTGACGCTGGTGCTGCCCGTGTGCCGGGACGACGTGTTGGGTGCGCTGCGGGAACTGCGGTTGTTTCCGCTGCTTGACGGATACAGGGGACGGACACCGGGAGATTTGGCAGCCCTTGCGGATCTAATTCTTCGACTGTGTGATCTGATGGCACAGGACGACAGGGTCGAAGAGATCGAGCTTAACCCGGTGCTTGTTTTGCCGCAGGGCGCAGTGGCAGTCGACGCGTTGATATGGAAAGGATAAGTGATGGAAATGCTGCACGAGGGGCCGATCCGCACGCGGGTAGACGGAGCCGTGCTGGAAGTGACGCTGGACCGGCCAAAGGCCAACGCGATCGATCTGGTGACCAGCCGGATCATGGGGCAGGTGTTCCGCACCTTCCGCGATGACGATGCCTTGCGGGTTGCGATTCTGCGTGCGGAGGGGGAGAAATTCTTCTGCCCCGGCTGGGATCTGAAAGCAGCTGCTGCGGGCGATGCGGTGGATGGTGATTACGGCGTTGGTGGCTTTGGTGGCTTGCAGGAGTTGCCGAACCTCAACAAGCCGGTCATTGCTGCGGTCAATGGTATCTGTTGCGGCGGTGGGCTGGAACTGGCGCTGTCTTGTGATCTGATCCTGGCGTCCGCCACTGCGACCTTTGCTCTGCCTGAAATCAGGTCGGGCACTGTGGCGGATGCGGCCAGCATCAAACTGCCCAAGAGGATTCCCTATCATGTGGCGATGGACCTGCTGCTGACAGGTCGTTGGTTCGATGCGCAGGAGGCGTTGCGGTGGGGGCTGCTGAAGGAAATCTGTGCACCGGAGGATCTGGCGGCAAAGGCCTGGGCACTGGCCAGACTGCTCGAATCCGGGCCACCGCTGGTTTATGCCACGATCAAGGAGGTGGTGCGCGAGGCGGAAGACATGCGGTTTCAGGACGCCATGAACCGGATCACCAAGCGGCAGTTGTCGACGGTGGACCGGCTGTATTCATCCGAGGATCAGCTGGAGGGGGCGAAAGCCTTTGCCGAGAAGCGCGAGCCGGTCTGGAAGGGGAGGTGAGGAGGAAAGCGTGCAAAAATGGGTATCTCGGCCAGGATGAAGGGCAAGGCGATGGCAACGCATGACTATGCCAGCCGGATCGTCTGGACCGGCAACACGGGGGAGGGCACGCGGCACTATCGCGGCTATGCCCGCACGTGGGAGATTGAGGTGCCGGGCAAGGCGGTGGTAACCTGTTCCAACGATCCGTTGCTGGGCGGTGATCCGGGGAAGATGAACCCGGAGGATCTGCTGCTCTCGGCGCTCTCGGCCTGCCATATGCTGTGGTATCTGCACTATGCTTCGGAAGCGGGGATCGTGGTGACGGGTTATGAGGATCGCCCGCTTGGCACTGGCGAGATCGGGCCGGATGGCGCGGGTCGGTTCACGGCGGTGGAGTTGCGGCCGGTGATCATGCTTGCACCGGGGGCTGATCTCGCCGTGGCAGAGGCCATTCACCACCGGATCCACGAGGTTTGCTTCATCGCCAGGTCGGTGAACTTTCCCGTGAACTGTGCGGCAAGCTTTCGGGTTGATGACAGGGGCGACGCAGGATGTCGGTTTCGCACATGAGGCCGGTCGGAAAACAGCGATTGTAACACGAAAACAAATGTTGGGACGGGATGGAAGACAGCGACTATATCATCGTTGGAGCAGGTTCTGCCGGGTGCGTGCTGGCCGACAGGCTGAGCGCGTCGGGGCGACATCGGGTTACAGTGATCGAGGCCGGGGGGTCTGACCGCCGGTTTTATGTCAACCTTCCACTCGGGTATGGCAAGTTGTTCTACGATCCGGCAGTGAACTGGATGTATCGGACCGAGCCCGATCCGGGTCTTGCCGGCAACAGCGACCACTGGCCAAGAGGCAAGATCCTTGGCGGGTCCTCCTCGATCAACGCGATGGTCTGGATCAGGGGGCATCGCGCGGATTACGATGACTGGGGAAAGATGGTGCCTGGGTGGGGGTGGGACGACTGCCTGCCCGCCTATCGCCAGATCGAGGACAACGAGGCGGGAGCGGATGACTGGCGCGGTGCAGGCGGCCCGCTGTTCATTTCGGCCAACCGCGCCGGGTTGCACCCATTGGTCAGGCACTACATCGCCGCATGCGAACAGGCGGGCCTGCCAGAAACATCTGATTTCAACGGCGAGTCTCAGGAAGGTGCCGGAATCTATCAGATGACCATCAAGGGCGCGCGGCGCAATTCGGCGGCACGGGCCTTTTTGCGGCCGGCGATGCGTCGCCCCAATCTGCGGGTGTTGACCCATGCACAGGTGACGCGGGTGGTGATCGAAGAAGGGCGGGCCGTGGGCGTTGAGGTGCGCAGGGGCGGCGAGACGCGGACCCTGCGCGCGCGAGGGGAAGTGATCCTGTCGGGCGGCGCGGTGAACAGCCCGCAGATCTTGCAATTGTCGGGCATCGGACCGGGACCTCTTTTGCAGGAAATGGATCTGCCTGTGTTGGTTGAAAACGCCAATGTGGGCGCGCACCTGAGCGATCATCAGGGAATAAACTACACCTGGTCGATGCGGGTGCCGACCTATAACGACTTGCTGCGCCCTTGGTGGGGAAAGGCGCTGGCAGGCGCGCAGTATATGATGGGGGGGCGTGGGCCGCTGGCCAAATCGATCAACCATGCAGGCGGTTTTTTCCGCACCGACCCGGACCAGCCCCGCCCGAACATGCAATTGTATATGCAGGCGTTTTCAACCTTGCTTCCGCGCAATGGCGAACGGCCGGTCCTGTCACCCGACCCTTGGTCTGGCTTGTCGATCGGGTTGTCGAATTGCCGTCCAACTTCGCGCGGGCAGATCCGGATTTGCAGTCCGGACCCCATGTCGCATCCGAAAATTGCCGTAAACGCCTTGTCAACACAGCATGATGTGGACGAAATGCTTGCGGCGGTGAAATTCCTGCGCCGGATTGCGGCCGCCCCGGCGATGGCGCATCTGATCAAGGAAGAACTTAGGCCCGGCCCCTTGGTGCGGTCTGATGCGGACCTGATTGCGGATTTTCAAGCGCGTTCGGGCACGGTTTATCACCCGTCCTGCACATGTCGCATGGGATCGGACCCGGCCAACAGCGTGCTGGATGGGCGGTTGCGGGTCCGGGGTGTTGGCGGGCTTCGGGTGATCGACGCCTCCAGCTTTCCGAATCTGATTGCCGGAAACACCAATGCGCCTGCCATCCTGACAGGATGGAAAGGGGCAGAGTTTGTCTTGCAAGATGCGCCCTGATGCCAGAGCCGCCTCGGGGGGCATCGAGCCCCCGCTCGGCGGCGCTGCCACGGACTGCGGGAAACGGTCGTGTGCTGTGTGGCGTGACGTGGACCCAGCGAAGGGTGTTGCGCGCGGCGTATTTTTTCAAGCCGCCGACACACAGTCTATCGCATCGGGATTGCGGCGCGCGCCTGACCTTTGCGGCAAGCGCACGTCGCCACTGTCCGCGCTATTCTCCCCGTGGGAAACGCTTGGTTTCCTCCAGCACGTTCAGATCCATGTGGTTGCGCATGTAGCGTTCCGATGCGGCGCGCAGGGGCTGGTAATCCCAAGGGTAATAGGCGCCGTTGCGCAAGGCTTCGTAGACCACCCAGCGCCGGGCCTGGCTTTCGCGCACGGCAGCGTCGAAGCGGGGCAAGTCCCAACGCGCATCGGCAGCTTGGCGAAAGTGCGCGAGGATCGGGGCGGCCCGCATGTCGGAGGCGAGGTTGTGGCGCTCGTCCGGGTCGGCGGCAAGGTCGAACAGCTGTTCGGGGTCTGCGGGGCAGCGGATGTATTTCCAGGCGCCTTCGCGCAGGGCGACCAACGGGGTTATGCTGCCCTCGGCGGCGTATTCCATGGCAACCATCGGGCGGCTGCCGCCGGTGGCCATGGTGGTGAGGTCGAAACCGTCCGTCCAAGGCATCACTTCGGCCATGTCGACGCCGGCGATGGCGGCGAGGGTGGGGGTGACATCGATGGTGGAGACCGGGTCGGTGATCAGGCCGGGCGCGAGATCCGGGGCGGAAATCATCAGGGGCACGCGGGCGGAGCCCTCAAAGAAGTTCATCTTGAACCACAGGCCCCGCTCGCCCAGCATTTCTCCGTGATCGGACAGGAAAACCACGACAGCCTCTTGCCGGGTGGCTTCAAGCACGGCGAAGACTTCGCCGATCTTGTCGTCTATATAGGAAATGTTGGCGAAGTAGCCTTGCCGAGCGCGGCGGATCTGCTCGTCGGTTATGTCGAAGTTGCGCCAGTCGCAGGAGTCCATCAGGCGTTTCGAATGGGGGTCCTGATCGTCGTAAGGGATAGGTGTCGGCGGGTTGAGTTCGGGGGCGTCGTCATAAAGATCCCAGTATTTGCGGCGGGCGACGAAGGGATCGTGCGGATGCGTGAAGCTGACAGTCAGGCACCAAGGGCGCTCATCAGCGCCACGCGACAGGTCATACAGTTTCTGCACGGCCTGAAAGGCGACGTCATCATCATATTCCATCTGGTTGGTGATTTCGGCCACGCCTGCGCCGGTCACGCTGCCCAGATTGTGATACCACCAGTCGATGCGCTCGCCCGGTTTGCGGTAATCCGGCGTCCAGCCGAAATCGGCTGGGTAGATGTCGGTGGTCAGCCGCTCCTCGAACCCGTGCATCTGGTCGGGGCCGACAAAGTGCATCTTGCCGGAAAGAGAAGTGTGATAGCCGGCGCGGCGCAGGTGGTGCGCGTAGGTGGGGATATCGGACGCAAACTCGGCGGCGTTGTCATAAACTCTCGTGCGGCTGGGCAATTGGCCCGACATGAACGACGCCCGCCCCGGAGCGCAGAGCGGCGAGGCGGAATAGCAGTTTTGAAAGCGCATCGAATGTTGTGCCAAGCGGCGAAGGTTGGGCGCGTGCAGGAATTCTGCCGGGCCATCCGGAAACAGGGTGCCGGTCAACTGGTCCACCATCATGATCAGGATGTTCGGTCGGTTGGTCTTGGCATCTGTCATCGGGGTGTTCCTTTTCATCCGTGGATCGGTGCGAGCTTGCAAAGCACCCTTCTCCTTGTCTTGACCGCTTGCGACGGGTGCAAGCCAAATGCGCCACCATGGGGGATTGCATGATAACGGTAGCGGATTTTCCACGCAGTATCGTTGAATTCGAGGATATGGGCATCGTGATGCCGGATGGCACACGGCTTTCGGCGCGGGTCTGGATGCCGGCGGATGCGCAGGAAAGCCCGGTTCCGGCGGTGCTGGAGTACATCCCCTATCGCAAGCGCGACGGCACCCTGCCCCGCGATGAGTTGATGCATCCCTATGTGGCGGGGCATGGATATGCGACAGTGCGGGTGGATATGCGCGGCAATGGCGACAGCGAAGGGCTGATGGCCGATGAATACACCACGCAGGAGTTGCAGGACGCCTGTGACGTTATTGCCTGGCTGGCGGCGCAGCCGTGGTGCACGGGTTCTGTGGGCATGATGGGCAAGAGTTGGGGCGGGTTCAATTCCCTGCAAACGGCGTTTTTGCAACCGCCAGCGCTGAAGGCGGTGATTTCGGTATGTTCCAGCACCGACCGTTTTGCCGATGATATCCATTTCAAAGGCGGCTGCCTTTTGGGCGAGAACTTTGGCTGGGGGGCCGTGATGCTGTCCTTTTCCAGCCGCCCTGCAGATCCGCAATTGCGCCCCGATTGGCGCGCGGACTGGTTGGCGCGGCTGGACGCGGAGCCTTGGCTTGCGCCGCGCTGGGCGGCGCATCAGGCGCGCGATGAATATTGGCGGCACGGGTCTGTTTGTGAGGATTATGCCCGGATGAAGGTGCCGGTGCTGTCCGTCGGCGGCTGGGCGGACAATTACATGAACACCGTGGATGCGCTGGTGCGAAATGTGGGCGCCCCCGGAATGGCGAAGGGTATCGTGGGGCCATGGGTGCATCAGTATCCGCATACGGCGGTGCCAGGCCCGGCGATCGGCTTTCTGCAAGAAGCACTCCGCTGGTGGGATCGATGGTTGAAGGGAGTGGAAAACGGGGCTGAGGCGGACCCGGCAATGCGGGCTTATATGCTGCACTCCGCGCAGCCCGATGCGAGCGCCCGCCATCGGGCCGGGCATTGGGTGGCCGAGGATCGTTGGCCCAGTCCGAACGTCGTCGACGTGCTGTTGAACCTGTTGCCGGGAGGAGACGGCGTGGTGTCGGACGGGGTTCTGGGCCAAGGCGAACCCCGAGGTTTCGAGCGGATTGTGTCCACGCCGCAACAGCTTGGCCTGTCGGCGGGGGAGTTTTTTCCGATGGGACTCAACGCCGAGATGGCGGGCAATCAGGCGGCGGATGATGCCTTGAGCCTGTGTTTTGACGGTGATGGTCTGGAGGAACCCTTGGCGCTTCTGGGGACGGCACGGCTGCGGTTGCGGCTGGCCTCTGATCAACCGCTGGGGTTTGTGGTGGCGCGACTTTGTGACGTGGCCCCGGACGGGTCTTCGGTGCGGATCGCGCATGGAATGCTGAACCTGTGTCACCGGCACAGCCGGGAGGCGCCCGAGCCGATGATGCCCGGACGGGTGGAAGAGGTTTGGTTTGATCTGGACCAGATGGCTTACCGCCTTGCGCCCGGCCACCGGCTGAGGCTGGCGCTGTCAAACAGCTATTGGCCGTTTGTCTGGCCGTCGCCCGTGCAAGGCCAACTGACGTTGACCAAAGGCAGTCTGTCACTTCCGGTATACAAGGGCAGCGGCGGGTGGGTGCCGCCAGAGCCGGAGGCCGCTCCGGGGTGGAAACACCGGGTGCTGCGCGAGGGCGAGGCGCGCCGCTACGTAGAGACCGACATGATCACCGGCATGCAGACGTTATGCGTGCTGTCGGACAGTGGTGATGTGGAAAATCTGACGCATGGTCTGCGCTCGGGGGAGACCTTGACGGAGCGCTGGCAAATCCACCCGGATGACCCTCTGGCGGCAAAAGCCACCCATGTCTGGGAGCAGCGCCTGTCGCGCGGTGACTGGGGAGTGCGAACACAGGTGCGGGCCGTGATGACGGCGAATGCGGCGCATCTGCACATGCAGGCCAGTCTGATGGCCTGGGAGGGCGATGAGCTGATCTTTTCACGTGATTTCAACGAAAAGGTGCCGCGTCGCTTTGTCTGAAAAAATCTCTGCTATGGGGCACGAATCGTTGCCCCTTGGCAAAACACCCGTTTCTATTGATCCATCAGTCAACAAATCGGCGCGGTCCGAACCGCCGCCATTCAGGGAGACGATCAACATGACAGATCCGCTTGACCGTATGATTGCTGCCGCCAAGGCAGGCCGCATGTCGCGCCGCGAGTTCGTGGGCCGCACCACAGCCTTGGGTGTGTCCGCCGGGTTGGCGTCGGCACTGTTCACCAAGGCGGCACATGCCGAACCCAAAAAGGGCGGGATGATCCGGATGGGGATGCAGGGCGGCGAGTCTACCAACAGCCTCGATCCCGCACTGGCTGCGTCGCCCGTGCCATTCGCCATCAACATGAGCTGGGGCGAGATGCTGGTGAATGTCAGTGCCGGGGGCGAGCTTGAGATGCGCCTTGCCGAAGAAGTCAGCGCCAATGCCGATGCGACGGAGTGGAAGTTCAAGATCCGGCAGGGGGTAGAATTCCACAACGGCAAGACCGTGACGGCTGACGATGTTGTTGCCACGCTGAAGCGCCACACCGACGAGAAGTCACAGTCGGGCGCGCTGGGCATCGTTCAGGGCATTTCCGAGATGTCGGCGGATGGCGACATGGTCACGCTGAAACTGGCCAGCGGCAATGCCGACCTGCCGTTCCTTCTGGCTGACTATCACCTTGTGATCCAGCCGGGTGGCGGGGTCGACAACCCGACCGAAGGCGTGGGTGCAGGCCCCTACAAGGTGGTTGTGCATGAGCCGGGCATCCGCCACGGGTTCGAAAAATTCGCCAACTACTGGGATCCGAACCTGGGCCATGCTGACCAGACAGAGATTCTGGTGATCAACGATGGTACCGCGCGCACGGCTGCCGTGCAGTCGGGACAGGTTCACATGATCAACCGTGTCGATCCCAAGATCGCGGATCTGTTGAAGCGCGCACCCGGGGTGCAGGTCAAGAATGTTCCCTCGCGCGGTCATTATGTGTTCATCATGCACACCGACAAGGCGCCGTTCGACAACAATGATCTGCGCATGGCCCTGAAACTGTCGATCAACCGGCAGGAGATGGTCGATAAAATTCTGAACGGGCTGGGCAGTGTCGGCAATGATTTCCCGATCAACGCGGGCTATCCGTTGTTTGACGACACCATCCCGCAGCGCGCATATGACCCTGCCGCAGCAGCGGAACATTATGCGAAATCGGGCCATGACGGCAGCCCGATCGTGTTGCGGGTGGCAGCCGGCGCCTTCCCCGGCGCGGTCGAGGCGGCGCAATTGTTCCAGCAATCGGCGGCTGCCGCCGGGATCCCGTTGGAAATCAAGCGCGAGCCCGATGATGGCTATTGGTCGAACGTCTGGAATGTGGAACCGTTCTGCGCAAGTTACTGGGGTGGGCGTCCGGTGCAGGACCAGATGTATACCACAGCGTATCTGTCCACCGCCGACTGGAACGATACAAGGTTCAAGAACGCAAAGTTTGACGAGCTTTTGTTGGCGGCACGCGCCGAGTTGAATGCCGACACCCGCAGGGCGACCTATTCGGAAATGGCCAATATGGTCCGCGACGAGGGTGGTTTGATCCTGCCGATGTTCAACGATTTTGTCGAAGCGGTGCGTGACGAGGTCGCCGGATGGGAAGCTGATCCGGTGCACGAGATGATGAACGGCCGCGCCCATGTGCGTTGCTGGCTGGCGTAAGGACCGGGGCGCGTGCATCCGGTCTTAACTCTGGTGGTCCAGCGCGTCGCGCTGGGCCTTCTGCTCTTGCTGGCAGTGTCGGCGGTAATTTTTCTTGGGGTTGCGGCACTGCCCGGTGATACAGCGCAGGCCATTCTGGGCCAGTCGGCGACGCCGCAGGCGCTGGCCAATCTGCGCGCCGAAATGGGGTTGGACCAGCCGGCACTGACCCGCTATTTCGAGTGGCTTGGTGGTATCCTGACCGGCGATCTTGGCACATCGCTTTCCAACCGGACCGATATTGCAACGGCGATCGGCCAGCGGCTGGGAAATACGCTGTTTCTTGCGGCATGGGCGGCGGTGATTTCGGTTCCTCTTGCGATCTTGCTGGGGCTGGTGGCCGCGCGCTACAACGGGCGCTGGCCGGACAAACTGATTTCCGGCGTGACGCTTTCCACGATCAGCCTGCCGGAGTTTGTGGTCGGCTACATCGTGCTGTATTTTCTTGCGGTGAAGTTTCAGCTTTTCCCGTCGGTCGCCATGGTGTTTCCCGGCATGGGGATGATGGAGCGCTTGAACGCGGTGATCCTGCCGGTGATCGTGCTGGTGCTAGTGGTGCTGGCGCATATGATGCGGATGACGCGGGCGGCGATCCTGAATGTGATGCAATCGGCCTATATCGAGACGGCAGAGCTGAAGGGCCTGTCGCCGATGCAGGTTATCTGGCGCCATGCCTTTCCCAATGCAATCGCGCCGGTGGTCAATGTGGTGATGCTGAACCTGGCCTATCTGGTCGTAGGTGTGGTCGTGGTCGAGGTGGTGTTCGTGTACCCTGGCATGGGCCAATATCTGGTGGACCATGTGGCCAAGCGTGACCTGCCGGTGGTGCAGGCGGTGGGGCTGATCTTTGCCGCTGTCTATATCGGGCTGAACATCATGGCGGATGTGATCTCCATCCTTGCCAACCCAAGGCTGAGGCACCCGAAATGAGGATCCCGATTTCCGCCCTGATCGGTTTGTTCTTCACTGGCGCATTCTTCCTGGCGGCAATATTTGCGCCCTTGATTGCACCCTACGGCATGGCCGAGATTGTCGGTGGGGTTTGGGATCCGGCATCATCGATCCATTTGTTGGGGACTGACGCGATCGGGCGCGACCTGCTGAGCCGGATGATCTATGGCGGGCAAACCACGATTTTTGTCGCCTCTGCCGCGACGGTGCTGAGTTTCACGCTGGGGTCGGTGCTGGGGTTTTCTGCTGCGGTGGCTGGGGGCTGGGTCGATCAGGGATTGAGCCGTCTGGTTGATCTGGTCATGGCGATCCCGGCGCTGATATTGGCGCTGGTGATCTTGTCGGTGCTGCCGGTGACGCTGACGGTTCTGATCCTGGTGATGGGGTTTCTGGACGCCACGCGGGTCTTTCGTCTGGCCCGCGCTGTGGCGGTGGATATCACAGTGATGGATTATGTGGAGGCGGCGCGGCTGCGCGGCGAAGGCTGGGCTTGGATCATCTTTCGCGAGATATTGCCCAATGCGTTGTCGCCGCTGGTGGCAGAACTTGGGTTGCGGTTCATCTTTGCGGTCCTGTTCATCTCGACCTTGTCTTTCCTGGGCTTGGGTGTTCAGCCGCCGCTGGCTGACTGGGGCGGAATCGTAAAGGAAAACTCCTCGGGATTGGTTTACGGCATTCCGGCGGCGTTGATCCCGGCCTTTGCCATCGCGGCGCTTGCGATCTCCGTCAATCTGGTCGCCGATTGGGTGTTGTCGCGCACCACAAGCCTGAAGGGTGGGCGCGGATGACCGGCATGGTGGTTTTGCGGAAATCGCCGGGGGGTTTCTTGAACCAATGGCCAAACCAACCGGCAACCTCTGTGGGATATTTGAGAACAGATGAAGGCAGGGGAGTCGAGCGATGAGCGATGCGTTGTTGCAGATCCACAATCTGCGGATCGAGGCCACATCCTACCCGCTTGGAGAGCCGCCGCAGGATGTGGTGCTGGTTGAGGATGTTTCGGTTTCTGTCGAAAAGGGCCGGGTGTTGGGGCTGATCGGCGAGTCCGGAGCAGGAAAATCGACCATCGGCCTGTCGTCGATGGCGTACGGTCGCGGCGGGGTTCGTTTGACCGGGGGCACGATCACGCTGAACGGGCGCGATATCCGGCTGGCCGATGCGCGGGCGCTGCGGGCCATGCGCGGGCGCGAGGTGACGTATGTGGCGCAATCAGCGGCGGCAGCGTTCAACCCGGCGATCAAGCTGATGGATCAGGTGATCGAGACCTGCCTTGCGCATGGCATCATGCCACGCGCCGAAGCTGAGGCGCGCGCTGTGATGCTGTTCGGCAAGCTGGGCCTGCCGGAGCCCGAGCAGTTTGGTAAACGCTATCCGCATCAGGTCTCGGGCGGGCAGTTGCAGCGCGCGATGACGGCAATGGCGCTGTGCCCGAAACCGGATCTGGTGATTTTTGATGAGCCGACGACGGCGCTGGATGTGACCACCCAGATCGAGGTGCTGGCAGCGATCAAGGAGGCGATCCGCGATACCGGGGTGGCGGCGCTGTACATCACGCATGATCTGGCCGTGGTGGCGCAGGTGGCCGACGATATTCTGGTGCTGCGCCATGGCAAGCGAGTGGAATATGGCACGACAGAGCAGATCATCACCGCGCCGGGTGAAGATTACACGCGGGCGCTGGTGTCGGTGCGGTCGATTGATCATGTGGAAAAGCCGGATGCGCCTGCGGTGTTGCAGATCCAGAATGTGACGGCGCGCTATCAGGGCACGCAGTTCGATGTGTTGAAGAACATCACGCTGGATCTGCCTGCCGGGCAGACGCTTGCCGTGGTGGGGGAAAGCGGTTCTGGCAAGTCGACCCTTGCCCGCGTGATCACCGGGCTTTTGCCGCCGGGGCAGGGCCACATCCGCTTTGACGGGCGAGAATTGTCACCCGCGCTGTCGTCGCGGACCCGCGACGATCTGCGCGAGGTTCAGATGATCTATCAGATGGCTGATACCGCAATGAACCCTCGCCAGACTGTCGGTACCATCATCGGGCGGCCGCTGGAGTTCTATTTTGGCCTGAAGGGCGAGGCGAAACGCAAACGGATCCAGGATCTGCTTGACCAGATCGAGATGGGTAAAGGATACATGGACCGCTATCCGGCAGAACTGTCGGGCGGGCAGAAGCAACGGGTCTGCATTGCGCGCGCGCTGGCGGCCAAACCGAAATTGATCATCTGCGACGAGGTTACCTCGGCGCTGGATCCGCTGGTGGCGGATGGTATTCTGAAACTGCTTCTTGCGTTGCAGGCGGCAGAGGGCGTGGCCTATCTGTTCATCACGCATGACATCGCCACGGTGCGCGCCATCGCCGACCGCATTGCGGTGATGTATCAGGGCGAGGTCCGGCGCTATGGCACCAAGACGGATGTATTGGCTCCGCCTTTCGACGACTATACGGAGCTGCTGTTGTCGTCAGTCCCCGAGATGAAAATGGGTTGGCTGGAGGGTGTGCTGGACAGCCGCAAGATGTCCGCCGCAGGAAACTGAGCCAATCGACGGATCCGCAACTTTCTGAAATACCCTCGGCGTGCAGCGTATACGGACGCTGGGACAGCAATGCTTGGCCAAACCGGGGTCAACTCGCATAGTCGGGGGCCTCGGCGTCAAGGATGGCCCTGATCTCGCGCAAATGATCGTCGGCGAAGCCGGGGTAGCATTCCCATTCACGGGCGGTTTTCTCGGCAATGTCTTCGGGCAGTTCGCGCAGCGGGCGGCCGGTCTGCAGGGCGCGGATATAGGTCTCGGCGGCGCGCTCGAAGTAATAGAGCCGGTTGAAGGTTTCGGCGACGGTGCGACCGATGATCAGCACGCCATGGTTGCCCATGATCATCGTGGTGATTTTCGGATCTGACAACAGTTGCACACAGCGAGAGGCTTCCTCCTCGAACGCCATACCGCCGTAAGTGTCGTCGATCACCACACGGTTGTGGAACATGGCGGTGGTCTGGTCGATGGCGGGAAGGCGGCTGTCGGCAAGGCTGGCGAGCACAGTCGCATGAATGGAATGGACGTGCATGGCGCAGGCGGCGTGTGGGCAAGCGCGGTGCAGCGCGCCATGAAGGCCCCAGGCGGTGGGATCGGGCGCATCGGGGCGGTCCATTGTGGAGGCATCGTTTGCGTCGATTTCGATCAGTTTGCTGGCGGTGATGCGGCTGAAGTGGCGGCCTGCCGGGTTGATCAAGAAGCGCGAGCCATCATCGCTGACGGCCAGACTGAAGTGATTGGCGACGGCTTCATGCATGTTCAGTCTTGCTGTCCAGCGGAAGGCGGCGGCAAGGTCAGAACGCTGGGTCCAGTGGGTCTGGTTTGGAAGAGCATTCATGGCGTGTCTCCGAAAGGCCATTCGTGGCGCGCAAAGGCGGAGAGGGTGGATGTGACGCGCGCAAAGCTGGCGCGCGCGCGAGGAACCGTATGCCGTGCGCGCAGGAAGCCGTGGACAAGACCCGGTTCGGTGATCGCAACAGCCCGCCCGCCGGCAGCCGTAATACGATCTGCATAAAGGCTGGCGTCGCTGGCCAACGGGTCACATTCGGCGGCGATGGCAAAGGTGGGCGGCAAGCCGGTATAATCCTGCGCACCCAGCGCGTAGGCTGTGGGATCGTCGAGGTCCGCGCGGCGCATTTTTGCGTAGAAATCGACGTCGTCCCCCGTAAGCATGGGGGCTTTCGCGTGATGCCGATAACTGTCGCCGCGCCCCCCGAGGACCGGGTAGATCAAGACCTGACCCAAAACGCGCGGATCACACAGCGCGCGGGCAACACATGCCGCAAGCGCGCCCCCTGCACTATCGCCCACCAGAAGGATCGGCCCGCGGGTTGACCGAGCGACGGAGAGGCAATCCTGAAAGGCGGCAGGATGCGGATATTCCGGGCAAAGGCGGTAATCGACAGCATGCACAGTCATGCCTGTGGCCGCGCAGATTTCGGCGCAGATGTCGTCATGGCTTTCCAGCCCGCCCACAACGAAGCCACCACCGTGGAAGAAAAGCACCTGCGGTACAGGGTTGTCTGAGCCGATGCGTGTGTAGTGGCGGCAGGCCACGCCGCCCATCGGTGCATTCCGGGCTGTCACGCCCTGTGGAGATCCGGCATGAAACTTTTGGCACATGTCATCATAGATTCTTCGCTGATCCACTATGGTCAACCGGGCGGTGTCGGGTGGATATGCAGCTTCAGTTTCACGGATAAAGGCCCAGGTCGGGGTGTCGATAAGGGTTTGGTAATCCGGGGCGGTCATCATGATGTCGGGTTTGCTGGCCATGGCAAATCATCGCGTGGACCGCTTCGGCCTTCAAGAAAAATTGCGGCTTGCGTCAGGCTTTGCGAAAAAAGGTGCTGCCCTGTGCACATGATCCCCCCTCGACGATTGGACGATGCCACTGCGGGGGCATGGGCGGTGTCTGCGCTGTTGATCTCGACCGTTGCCGGAGGTGGGGTTGTGGCGGGTCGTCTCGCCGGGCTTGGTGCCAAGGTGCAAGTGGTGCCGGAACTTTGCGATGCCTTCGGTGCATTGGGGCAGGGAACACACAAAGCTGCACTTCTCGTCATCGATTGTGATCACGCGGGTGGGTTGGACAGGGGGCGATTTGCTTTTGAAAGTCTGGCAAAGACACCGCTGCGCTTGCCGGTCATACTGATCTCGTCCGATTGTGCGGAACAAATATTTCCTGTGGATCAGGATGCGCCGTATCACCTGCGCGCGCCGCTTTCGCTGGTTGCTTTGCGGATTGCGTTTGAGTTGGTATTCGCCGTCACGCCTGCCTGTCCTGCCCATGACAAAGGGCGCAGCCTGAACGGTGCGCCCTTTCCGACTTGACCGTCCGATACGCCGCAGAGCGGTCGTCCGAGACAGGGGTTTTTACGACAGCGACAAGTTTGTCGCAGATTCGCGACCGTCACGCCCCGCTTCGATGTCGAAGGTCACAGCCTGACCGTCCTTGAGCCCCCGCAGGCCGGCACGTTCCAGTGCAGTAATGTGCACGAACACATCCTTTTTGCCGCCCTCCGGTGCGATGAAACCATAGCCTTTTGTTTCGTTGAACCATTTCACGGTGCCCTTGGCCATCGTGAAGTCTCCTGTAGAAACGCCGCCCGCGGGATTGCGGCGGCCCGGCGCAGTCAGCTGTTCGTCGATTGCTGTGGCCGATTGGCGAAGACAATGGTCGATATAGTTAACGTCGCCTGCAAAATATGAAGCCGCGTCGTCTATAAAGCAAGGTGGGTTTGCAGGGATTTCACGTCAGATAGTGCGGGCATGAGTAGACCCAGTTTCGTGACCTGAGCCAGAGCTGCGCCGGGGCAGCAAAGACAGGCCAATGCCAAGGCCCACCACCGCAATGCCAGAGCCGGACCATATCGCCAGCGCAACCAACATGCTGGCATCGAGCAAAATCAGCGATGCGATTGCCGAGGCAAATCCGAAAAGTCCGCCTGCAAGAACGAAAATGGCTGCCATCAGGTCCTCCTGTCGTTACTTCGCCAGCTTTGCGTTCGATTCGGGCGCAATTGTGGCGTGCAAAAGACTATCGTGGGTAAACTTTACACATCGTTCATTTGGCTTTGCCGTCTTGCGGTGCTTTCAGGTCCGGCGCGCTATTTTTGCTGGCCGAAGCAGGCAGGAACGCTTTGGTGTTCTATGGCCCGGCTGGTTTGAACAGTTCCGCGGAACACAAGTCCAAAGATCATGCAGGCGCGTCAGCCAATCAAACGGTCCAATTCTTTGCGGCATCCTTCAGATGCCCCAAAAACGCCTGCACCTTGCGGGTGCGGTGCAGATCCACATGGGTGACGATCCACAAGGGCGCGTCCCACTCGGGGCGCGGCGGCAATATTTCTACCAGATCGTCGAAGCATCTGGCCCGGTAGGTTGAAACGAAGCCGATTCCAGCCCCTTGATGCACCGCCTCGTCCAACGCCGCAGGTTCAGTGCCGCGAAATGCAATGGCGTTTGCAGGAATATGTGCGCGCAGCCAGCGATAGAACGGCGCGCGGTTGGTTTCGCTGTCGACGCACACAAAGCGATGTCCGGCAAAATCGGTTTCATCCTTTGGCTGACCGTGCTTTGCGACGTAAGATCTGGACGCATAAAGTCCCGTCCGGATATGGCTGAGCGGTTGCGCAACATTGTCCGGTTCTTCCGGGGCGGCCCCCGCGCGGATGGCGACATGGGCTTCGCCATAGTCCAGCCGGAACACGCGCATATCGGTCAGAAACCGGACCTGCACCAGTGGGTAAAGGTCTTGAAACGCGGCCAGAACCGGAACCAGCAAATCCGCAAGGCCCGCAATTGATGTGATGGTCAACTCCCCCGCGACCACTTCGCCCTGACCTTTGATCCGGCTGGAAAGCTGCGCGAACTGCTCCTCGGTGGTCTGCGCCACCGTCAGAAGATCGCGGCCGGCCTCTGTCGGGGTGTAGCCACGCGCATGGCGTTGGAACAGGCGGGTGCCAAGCGTTTTTTCCAGCGCGTCGATGTGACGGATTACGGTCGCGTGATGAACCCCGAGCACTTCGGCCGCACCTGAAACTGTTCCGAGTCTGGCGACCTGAAATGCTGTTCTGATCTCATCCCAAGCAGGTTGCGCCATGATGAAGAAAGCTCCCTTTTATCACGGATCATCACATAAGTTTGCTGTGCAATTTTGCACATGATTAAGTCAAAGTTTTGTAATGTAAAGAAAAAAACAAGCGCTTAGATCCCTGTCATCGAACGGAAAATGGAGTGGCGTTGAAACTTTCGCAGTTGCCACTCCGTTTCCTGAAGGTCCGCTGCAAGACCGCAGCTTTTGAATGAAGGAAGAAAAAATGCGTACTCTTATGATTTCTGTCGCCGCTGTTGCACTTTCGGCTGGTTTTGCCTTTGCCAATCCCGGCACAGATCAATTGGCAAGCCAAGCCGGTGTGTCGGCCAACGACTACACCCAAGCCCAGCTGATCGAGCTGCTGCAAGCGCAGCGCGACAATGATGATGCGCGTATTCGCTTTATCATGTCGCAGGCCGGTCAGAACACGATGATGGAAGGCGAAGTTGTCTCGAACGACGCGCAACTGGCTGCCGCTGCAGGCGTCGCGCCCGGCCTTTACACCGCGAATGAACTGCAACGCCTGATCACCGCCAAGCGCAACAATGACAGCCAGCTGACCAATTTCATTCTGTCGGGTCAGAACCGTGTTGAAGGCAACGCCGCATCTGTCGTGACCCCTGGTCAAGAACAAATGGCAGCAGTCTTGGGTGTCGATGCTTCGCAATACACGCTCAATGAGCTGACCATGCTTTACGCAAAGTGGATGAACGACCGCTCGTAAAGTCTGCTTTTTGCACATACCTTATTCCCTATGTGCAAGATAAAATCTCAAGGCCCGCGTCACTGGCGCGGGCCTTTGAGTTGATACCCACACCATGCCACGACTTGACTCGCGCAAAGCTCCGGCCTATCAGCTGCGTATTCCCCCGGAGGCTTTCGCTTCCGGTCCCTTGGTTTTTGCCGGGATCGCCATCTGCCAGCGCGTTGCGCCCGCAGGTGCCCTTGGCCATTGCCGTAACGCCCTTTGCGGGAGACGACCATGTTCGAGAGCCTTTCAGACCGCCTTGGCAGCGTCTTTGATCGCCTGACCAAACAGGGCGCTTTGTCCGAGGCAGATGTGGTTGCTGCGCTGCGGGAGGTGCGGACCGCCCTGCTGGAGGCCGATGTGTCGCTGCCGGTGGCGCGCGATTTCATCAAGCGGGTGCAGGACAAGGCGACTGGCGCGGCGGTGACGAAGTCGATCACGCCGGGGCAGATGGTCGTCAAGATCGTGCATGACGAGCTGATCCGGGTGCTGGCGGGCGATGAACCTGCCGATGCGCTGAAGATCGACAACCCGCCTGCCGCCATTTTGATGGTCGGTCTGCAAGGTTCGGGGAAAACCACGACCACCGCCAAGCTGGCCAAGCGGTTGAAGGATCGCAACGGCAAGCGGGTGTTGCTGGCGTCGCTTGATACCAACCGCCCGGCGGCGATGGAACAGCTCGCGATTCTTGCGGGGCAGGTGGGTGTGGACTCTCTGCCGATCGTCAAGGGCGAGACGGCGGTGCAGATCGCGCGGCGGGCCAAGACACAGGCCGCGATGGGCGGCTATGATGTGCTGTTTCTCGATACCGCAGGCCGGATGCACATCGACGAAGTGTTGATGGATGAAGTGCAGGCGGTGCGCGACATCGCCCAGCCGCGCGAAACCCTGCTGGTTGTCGATGGCCTGACCGGGCAGGACGCGGTGAATGTCGCCGCCGAGTTTGACGGCAAGGTCGGCATTTCCGGCGTTGTGCTGACGCGGATGGATGGCGACGGGCGCGGCGGTGCGGCGCTGTCGATGCGGGCGGTGACCGGCAAGCCGATCCGGTTCGTCGGGCTTGGCGAAAAGATGGACGCGCTGGAAACCTTCGAGGCCGAACGGGTCGCGGGCCGTATCCTTGGCATGGGCGACATCGTGGCCCTAGTGGAGCGCGCGCAGGAAACATTCGAGGCTGAACAGGCCGAGCGGATGGCGCGGCGTTTCTCCAAGGGGTTGTTCAACATGAACGATCTGAAGGGCCAGTTGGAGCAGATGCAGAAGATGGGCGGCATGCAGGGCCTGATGGGCATGCTGCCGGGCATGGGCAAGATGGCCAAGCAGGCCGAGGATGCCGGTTTTGACGACAAGATGCTGCGCCGTCAGGTGGCCTTGATCAACTCGATGACCAAGAAGGAACGCGCCAACCCGGACCTGCTGGCCGCCAGCCGCAAGAAGCGGATCGCGGCGGGCGCGGGGCTGGAGGTTTCGGAACTGAACCGTCTGCTGAAGCAGCACAAGCAGATGGCCGAGATGATGAAGAAGATGGGCAAGGGTGGCGGCATGAAGCAGGCCATCAAGCAGATGATGGGCAAGGGCGGCATGCCTGACCCCAGCAAGATGTCTCCGGCCGAGTTGGAAGCGGCGGCCAAGGGCATGAAGGAATCGATGGGGCAGGGGGCTGGTTTTCCCGGCATGCCACGCGGGATGAGCCTGCCATCTGGCCTGTCGGGGTTGATGAAGAAGAAATGATCCCGCCCGTTCTGCATACCCAGCGCCTGACGCTGCGCGCGCCCGTCATGGCCGATTTCCCGGCCTATGCGGCGTTCTGGGAGTCGGAGCGCACGACCTATATGGGCGGGCCAAGGGATGCGGCGGGCGCGTGGTTCTGGTTTTGCCATGATGTCGCGCAATGGGCGCTGCTAGGCCATGGCGCGCTGATGATGGATCACCGCGAGACTGGGGCGACGGTCGGGCAGGTCGGCATCAATGCGGGGCCCGCGTTTCCTGAAACGGAACTGGGCTGGTTTGTCTATGCTGGGCACGAGGGGCAGGGATTTGCCACCGAGTCGGCGGGCGCCTTGCGCAATTGGGCCTTTGCGACTCTGCCTCTGGACTCACTGGTAAGCTACACGGATGCCGGCAATGCGGCCTCGATCCGGGTGGCTCAGCGGCTGGGAGCGGTGCTTGATGCGGATGCGCCGCGTCCGGATCCCGAGGATGTGGTCTGGCGACATGCGAGGGGGATGCAATGACCGACACAGCCACCCGTGCCGCCGAAGTGCTGAAAGAACACCGCCAGTCGATTGACCGGCTGGATGCCATTTTGGTCTATACGCTGGCAGAACGATTCAAGCATACGCAGGCGGTGGGAAAGCTGAAGGCGGAACATGCGCTGCCGCCAAGCGATCCGTCCCGTGAGGCGAGCCAGATCGCGCGGCTGGAGCAGCTGGCGCATGACGCCGACCTTGATCCCGGATTTGCCAAGGAATTCCTGACCTTCATAATTTCTGAAGTCATCAGGCATCACGAGAAACTGCAAAAGTAACCCTGACGGCGGGGTGAACCCCGCCCTACCCATCATCTGAAAACCCAAGGAGACTACCCCATGTCGTTGAAAATCCGTCTGGCCCGTGGTGGCAGCAAGAAGCGTCCGCACTATTCGATCGTTGCGACCGACAGCCGCATGCCGCGCGACGGCCGCTTTCTTGAGAAATTGGGCGTATACGATCCGATGCTTGCCAAGGACAACGAAAACCGTGTCGTGATGAACCTTGACCGGATCAAGGAACTGCTGGCCACCGGCGCCCAACCAACGGACCGTGTTTCGCGGTTTCTCGAAGCGGCTGGCGTGCTGACCAAAAAGGTCCGCAACAACCCGAAAGCGGCTGTTCCCGGCAAGCAAATGGCAGAACGCGCTGCGAAAAAGGCAGCCCGTGCAGAAACCCCTGCTGAAGAGTGATTTTTATCTCGTGGTCCCCGGTTCAGGGGGCCACGACCTTGACAGGAACAGTCATGACCACAAAACCTGAACGCATCTGTGTCGGCACCATCGCGGGCGCTTTTGGCGTGCAGGGTGAGGTGCGGTTGAAATCTTATTGTGTCGATCCAGAGGCGATTGCCAGCTATGGCCCGCTTTACAGTGCCGATGGCATCCGCAGTTTCAGCGTGAAGCTGACCCGCCCCGTGGCGGGTGGCCTTGGGGCGCGGGTTGCGGGTGTGACGACCAAGGATCAAGCAGACGCATTGCGCGGCATTGATCTGTATGTGGACCGCGACTGCTTGCCATCGCTTCCCGATGATGAATTTTATCATTCCGACCTGATCGGACTGGACATTTTTGACACAGGCGGCGTGCGCCTTGGCAGTCTGCGCGCGGTGCACAATCATGGCGCGGGAGATTTGTTGGAGGTCTATGCCCCCACCCGAAAGCAACCTTTGCTCATACCCTTCACCAAGGAGGCGGTGCCGATGGTTGATCTGGCTGCACGACGCATTGTTGCCGATTTGCCCGAAGGGCTTGAGTGATCCGCCCGCAACTTTGAAGACGGCTTGTCTGGCTGCATTGCCGAACATACCGTCAAATCGAATTGATGCGCGGGTCATTTGAATGCTATACGCCAACCAAGAACTTCACCAAAATCTTGAAACCTATCTGAGTTTTGACGACATTCGGCAAGATCGGCGATTTGACCGACCGTTTCGCCCCACTTTTTATTCGAATGTGGATTTTGTAGATGGCCGTCACAAGGCCTTGGTGACTGATCCGACAAACCCGGAGACCCACATGATCGATATCGGCATCGATGGCTGGCTTTTGCCGGCAGATGCTGGAAAGCTATATGAACTGGCGATGTTCTCTGTGGGCCCCATTCTGGAAATAGGTACTTTCAAGGGCCTTTCCACCTCGATCATCGCCGAGTCGGTGCACAACAGCAAACGCCCGCGCCAGATCGTTACCGTGGATCTTAGTCCCGCCAATATATCGCAAGCAGCGATTGGCATGGGAGAGCGGGCCACGCCCGGACGGCAGAATGTTCATTTCTATGTCAATGAGGGTGCAGCATTTCTGCGTTTTGCCGCGCAACAGAAGATGAACTTCGGCTTTGCCTTCATCGACCATTCCCATCGGTTTGAACATGTGAAATCCGTTGTTGAAGAACTGCCCACGGTATTGGCACCCGGGGCATTCGTGGTGTTTCACGACTATAATGATCCAAGAAACCCGTCCGAGCGTGACCAGAACTTCGGTGTGTATCAGGCGCTTGATCAATCGGCGGCAACGAGCGATCTGGAGTTCTGGGGTATTTTTGGCTGCTGTGGCCTGTTCCGCTTCGTGCCAAAATAGTCAGAGCCTGCCATTGACCGCACGTTGCCAGGGATCAGACACATTCAGCTTTTCGGCGACATCGGGGCAAGACAGGATCGTCCGAAGGCCACTGCACATTCCCTTTGCGCGGGAACGGGCGGGCGGGTAAGAGCAGGCCATGTCAGATGAGACCCCCGATGATGCGTCCTTGGCTCGCACCCCTTCCCGTTCGCACGGGCGGTTGTCGGCCAAAACCGTTTTGCGCCCGCGCGATTTGTTTGACGACGCCCGCACGGTGCGGGGGGCGTGGCTTGCTCGGGTGATCACCCTGTTTCCACAGGCTTTTCCGGGCGTTCTGGAACAATCACTGACCGGCAAGGCGATGGATATGGGACTGTGGCAGCTGGAGGCTTACGATCTGCGCCAGTTCGGCCTTGGCAAGCATCGCAATGTGGATGACACGCCCGCAGGTGGTGGCGCCGGCATGGTGCTGCGCGCAGATGTCGTGGATGCAGCGTTTCAGGCGGCCAGCGTCGGCGCCAATCCTGACCGCGCACGCTGGCCGGTGGTGTATCTGTCACCCCGCGGCAAACCGTTTGATCAGGCGATGGCGCGGCGCTTTGCTGGCTGTGAGGGACTGACGCTGTTGTGCGGGCGGTTCGAAGGGGTGGATCAGCGGGTGCTGGATCACCATGCCGTCGAGGAGGTCTCGCTGGGGGATTTTGTGCTGACCGGCGGCGAGATCGCGGCGCAGGCGGTGCTTGATGCCACCGTGCGGCTGTTGCCGGGTGTGATAGGCAATGCCGAGAGCCTTGAAGAGGAAAGCCACTCCAACGGATTGTTGGAACACCCGCACTACACCCGTCCCCCGGAATGGGAAGGGCGGGAGATCCCGCCGGTGCTGCTGTCGGGTGATCATGCCAAAATCGGCAAATGGCGGCGCGCGCAGGCAGAAGCGTTGACGGCGGAACGGCGCCCGGATTTGTGGGCTGCGTGGGAGCAAACGCGAAAACCCCGAAAATGAGGGCGCAAATCCGTGCCGAGATCGCCGGAATTGTGCCGTTTGATGTGCGTGAGGCGCAAATACTTTGCGCGGTTCTGGAGTGGGTGGATAGCGGTGCCGATCTGTTCCGCCGTGTCAAACCCGCGGTGCCACCGCGCCATCTGGTCAGTTATTTCTGTGTGGTAACAGCGGGTCAGGTTCTGCTGGGCGATCACCGGGGTGCCGGGCTTTGGCTGCCCTGCGGCGGGCATGTTGAGCCGGGCGAGCACCCGCGCAAGACGGTGCAGCGCGAATGCTTGGAAGAGCTGCGCGCGCCGGCACGATTTTTGACCCCGTCGCCTGTGTTTCTGACCATGACCCGGACACGGGGCGATGTGGCCAGCCAGCATGAGGACGTGTCTTTATGGTATATCTTGACGGCAGAATCTGGCGAAGTGTTTGACTTCGATCAAGGGGAATACAGCGATTTGCGCTGGTTTGATTGGCACGATATTCCAACCCGCAGGACCGATCCGGAATTGCCGCGTTTCTTGACGAAACTGGCGGCGTCTGGTCTGGTCTGATCTCTTGACCGCCCCCCCGGTAGACCCTATACGCAGCGGGTCCGGGGCGGAATCGCCCGCGGGCCCGTTTTGCATTTTCCGGCCGCCTTTCTTCGGCGGCAATACGGGGTAGCAGACGGATCAGAAAAGCACGTCTGACCTCTGGCGGGCTCATCCACTGTGATGGGGACCCGGTGAAGACCAAGAGCTCTCAGGCTGCCTCACCTCTGCGGACCTACCGCAGGACATGAAAGGACCAGGCATGAACCTGATCGCCCAACTCGAAGCCGAGCAGATCGCTGCGCTCGGCAAGACCATCCCGGATTTCAAGGCCGGGGATACCGTGCGCGTCGGTTACAAAGTGACCGAAGGCACCCGTTCGCGGGTTCAGAACTACGAAGGCGTGTGCATTGCCCGTCAGGGCGGCATGACGATCGCCGCGTCGTTCACCGTGCGCAAGATCTCGTTCGGCGAAGGCGTGGAACGTGTGTTCCCGCTGTATTCGACCAACATCGACTCGATTGATGTGGTGCGTCGTGGCAAGGTCCGTCGCGCCAAGCTGTATTACCTGCGCACCCGTCGCGGGAAATCGGCACGTATCTCGGAAGATACGACCTATAAACCGAAATCTGAGTAAGGATCGGACCGATGAAAGAAGGCATTCACCCCGACTATCACTTCATCACCGTGAAGATGACCGACGGTTCGACCTATCAGACCCGCTCGACCTATGGCAAAGATGGCGACAGCCTGGCGCTGGACATCGATCCACTGGCGCATCCGGCCTGGACTGGCGGCAACGCCAAGCTGATGGACACCGGCGGCCGTGTGTCGAAGTTCAAGAACAAGTACGCAGGCTTGGGCTTCTGATCCCAAAACCCTCTAGCATGATGGAACAGCCCCGCATTTGCGGGGCTTTTCTTTGGCCGTCGCGGGCTGATCCGACCTGGCCGACACAAAGCGGCCTTCGTGACGCGATGGCGACCGCCTTCGCACTTTCCCTTGCGCGGGAAGCCGCCTAAAAGGGCGGACAGACCGGAACAAAGGGGCATGGCGTGGCGCATATCATCGTCGTGGGCAATGAAAAGGGTGGCTCGGGCAAATCGACCACCTGCATGCATGTGGCCACGGCACTGGCCCGGCAACGCTTTCGCGTGGGTGCACTGGACCTTGATCTGCGGCAGCGGTCTTTCGGCCGTTATGTCGAGAACCGTCGCGCCTACAATGCGCGCGCAGGGCTGACGCTGGCCATGCCGGACTACCGAGATCTGCCCGATGTGGATGAGGCCAGCCTTGGCCCTGGAGAAAATCCGTTCGACGCGCGGCTGTCTGCAGCCGTGGCGGCGCTGGACGCGGTTTCCGATTTCATCATCATCGATTGCCCCGGAAGCCACACCCGACTGTCACAGGTGGCGCATTCCTTGGCCGACACGTTGATCACACCCCTGAATGACAGCTTTATTGACTTTGATCTGCTGGCTCGGACTGATCCTGAAACCGGAAAGGTGAAAGGTCCGTCAATTTATTCGGAAATGGTCTGGAATGCGCGGCAGTTGCGCGCGCAAGCCGGGCTGAGGCCGATAGATTGGATCGTGGTGCGCAACCGATTGGGCGCCCAGCAGATGCACAACAAGAAAAAGGTTGGTGCCGCGCTTGAAGAATTGTCCAAGCGTATCGGCTTTCGAGTTTCGCCGGGGTTTTCCGAACGCGTGATCTTCCGTGAGCTGTTTCCGCGCGGGATCACCTTGCTGGATCTGAAAGATACCGGCGTCGATCAACTCAACATATCGAACATTGCCGCGCGTCAGGAAGTGCGCGATTTGATGCGGGAGTTGCGGCTTCCCGGAGTTACGCCGGAGTTCTGACGAAAAGCGTGGTTCGCACATCACGGCGTGCCTCGCGGTTGCCGATCCGGGTGAGCCGAAGGTCAAACATGTCAGCGGTGTCGGGCATGTCGGCTTTCGGAACAAACAGCCCGAATTTTTGAAGCAGCAAGAGTGCGTAGGTCATGGCCGTCTCCTGTTGTATGTTTGTGCATCCTTGACCCAGATATCTTCTCCGCTTGCGGCAAAATCGCGGCAGGCAGGCGGTAGAGTGAAGGCAGCGCGGAAACGGTGTGTTGCCAGCCTTGGGGCAACGCCGCCGGAATGACACAAAGGCACTGTGCAGGAGGTAAGACATGCCCAATCCGCTATACGACACGCTGTTTGCTCCCCTGGTGGGACAAGACCGGGTGTTGCTGCGCATGGCGGATGGGCGCAATTTGACGGCTGCCGATTTCGCGGCACTGGTCGGGCGACTCGCTGGGGCCTTGATTGCGGCGGGCGTGACACCGGGGGACAGGGTTGCCGTTCAGGTTGCCAAATCGCCCGAGGCACTTGCGCTTTACGGCGCAAGCGTGGCGGTGGGCGCCGTGTTCTTGCCACTCAACACGGCCTATACCGTCGCCGAGCTCGATTATTTCCTCGGCAATGCCCGGCCACGCCTGTTGGTGTGCGATCCTGCGCAGACAGCAAGTTTGACCCCCCTTTGTGTGGCGCATGACGCACAGGTGCTGGACCTGTCGGGCCGTGGCACGGGGCGCCTGATGGATCTGTCCGGTCAGCACGAAGCAATGTTTTCGCCGGTGGACAGAGTCGGCAGCGACCTTGCCGCAATGCTCTACACGTCCGGCACAACCGGGCGTTCGAAAGGCGCGATGCTCAGCCATGACAACCTGCTGTCGAATGCGCGGGTGCTTGCTGATCTGTGGCACTTCACCGAACGCGATGTGCTGCTTCATGCGCTGCCCATTTTCCACACCCACGGCCTTTTCGTCGCCTCCAACGTCAGCCTTCTGACTGGCGGGCAGATGGTGTTCCTGCCCGGCTTTGACGTGGAACAGGTGCTTGCGGCGCTGCCGGATACAACCGTGATGATGGGCGTGCCAACATTCTACACCCGTCTTTTGGAAGATGCCCGCCTGTCGCGGAACTTGGTTGACCACATGCGGTTGTTCATTTCGGGTTCGGCACCACTCCTGTCAGAAACGCATATCGCGTTTGAGGCGCGCACCGGAAAGCGCATACTTGAACGCTATGGCATGACAGAAACCAACATGAACACGTCCAACCCCCATGATGGTGACCGGCGGGCGGGCACAGTGGGGCTGCCTTTGCCGGGGGTCGAGGTGCGCATAATGGCCGACGGGCGCGAGGTTGCGCCGGGCGAGGTCGGCGTGATCGAGGTCCGCGGGCCCAACGTGTTTCAGGGCTATTGGCAGATGCCGGACAAAACTGCCGAAGACCTGCGTCCCGACGGCTGGTTCATCACGGGTGATCTGGCGAGCCGGGACGACGATGGCTATGTCACCATCGTTGGACGCGCCAAGGATCTGATCATCACCGGGGGTTACAACGTTTATCCCAAGGAAGTGGAGGAAGTGCTCGACGCCCTGCCCGGCATCATGGAGAGTGCGGTCATCGGTTTGCCGCATCCGGATTTTGGCGAGGCTGTCTTTGCCGTGCTGGTCTGCCCCAGGGGAACAGAGCCGGACATTGCCGGCATCCGCGCCGCCGTTGCCGACAAACTGGCCAAATTCAAACATCCCAAGGCCTTTGCCATCGTCGATGCGCTGCCACGAAACACCATGGGCAAGGTCCAGAAAGCCGAATTGCGCAAAATTCATGCCGGAGCCTTCCAGCCCTGACCTTATCCCTGATCCTGGCGAAGCGTCTCCGGAATGCGGGAAAGGCCTCTGGTGGTCTCCGCCTCGTCGCCATCGGCGGACAATTCTCCCGCCAGAAATCGTTCGAATGCGTCAAGATCGACGGGCTCGAACTGACCAAACCCCTGCATCCATACGCTGGCTGCTTTCAACGCGTCCGGTTCCAGCTTGCACCAAATGACCCGTCCGCGTTTCTCGCGGCTGACCAGACCCGCATCTGTCAGAACAGTCAGATGTTTGGAAATCGCGGCCAGGCTCATCCGGAACGGTTCTGCCACGTCCGTCACCGCCATGTCGTCTTCCAGCAACATCGCCAGAATTGTCCGACGGGTCGGGTCAGCGAGGGCGGCAAAGACGCGGGACAAAAGATCGTGGGACATCTGATCGGCCATGGGAAAACCTTGGACCTTGTTTGACAATAAGGTCAACCACGCGGTTGAGGGTTGGGCTGTCAGCCGGTAGCCCGCGAAAAAATCAACTGATCAGTTGAATATTGCAAATCCGCAAGATGGCCGCAATCGGGACCGGAGTCGCACCGGCATGAACAGTCAAATATATGAAATTCCACAAATATTTGAAATCTAATGTGCGCTTGACTCGAAGCTGATGTGCCAGTAGCACCCTATCAACCAAAGACATGGGGCAAAGGCTGGTGTCCGACCCGCACAATTCGTCCGATGACGCCCGGTTAAAGGTGTTGGAGGCCCGGATTGCTGCAGCAAGAGCGGCGACCGAACCTTCGCCTCATATGAAGAAGGACTATTCCCAAGCGCAAGTGGCTTGGCGGATGGTTATCGAACTTGTGGCCGGTCTGGTGATCGGTTTCGGCATCGGATACGGCCTGGACGTCCTGTTTGGAACCATGCCAATTTTCCTGGTGCTGTTCATCGGGTTCGGTCTGGCCGCAGGGGTGAAAACCATGCTGCGGTCCGCGAACGAGTTGCAGGAACGCAGGCTGGCCAAAGACGCAGCCGATCAGAGGGATAACTGACGTGGCGGAAGAAACAGGTTTGGTGTTCCATCCGATGGACCAGTTCATCGTGAAGCCGCTGTTCGGCGATGGTCCTGTGATGTGGTATACGCCAACCAACGCTACCTTGTGGATGTTGATCGCGGTTCTTTGTGTTGTGGCGCTGTTCGTGCTGGGCACGCGGGGCCGGGCGGTCATTCCGTCGCGCCTGCAATCGGTGGCCGAGGTTTTTTACGGCTTCATCTACAAGATGGTCGAGGATGTGACCGGGCATGACGGGGTGAAGTACTTCCCCTGGATCATGACCCTGTTCCTGTTCATCTTTTTCTCGAACATGCTGGCGTTGATCCCGATGTCGTTCTCGCCGACCTCGCAGATTGCGGTGACGGCGGTCTTGGGCTTCGGGGTTTTCTTCGCAGTGACAATCATTGGATTTGTCAAGAATGGCACGCATTTTCTTGGGCTTTTCTGGATGTCTGATGCACCGCTGTTCTTGCGGCCGATCATTGCTGTGATCGAAGTAATCTCCTATTTCGTGCGCCCGGTCAGCCATTCCATCCGTCTTGCGGGCAACATCACCGCTGGTCACGCTGTGATAAAGGTGTTTGCTGCCTTCGCAGGGGTTGCACTGATCGCCCCTGCTTCGATTCTTGCGATCACCGCGATCTACGCACTTGAGGTGCTGGTGGCCGTCATCCAAGCCTATGTGTTTACAATCCTGACCTGTGTCTACCTGAAGGACGCACTGCATCCGTCGCACTGACACTGGCCACCGTCTTCCGAAATTCTAATTCCATCGTAAGGAGCATCTCATGGAACTCGCAGCAGCTGCCGCACTCGGCAAATTCATCGGCGCCGGCATTGCAGCCATCGGTGCAGGCATTGCCGCCGTTGGCGTGGGCAATGTGGCCGCCAACTACTTGGCCGGCGCATTGCGCAACCCATCGGCAGCCGCGGGCCAAACCGCGACCCTGTTCATCGGCCTGGCTTTTGCCGAAGCTCTGGGTATCTTCGCTTTCCTCGTCGCCCTCCTGCTGATGTTCGCAGCCTGATCACCCCTTGACGTCTTGCGAAACAGGGGTGCAGCGCAGTGGCGTTGCCCCCTTGAGTTTCAAAGGGTCCGATGGAGGACAAGATGGCTACTGAAACACTCGCAGAAGGTGTTGCGCAAGGCGGAGCTGCTGTCAGCACCTGTCTTGGGTTGGATGGCAGTGCCATTGGCATGCCCCAGCTTTGCACCGACTGGATGCCGAACCAGATCTTCTGGCTTCTGGTCGCGTTGATTGCGATCTACTTTTTCCTGTCGCGCATCGGTTTGCCGCGCATTGGTGCGGTGCTTGCCGAGCGTCAGGGAACGATCACCAATGATATCGCCGCTGCTGAAGAGATGAAGTTGCAAGCGGTTGCGGCTGAACGGGCCTACACTGACGCACTGGCGCAGGCCCGCACAGATGCGAACAAGATCGTTGCCGAAGCGAAGGCAGCGATCCAGAAGGATCTGGATGCCGAATTGGCGAAAGCAGATGCCAAGATATCGGCGAAAACGGCAGAATCGGAGAGCCGCATCGGAGAGATCCGCGCCGGTGCGGTGGACGCAGTAACAGAGGTTGCAAAGGACACCGCAAAAGAGCTGATTGTGGCACTTGGCGGCACGCCTGACGCCCGCGCTGTGAACGCTGCGGTTTCCGCCCGGATGAAAGGGTAACACCATGACAAAACTGACATTTATCATTTTGTCTCTGGCGGCAACCCCTGCCTTCGCTGCCACCGGCCCGTTCTTCAGCCTGCGCAACAGCGATTTCGTGGTGTCGATCTCTTTCCTCGTATTCCTTGGAATTTTGCTTTATTTCAAGGTTCCGAGCAAAATCATAGGTCTGCTTGATGCTCGTGCCTTGCAGATCAGGGCTGATCTGGAGGAAGCTCGCGCACTGCGCGAAGAGGCCAAGGCGTTGCTTGCGTCCTATGAGCGCAAGCAAAAAGAGGTGAAGGAACAGTCGGACCGCATCGTTGCAGCCGCTAAGGCCGAGGCGGAAGCCGCTGCGGCTCAGGCCAAGGTTGACATGCAGCAGTCGATCGATCGCCGTGTCGCAGCTGCAGAGGAACAGATCCAGGCTGCCGAAAATTCAGCGATCCGCGCCGTACGCGAAGAAGCGATTGCGGTGGCGGTGGCTGCTGCCGGTGTCGTTCTTGCAAAACAGATGACTGCAGAAACGGCGCAAGCCTCTGTCGATGCTGCCATCCAAGAAGTGAACGCAAAGCTGCACTGATTTTGGCCGCCGACCGATTTCCAAAAGACCGGCCCAAGGGCCGGTCTTTTTTTTAACGGTATTGTTCATGCTCGAACCGTTGCTGCGCAATCATCTCGTTCCTCTCGGCCTTGATCTGATCGGTCAGAGATTGCTCGACGTAAGTCAAATGTGCCTCGACAGCAGCACGCGCGGCTTGTGAGTCACGCGCTTGCAATCCGATGTTGATGGCGCGGTGCTGATCCAGCAACGTGTCGCGGGTGGTCCGGTTTCGAAACATGACCTGGCGGTTGTAGAACACGCCCTGACGCAGCAGATCATACATCGACCGCATCATGTGCAGCATCACCACATTGTGGCTGGCTTCAATAATGGCCAGATGGAATTCCGCATCCAACGCCGCCTCATCGCTCGGGTCGCGTTTCAGATGCGCGGCTTCCATTTTCCGGAACACCGCGTCGACGACTTTCAGATCGGTGTCGGAGCCAAGTCGAGCGGCGCGCTCTGCGGCTAGGCCCTCTAGGTCGCGGCGAAAGGCGATGTAGTCGAAAACCGCTTCGTCATGGCTCGCAAAAAGCTGGACCAAGGCATCCGAAAAAGCGGAACCCAGCACTTCAGCCACATAGATGCCTGCTCCGGCACGACTGACCAGAAGACCACGCGCTTGAAGATCAGACACCGCATCGCGCAGCGATGGCCGCGAGACGCCAAGACGGTCGGACAATTCGCGTTCTGATGGCAAACGCTCGCCGGCGCGCAAGATGCCGCGCAAGATCAACTGCTCGATTTGTCGGACGACAGATTGCGACAGTTTTTCGGTATGGATCTTTGTAAATGGCATGAAAGAAAGCACCTTGGTGATTGGTCAAAATCTATGACCACCGCAAGCGGTTCTCAAGGACAAACTGTGCCATGTTGCCCAACGAAAAGGGCCGCCCGATGGGGCGGCCCAGACTTTCAGTGTCAGTAGATCAGGACGTCGGGCGGATGATGATTTCAACGCGGCGATTTTGCGCGCGACCCTGCGCAGAAGCATTGGAGGCGATCGGCTGATCGAAACCGCGACCGATGTTGGAGATCCGTCCGGAAGGCACACCATTCTGGGTCAGAACATTTGAAACGGCCGCTGCGCGACGCTGGGAGAGGTCATAGTTGTAAGCAGCAGATCCGGTGTTGTCGGTGTGGCCGATCACTTCGATCCGGCTGTTGGGATACCGCATCAGACTGGTCGCAACGCTGCCAAGATCGGAACGAAGATCGGGCCGCAAGGCCGTACTGTCGACTGCGAACAAAAGATCTTGCGGCAGGTTTACGGTCAGGTACTGGCCATTGTTGGTCACCGTCACATTCGGGTTGTTGATCGATCCGCGCAACTCAGCCGCCTGACGGTCCAACGTGGCACCAATCGCACCACCTGCCGCAGCGCCGATGACGCCGCCAACCACAGCTTTGCCAAAACGATCACTGCCGCCAGAGCTGGCACCAGCCGCGGCTCCGACCAGCCCGCCAAGGATTGCACCCTGTTGGGTGCGTGCATTCGGGTTGTCGGGGTAAGCGTTGGGGTCAACGCAGGCAGTCAGCGCCAAAAGCGACGCTGCAGAGAAAAGGAGTGGGGTTTTGAAGGTCATTGCTGCCGCCTCATGAATACTTTGTGCCACGGACAAAGCCCGCAGCCTGATTGCTGTATAACAACGCATTTGCGGCCAAAACAGTTCCGTTGTTATCTGCGCTGTTTTCCGCGCATCACATTGCGGTGTCGGCGGCGTCAATCCACGCTGATTCATGCGCAAGGATTGCGCGTTTGACAGGCAGGCCCCAGTGATACCCACCCAAAGCCCCGCTTTTGCGCAGCGCCCGATGGCACGGGATCAGCAGGCTGATCGGGTTGCGTCCAACCGCCGTTCCAACCGCCCGCACCGCCTTTGGGTGGCCTATGACAGTCGCAATGTCACTGTAGGTGGTGACATGGCCGGAAGGAATGCGCAGCAGAGCCTCCCACACCTTGATCTGGAACGGGGCGCCGATCAGGAAAAGGGGCGTATCGCCGTTCTGGCCGGGCTGCGCGCCGAAGGCTTGCAGGACCCAGGGCCGAAGCATCTCTGGGTCATCAACGAAACGTGCCTTTGGCCAGCGACCCAGCAAATCAGCCAGTGCGGCATCTTCGCCGGTTTCGGCGGCAAAGCCGATACCGCAGATGCCACGATCGGTTCCTGTGACGATGGCGCGCCCGAACGGACTGTCGAACCAGCCATGCCGGATGATCAGGCCATCGCCGGCGCGGGCGAAATCACCCGGTGTCATCGCCTCCCAGGACAGGAACAAATCGTGAAGACGCCCGCTGCCTGACAGGCCCGCCCCATCAGCGGCGGCAAGTGTGGTGTGGCGCGTGACGAGAAGCGTTTTTGCGTGGTCCAAGGCCAGATACTGCTGATATCGCTTTGGGCTGACGCCGACCCAAGCCGAGAACACCCGCTGGAAATGCGCCTGACTCATTCCCATGCGCGCCGCGAGCGCGTCCAGTCTCAGGCCAGGGCCGGCGGCGTCGATCTCGCGGATGGCACGCCCGATGACATTGTAGTGGTAGTCTGGCGACAAGTCTGACATCGGCATCTCCTTGGATCCTTACCCTATGGATGGGCAGGTTGCTTTGCGACCCGTTTCCTGCGGCTTTTCCGCGCTTGCGATACCGGGCGATGTGTGGTGCAAAAGCCCATGATCAAACAGCTTGATTACCACGCGATGCGCGCGATCTTTGCAACCTTCCAAGCGGCCGAGCCGGAGCCGAAGGGCGAGCTGGAACATGTGAATGCCTATACACTGGTGGTGGCGGTGGCGCTGTCGGCGCAGGCCACGGATGTGGGTGTGAACAAGGCCACGCGCGGGCTGTTTGTCATTGCCGACACGCCTGAAAAGATGCTCGCCTTGGGCGAGGAACGTCTGATCGAGCACATCCGCACGATCGGGCTGTATCGCAACAAGGCCAAAAATGTCATCAAGCTGAGCCGCATTCTGGTGGACCGATATGGCGGCACTGTGCCCTCCAGTCGGGCGGCACTGCAATCCCTGCCCGGTGTCGGGCGCAAGACGGCGAATGTGGTGCTCAACATGTGGTTTGGTCAGCCGTCACAGGCGGTTGACACGCATATCTTCCGACTTGGCAACCGTTCAGGCATCTGCCCGGGGCGCGATGTCTATGTGGTCGAACGCGCGATCGAGGATAACGTGCCGGCTGAATTCCAGCACCACGCGCATCACTGGCTTATTCTGCATGGCCGGTATATCTGCGTTGCGCGAAAACCCAAATGCGGTATCTGCCCGATCAAGGGATGGTGCCTTTACGAGGATAAAACCGAATGAAAACCTATCAGGTCGTGGGCATCGGAAATGCCATTGTCGATGTCTTCACCCAATCGGATGACAGCTTTCTGGATCTGATGGGGATTGAAAAGGGCATCATGCAGCTGGTTGAGCGGGAGCGGGGCGAGTTGCTTTACAGCGCGATGAAAGACCGCAAACAGGCGCCGGGCGGATCGGTTGCCAACACATTGGCGGGTCTGGGCAATCTTGGGCTGACTACCGGCTTCATCGGGCGAGTGCATGATGATGAGCTGGGCCGCTTTTACGCCAAGTCAATGGAAGACAACGGCACGCGTTTCGTCAATCCGCCGGCGCAGGGGGGCGAACTGCCCACATCGCGCAGCATGATATTCGTTTCCCCCGATGGCGAGCGGTCGATGAACACCTATTTGGGGATTTCGTCCGAGCTTGGCCCTGACGATGTGGCGGATGACGTGGCAGGACAGGCCCAGATCCTTTTCCTTGAAGGCTACCTTTACGACAAACCCAAGGGCAAGCAGGCGTTTGAACGTGCGGCGGAACTGTGTCGCGCCAAGGGTGGCAAGGCCGGGATCGCGTTGTCAGACCCATTTTGTGTGGATCGCCACCGGGATGACTTCCGCCATCTGGTCAAGGATCTCGACTATGTGATCGGGAACGAACACGAATGGGAATCTTTGTATCAGACCGACCTGAGCGCCGCACTGGAGCAGGCCGCAAAAGAGTGCGGCACGGTGGTTTGCACGCGGTCTGGCCACGATGTGATCCTGATGCAAGGGGACGAACAGGCCGTGGTGCCTGTCACCCGGATCGTCCCGGTCGATGCAACCGGCGCTGGCGATCAGTTCGCCGCCGGCTTCATCTACGGTATGGCCACCGGACAAAGCCTTGCAGTATCAGGCCGCATGGGCTGTGTTGCGGCGGCCGAGGTCATCAGCCACTTTGGCGCGCGTCCTGAGGCAGATCTGAAGGCATTGTTCCGGACCGAGGGTCTGATCTGACGCCAGCGGCTTGCAGCCACATCGCATCGATCCGGTCTATTTCGGCCGGATCGAAACGGTTGGCTTCTTTCCAGTATTTGCCCGATGGCACATTGTAATCCAGAGCCGCTTCGCGCTGAAGGGCGGCATCGATGTGCGGCGGGGCAAACGCGGTCGGTTGTGCTGCAACAAGACTGGCATGATCGGTGCGGGGAAAGACAAGTCGGCTTTCTGGTGCATCTGACAGATTGACCATCGCGCACCCTGCCTGCGCGGCCAAAACCATCAAGCGCGCCGATTTTGCTTCCAGAGAGCGCAAGGTGATGTCGGGGCGCAGCGGGTCGGCAGTGCCGGTGCCATAGAAATGGGTGTTGCCGCTGGACGCATACACCATGTCGCAGCCGACAAGGCCGATCACCTGTGGCTTCAGCGCCTGCAACGCCCAATAGGCCGCAGTAAATGCCATGGTGCCCCCGGCATAGACAAAGCCACCAAGCGCATTCTGCAATGGAACGTATTCTGCCGATGTCACCACCCGCTGATCTGGGCGCAGGGTCGCCGGCCAGCGATCAGCGGGGAAATCATCCGGATGGATAAGCACATCCCAGTCGGGGCGCACTTGCCAGGCATTGTTGATCGCGACCAGCGTTGCACCACCTTTTGGCCAAGTCTTCGCCGCTACGACGCCGGGACCCGACCCCATGATGATCACTGTCTGCATCGGCTGCCCCTTTTCTGCTGCGCAGCAAGATAGAGCGGCAAAGCGGCATGACCATCATCAATTCAGTCGCCCAGCTTGGCGTGAACCTCGTCCAGATCAATCTGGCTGGTCGGCATTTTGTTGCCCGGATTGTCGAAATCATATTTGAACAACTGGAAATCGCGCTTGTAGATCTCCCAGACCAGATGGCGCGACAGGTCGTCGAAATAATCCTCGACCGGATGCGCGCGCTTTGGGCCGTGACCCTCGCTCTCGTTGAACCGAGGTATCTTTTTCAGATCGACAGCGTGTCTGTGCTTGGTATGGTCCAACACCACCTGCATGCCATCGTTGAACATTTCGGTAAAAAATATGTGGTTATAGCGCCCACCGTTGACGATGAAGGTCGAGATGTGGCCCGACATTGCCGACCAGTGGATGTCCGGCTCCATCGGTTTGCGCCAGCGGATGGTGTCGCGCGCAAACAGCAAAAACCGGCGAAAGCTACGGATCTGGTCAAAGTCAAAATCGGTTTCGGGGCTGCCCACCTCAACCCCGTATTTTTGCGCCAGTTGCGGCACCAGATTGCCGCGATAGCGCTTGCCGTTGCGCTGGATGCCGCAGATCTTGTCAAAAAACGATGACAGGATGCGCTGATACGGATTGCGGACACAGGTGAAGGCATAGGATTTGTGCGATTTGACATTGCGCTCGATCAACGGCTGGCTGTCGTCTTGCGCCCATTTATGCAGACCCTTTTTCGAGTCGTGAATGTCTCCGTCGAAGAATGTGCCATGGTCGGAATAAAACATGATCTGTCCGATGGTCGAGCAGGCGCATTTGGGAACCACCCGATACACCATGCTTTCGCTTTCCGTCATCCATGTGCCGGGAAATCCCATTGTGAACTGCTCCATTCCTGCCGGGCTTGGCCGCCCTATGCTTTCTTGACCGCAGAATCGCAAATAAACGCTGTCGTTTCAATCTGTGATAAAGCTATTTAAAGAAACAGTGTCTCTGTCGCCCTGAGGATCGTCGCCGATATGGCAAGAATCGCCTATATTCTTCTGACCCACAAAGACCCCGATGGCATTATTGCACAGGCGGAACGACTGACGGCGGCTGGCGATTTCGTCGCTATACATTTCGATGCCAACGCCAGCCAGGCTGACTTCGACCGGATCAAGGCAGAACTTTCTGCCAACGCGTCGGTTGTCTTTGCCAAGCGTCGCGTGAAGTGTGGCTGGGGGGAGTGGAGCCTGGTCGAGGCGTCTTTGCTGGCCGTGCGCGCCGCAGTCGATGCATTTTCGCGGGCGACCCATTTCTACATGTTGTCTGGTGACTGCATGCCGATCAAATCGGCGGAATATGCGCACGAATTTCTGGACCGCGATGACGTTGACTACATCGAAAGTGTCGATTTTTTCAACTCGGACTGGATCAAGACCGGGATCCGCGACGAGCGGCTGATCTATCGGCATTACTTCAATGAACGGACGCAGAAGGAATGGTTCTATCGTTCTATGGACTGGCAGCGCAAACTGGGACTTTCGCGCAAGGTGCCTGCCGATATTCAGATGCAGATAGGGTCGCAGTGGTGGTGCCTGCGCCGCCGTACCATAGAACAGCTGTTGCAGTTCTGCGACCGCAGGCGGGATGTGATGCGGTTTTTCCGTACAACCTGGATTCCCGATGAGACGTTCTTCCAGACCCTGGTGCGTCATCTGGTGCCGGAACAAGACATCCGTTGCCGCACGCTGACCTTTCTGATGTTTACCGACTATGGAATGCCGGTGACGTTTCACAACGACCATTTCGATCTGTTGCTCAGTCAGGATTACATTTTTGCACGAAAGATCAGCGTGCATGCCAAGGATCTGAAAGTGCGGTTGGGCAAGCTTTACACGACCAAGGGCGCGCGCTTCCAGATCTCGAACGAAGGACGGAGCCTGTTCAAGTTTCTGACGGGTCGCGGCAGGATCGGCCGCCGCTTTGCGCCACGGTTTTGGGAAAGGGAAAGCTCTGTCGGGCGCGAACGCCAATTGATGATGGTGACATGCAAGAAGTGGCATGTTGCCAAACGCCTTGTGGACCGCGTTCGGAAGGTGACGAACATGCCTGCCGTGGACTATCTTTTCAACGAAGACAGCACGAAGCTGCCCGACTTGGGTGGAATACAGAACACTTTGGAAAAGCGGACAAGACACCGGCGCGCACTGGTGCGGATGCTGTTTGACTATTGGGAAACCGACAGACTGGTTTTGTGCATCGACCCGGCGAACGTGGATCTGATGAAGGATTTTTACGCTGACAAGGCAACGGTTCGTTTATTGGAGATTGATTGCGATTTTACGGACGAGTATCTCATCGGCCACGCCCGCAGAGTTGGGCTTGCCGGAGACCGCACGCCGCAGGAAACCATAGACAGGCTGTTGCCAACCATCCGCTATGATGTGAAGTTTGAGTCCGACCGCTTGCGCGATGCCGGTTTCAGGGACTTCTATCGTATCCGCCAGTCTGCCAGCGTGGACGAAAACACCACGCCCTTGGCAGATTTTCTCGATGTTCCGGTCGAAAAGGCGCGCGAAATCGCGAGCACCGGCTATTTGTTTGTGGATTGAGCCAATGACAGAACCATACGATCCCACCAATGTTTTCGCCCGCATCCTGCGCGGCGAGATTCCCAACAAGACTGTGCTGGAAACCGCGCACACACTTGCGTTTCATGATATCGGCCCGCAGGCACCAGTGCATGTGCTGGTGATCCCAAAGGGTGCCTATGTCGATTTTGCGGACTTTGCGGCAAAGGCATCTGCGGATGAACTGGTCGATTTCCACCGCGCCTGCGCGCAGGTCTGTGAGACGCTGGGTCTGACGGGGCCAGAGGGCTACAGGGCCATCACCAACGCGGGCCAGCACGGTATGCAGGAGGTTCCACACTATCACCTGCATATCTTAGGGGGGCGCGTTCTGGGCCGTCTTGTCGATCCGGCTTGATCCGATTGCACGGCTGCGTCGTATTGTTCTTGTCTCGTCACGCGGGTGCTGCGGGTTTTCTCGGACCATTCAGCACGTGGAAATGTTTCGGCCGGGACAAAACCCGCTCTGCGCTTTGAAAGGTCGATGTGACAAGAACACTCATGGGTGACTTGGCGCCCCCGATGGGTCCTGAAGTCATTAGTGTGCGGCTGCCCAATTCGGTCCTTGCCCCGCCTCGACCGTCAGGGGGACCTTGAGGGACAGCACGGGATGATGCGCGTTTTCCATCACGGATTTGGCGATGTGGGTCAGGTTTTTGGCGTCGTCTTCGGCAACATCAAAGAGCAATTCGTCATGGACCTGAAGCAACATCTTGGCGTCAAGATGCGCAATCGCGTGGGGCATGCGGATCATGGCGCGGCGGATCACATCGGCGGCGGTGCCCTGGATCGGCGCGTTGATCGCGGCGCGTTTGGCAAAACCGGCGGTGGGGCCCTTGGCGTTGATCTCGGGCGTGTGGATTTTACGACCGAAAAGGGTCTGGACATAGCCCATGGCCTGCGCTGATTTGACCGTTTCCGACATGTATTCCTTAATGCCCGGAAAACGCTCGAAATAGCGGTCGATGAAACCTTGGGCCTCCGCGCGCGGAATGCGCAGGTTGCGCGCCAAGCCAAAGCCGGAGATGCCGTAGATCACGCCGAAGTTGATCGCCTTGGCGCGGCGGCGGATGTCGGGGGTCATCTGGTCCAAGGGCACGCTGAACATCTCGGAGGCGGTCAGAGCGTGGATGTCGATACCGTCCTTGAACGCCTGTTGCAGGGAGGGGATATCGGCGACATGGGCGAGGATGCGCAGCTCGATCTGGCTGTAGTCGAGCGACACGAGAACCCGCCCCGCAGGGGCGACAAAGGCCTCGCGGATGCGGCGGCCTTCTTCGGTGCGGATCGGGATATTCTGTAGGTTGGGGTCGGTGGAGGACAGCCGCCCCGTGACGGCCCCCACCAGCGAATAGGAGGTGTGAACCCGCCCGGTTTCCGGGTTGATGTGGTCTTGCAGCGCGTCCGTGTAGGTGGATTTCAGCTTTGACAGTTGCCGCCAGTCCAGCACGCGGGCGGCCAGTTGCGCGCCCTGCGGGTGGTCTTCCAGGGTGGTGATATCCTCCAGCACATCGGCGCCGGTGGCATAGGCCCCGGTCTTGCCCTTGGTGCCGCCGGGCAGGCCGAGGCGGTCGAACAGCACCTCGCCCAGTTGTTTGGGCGATCCGACATTGAAGGTCTCGCCGGCCAGCGTCTGGATCTCATCCTCCAGCCCCGCCATCTTTTGCGCGAAGGCGTTGGACATGCGCGACAGCGTATCGCGGTCAACCTGGATGCCGTGCATCTCCATCCTCGCCAGCACCGGCACCAGCGGGCGTTCCAGCGTTTCATACACCGTGGTCACGCGGGCCCGGTGTAGCTTGGGGCGGAAAGCCTGCCACAGGCGCAGGGTGACATCAGCATCTTCGGCGGCGTATTTCACCGCATCGTCGATCGCCACCCGGTCGAAGGTGATTGCCGATTTGCCCGACCCGAGCAGCGGTTTGATCGGGATCGGGGTATGGCCGAGGTGGGTTTCCGACAGCACGTCCATGCCGTGGTTGTGCAACCCGGCATACATGGCCGAGGACATCAGCATGGTGTCATCGAACGGGGCGACGGTCACGCCGATGCGGGCAAAGATCTTCCAGTCGTATTTCATATTCTGGCCGATCTTTAGGATCGCTGGGTCCTCAAGGATGGGTTTCAGCACCGCCAGCACCTCCTCCAGCGACAGTTGTCCCGGCACCAGCTCCGCGCTTCCAAACAGATCACCGCCGCCCTGTTTGTGGCCGATGGGGATATAACAGGCACGGCCCGGATCGACGGCCAGCGAGATGCCGACCAGGTCGGCGCGCATCTCGTCCAGGCTGGTGGTTTCGGTATCCACCGCGACATGGCCGATGTCGCGGATGTGGTCGGCCCATGCTTGCAGGGCGGGCAGGGTGTCGATGCGCTCATAGGCGCTGTGGTCGAATGGCAGGCGTTCGGGGGCGGTGGCTTGCGGTTCGGGGGAGCCTGGCAGGGCCGGGGTCTCTACCTGCAAGCGTTCGGACACGCGGCGGGTCAGGGTTCGGAACTCCATCTCCTGCAAGAAGGGCAGCAGCTTTTCCGGGTCGGGCTCGTGCATGGCCAGATCGGTGATGGTGAAGTCCAACGGCACCTGCGCATCCAGCGACACGAGGCGTTTCGAGATACGGATCAGATCGGCATTGTCGATCAGCGCCTCACGGCGTTTGGGTTGCTTGATTTCTCCGGCACGCTCCAGCAGGGTTTCCAGATCGCCGTATTCGTTGATCAGAAGGGCGGCGGTTTTCAGGCCGATCCCCGGCGCGCCTGGCACGTTGTCAACGGAATCGCCCGCCAGCGCCTGCACGTCGACCACCCTTTCCGGCCCCACGCCGAATTTCTCGATCACCTCGTCGCGGTCTATGGTCTTGTCCTTCATCGGGTCGCGCATCCGAACGCCATTGCCGACCAGCTGCATCAGGTCCTTGTCGGAAGAGATGATGGTGCAGGCCCCGCCCGCCTCCACCGCCTGGCGGGCAAGGGTGGCGATGATGTCATCGGCCTCATATCCGTCGATCTCGATACAGGCGACGTTGAAGGCGCGGGTGGCGTCACGGGTCAGGGGAAATTGCGGGCGCAGGTCTTCGGGCGGTTCGGGCCGGTTGGCCTTATAGAGCGGATAGATGTCATTGCGGAAGGTTTTCGACGAATAGTCGAAGATCACCGCGATATGGGTCGGCACCTCGCGTCCCGATTTGGTCAGCTCGCCCCATAGAATGTTGCAGAACCCGGCGACCGCGCCCACCGGCAGCCCGTCGGATTTTCGGGTCAGCGGCGGCAGCGCGTGATAGGCGCGGAAGATATAGGCCGAGCCGTCGATCAGATGCAGATGGTGCCCCTTGCCGAATGCGTCGCCCATGGCCAAACTCCTTGCCGTATCTCCACGACGAGTCTTGCCATGTTCCTGCGTCTGCTGCCACCCTTGCTTGTTGCCGCCAGCGCGGTCTTTTCGACCTCAGCGCTTGCCGAGAGTGATCTTTGCCCGATGACTGATGACGGGGGTAACTGCGTGCACATCCTCGCCTGTATCGGCGAGCAGGGGCGGTGGTTCCATGGCCGTGCCTTTGGCCGGGGGCAGGGGACGCTGGCGGGGGTGATGAACGACGGTGTGCAATGTCTGGGCGACTGGACCAGCCGGAATGCCTTTGGCACCGGCCAGGCCAATGTGGCCTGTGATGACGGAATGACCGTGACGGTGATCTATTTCTACCAGGATGAGTATACCGGCACGGCACTGGGCAAGGGGATCAGCAACCGGGAAGAGGTGGTGCAAAGCTGGTCGGGGCTGCATGTGCTGGACTATTTCCGTGAGGGAAGTCCCAAAGCCGAGGCTGTGATGAAATGTGGCAGTTTCGACATTCCGATCAGCTGACGGCTGCGCGGGTTCTGCCGCCGTTCCGGCGGATCGTCGGTTCTGTATTCCGGTCGGCTGTGCACTGCCGACGCGGCGCACTGGGCTTGAAATCGGGCGGTCAGTCTACGACATCGCGCATCTGCTGGTGCAGCATGTGTTTTGCGCGAAGGGCATCGGGCGGGAGCTTGGACGGGGGAGCGATGCCTTCAGCTGACCATTGATACCCAAACAAAAATTCTGGCGCTGTGGCAGGTTGCCGGGCGATGGAGCCGGGAAAGTGGCGGCTGCCGTTGTTTGCAGTCGGACTTGCGTAGACGCGCGCGTCAGTGATCGTCGTGGGCATGCTCGCGGTCGATTACATAGCGTTTGTCGCAGTAGCCACATTCGACATATCCCGGATCCTGCGGGATCGTCAGCCAGACGCGGGGGTGACCCAAAGCACCCTCACCGCCGTCACAGGCGATTTTCCAGGTGGTAACGATCTGGGTTTCAGGCGCGTCATTCGGCATGGACGTATTCCTTGGCTTGCTGCGGCCGCATCATACGGAAAACCAACGTTTGGGCAAGGGTTGCCTGTTCAGGAGCCGATCGGGCGGTTGCGCGATTTAAGGGCGTGCAGCCACATCAGCCCATGCACAGTGGCGCGGGCGGGGCGGTATTCGCCAGAAACCCAGATCGAGCCGCAACCAGCGTCCAGTTCTGCGCACAAGGCGGGCAGGTCGAAGCCGCCGCCGCCCGGTTCGTTGCGCGATGGAAAGCCCGCAATCTGCACATGGCTGACGCGGTGGCGGTGCGTCGCCCAGACGGCGCTTGCATCGCCGTGGATGCGCGCCGCGTGCCAGACGTCAAACTGAAGCCCGATTTGTGGGGTGTTCAGATCCTCCAGAATCCGGGCTGCCTGGTCGAAATCGTTCAGGAAATAGCCCGGCATGTCGTCGGGGTTGATCGGCTCCACCGTCAGGCACAGATCGGGCGCTTGCTGCACGGCCCAGCTCAGGTTTTCGCGGTAGACATGTTCGGCCTGTGGTCCCTTGGCCACGCCCGCCATCACATGGATGCGGTCCGCACCTAGTCGCGTTGCCACTGCTGCAGCCCGCAGAAATCCGTTGCGAAACAAATCTTCCGCCCCCGGAACAGCCGCGAAGCCGCGATCCCCCGCTGACCAATTGCCGGGTGGTGTATTGATCAACGCTACCGGCAAGCCCGACAGCGCCCTTTCCCATTCAACCTCGGCGTGGTCATAGGGGAACAGGATCTCGGCGCCGTCAAAACCGGCCTGCGCGGCAAGTTCCGGTCGGTGCAGGCTGGGCACCTCGGTGAACAGCATCGTTAGGTTTGCGGCAAATCGGGGCATTCAGGACAGGTCAGCCGATGGGATCATGGGAAAGAAAACGTTCGCCGACCAGACGCCGAACCAGAGGGTGCCGTCAACATCTTCCTGCACGCCAAGGTCGACCAGACGATAAAATGTCTTTCGGTCGATCAGCGCATCCATACCGCCGCGGACGTGAACATAGGGAGAGGGTTCGCCGGTTGCAGCGTCTCGGGCGACGCGGATCGCGTGATCAGGTCCGGCCAATACGGTATCCTCGGTCTTTGTGAAAAACGTCAGTTGCTGCGCCCGCCCTGAGCCCGAAGCAGTGAAGTCGGTGGCCAGAAACGGCGCATCTTCGACCTGAATCCCAAGTTTTTCCACTGGCGTGACCAAATAGAACCGATCCCCCTCGCGCTTCAGGATCGACGAAAACAGCTTGACCATCGGCGCACGCCCGATCGGCGTGCCATCGTGATACCATGTGCCGTCGCGTGCAATGCGCATGTCCATCTCGCCACAATAGGCGGGGTTCCATAGATGAACGGGCGGCAGCCCCTTTTTGGGCAGCGCCGCAATCGAAGTTCCAAGCCCGTCTGCCGAGATGTTGGCGCGCGGTTCCTTTGACATTGCTGGCATTGTCCTTTCTTGGGGTGGTGGCAAAACGGGTTTGGGTTGTGTCCGCAAGCCGCGTTTCGCAAGAATACCATCGCGTGTTCGCTTGCCATGAGCAAGCGGCAGATCCGCGAAAGCATACGCGTGGGGCGCCAAATGGCCAAAGCAGCCGACGCCCCGCACATCCTTTGGAGCGAGATAATCAACCCAGACTGACATCTGACGCGCTTTGAACCAGGGCCACAGCGGCCAGTACGCCCCACCTCGGCGGCGCCTGGATATGCCCCGACACTTCGATCGGATACTTGCGGCGCAATCAACTGCAAGCTTGAGGTGGCTTTGCAGAAACCGCCCCGCTGCAAGTTTGCGTGTCAAACTATGCAAATTTGCGTGGCGAGCCACAGCCACACAAGGGTTGTCCACAGGAGATTTGAAAGAAATTGCTTTACAGGCTTTCGCTTCTGCAACACCATATTTAGTAAGGCGGTGTCGGGCATACGCAGCGCCTTGCCAGACACCCAGCATTTCGTGGATCACACGCCACGAAAGGCATCATCAAGAGGCCGGGCAATGTCACTTTCCGAAGATTTTCTGTCGCACGACGATATCCATCCCATAGATATTGTCGAAACCTTGGCGACGCACCATGACTGGCAGTTTGACCGGGTGACCGATGACCAGATCGCGATGGCGGTGGAAGGTCAGTGGCGCACCTATTCTCTGACCCTCGCCTGGTCGGCGCAAGATGAGACTCTGCGGCTGATCTGCACCTTCGAGATGGAGCCGCCAGAGGGCAAGCTGCCAGGACTGCTTGATGTGCTGAACCGCTGCAACGATATGGTCTGGACCGGGGCGTTTACATACTGGACTGAACAAAAGCTGATGGTCTGGCGCTATGGGCTGGTGCTGGCGGGCGGGCAGGTGGTCGGATCGGAGCAGATCGACCGGCTGATTTCCAGCGCGGTGATGGCGTCGGAACGCTTCTATCCGGCCTTTCAATTGGTGGGCTGGGGCGACAAGTCCCCGGCCGACGCTATGAAGGTAGCCATTGCCGAGGCTTACGGTCGGGCCTAACCTAGCCCCGTCAAGACGGGGAATGTGATGAATTTGGATATGATCAACCGCCGGGGCCTGGTTCTTCTGGGCTGCGGCAAGATGGGGTCGGCCATGCTTGAGGGCTGGCTGGGCCAGGGGCTTTTGCCGCACGCGACATGGGTTCTGGACCCGCATCCTTCGGACTGGTTGCAGGGGATTGCCGCCAAAGGCCTGACGCTCAACGATGGCATGCCGGAGGCCCCCGCCGTGGTGCTGATCGCGGTCAAGCCGCAGATGATGGGGGCTGCCCTGCCGCAGATCGCCGGGTTTGGCGGCAGCGACACGCTGATCGTGACCGTGGCCGCCGGCACCACCATCGCCACCTATGAGGCGGCGTTCGGCGCGGGCACCCACATCGTGCGCGCCATGCCCAACACGCCCGCCGCCGTCGGGCGCGGGATCACCGCGATCATCGGCAACGCGGCTGCAACCCCTGCCGATCTGGACCTAGCCGAAGCGCTGCTTTCGGCTGTGGGTCAGGTGGTGCGGCTGGAAGGCGAGCATCAGATGGATGCGGTCACCGCCGTTTCCGGTTCCGGCCCGGCCTATGTCTTTCATATGATCGAAGCACTGGCGGCGGCGGGCGAAGCCGAAGGCCTGCCCGCAGACCTTGCGATGCAACTGGCCCGCGCGACGGTGACCGGGGCAGGAGAACTTGCTTACCGCGCCCCTGAAAGTGCCGAACAACTGCGCATCAACGTCACCTCGCCCGGTGGCACGACAGCGGCAGCACTGTCGGTGCTGATGGCCCCCGACACTGGCTTTCCTGATCTGCTCCGGCGTGCGGTCAAGGCTGCGGCAGACCGTGGGCGGGAGCTTGGCAAATGATCGGTTATGACGACTTTCAAAAGGTGGATATTCGCGTGGGCCGTATCACCCGCGCTGAACCTTTTCCCGAGGCGCGCAAGCCTGCCATCAAGCTGTGGGTCGATTTCGGCGGCGAAACAGGTGAAAAGCGGTCCAGCGCACAGTTGACCCGCCACTATACCCCAGAAACCCTGATCGGGCGGCAAGTGATTGCGGTGGTCAATTTCCCGCCGCGCCAGATCGGCAAGGTCATGTCCGAAGTGCTGGTGCTGGGCGTGCCGGACGCGGACGGCGAAGTGGTGCTGCTGTCGCCTGACCAAACCGTGTCACATAATGTGCCCTTGGGCGGAAAGATGTTCTGATGAAACTTCTGATAACACGTCCGCTGCCAGAAGATGTCACCCAAGCTGCGCACGCCCGGTTCGAAGTGACCCAGAGGCAGAGCACAGCGCCCTTGTCCGCCGACGAGTTGCGCGCCAGCCTGCGCGACCATGACCTGATCCTGCCCACGTTGGGCGACCGCTATCAAGCCGATGTCTTTGCTGACGTGCCAGCCCCGCGCGCCCGTATGCTGGCCAATTTCGGCGTTGGCTACAACCATATCGACGTCGCCGCCGCCCGAGCCGCCGGGTTGGTTGTAACCAACACCCCCGGCGCGGTGACCGATGCCACTGCCGATATCGCACTGACCCTGATGTTGATGACCGCCCGCCGCGCCGGTGAGGGAGAGCGTATTGTGCGCGCCGGCCGCTGGGAAGGCTGGCACCCGACCCAGATGCTGGGCATGCACCTTTCGGGCAAGCGCCTTGGCATCATCGGCATGGGACGCATCGGCAAGGCGATTGCCCGCCGTGCGCAGGCCGGGTTCGGGATGGATGTGGTGTTTTTCAACCGCTCGCCCGTCGCCGATGCGGGTGTGCCCGCACGGCAGGCCGATCTGGCCGAAGTATTGGCCGCCGATGTGGTGGTGCTGGCGGTGCCGGGCGGCAAAGACACGCATCACCTGATCAACCGCGCGACGCTGACGCACATGCAGCCCCATGCCATTCTGGTGAACATCAGTCGGGGTGATGTGGTGGACGAAGCGGCTCTTGCGGCAGCGCTGGTCGGGGGGCGTCTCGCCGGAGCGGGTCTGGATGTCTATGAGTTCGAGCCGCAGATCAACCAGGCGCTCGTGGCTCTGGAGAACGTGACCTTGCTGCCGCATCTGGGGACCGCTGCGCTGGAGGTGCGCAGCGCCATGGGGATGATGGCGGTCGAGAACCTGATCGCCTTCGCCGATGGGCAGGCATTGCCCAATGCGGTGTAGGAACCGCGATCTTCGGCGCGGACGAATACTCCGAACGTCAGGGTCTTGCCGCCGATGCGGGACGATCGCCGGTTATTGCAACTCAGCGATCGCAGCGTCAGGGTAGATCTGGCGAGTTGGCGCGCTTTTGGCCAATGCGTGCATTTTGCCACGATTTTGCCGCGCCTGTGCCCCAAGGGAGGCCGCTGCTGTCTTCAGGGGTGAAGCCAAGGCGGGTTTGCCTTGTCACGGATTGGGTGCCAAGGCCTGAAGGTAAGGAATGGGTGATGGTCTGGCTGGCGCCGGAGCGGTCAGAAGTGGCGGGGCCTTCGGTCGTGGCTGAGGGGATTCTGGCCCGGACCCCGATCGCAACGCCCGATGGTTGGATTGCTGCGGAGTCACTGACTGACGGTGCTTTTGTACTGACCTTTGATTGTGGGCATCAACCTGTGGTGCAGACGCGCACGCAGGACATCGCTGACGCACCACCGGAGCTTTGGCCCCTGCAGGTGCCCGCATGGGCAATGGACAATCGTGAAGAGCTGCTGTTGTTGCCTGAGCAGAGGGTCTTGATCGAGGCGGATTTGGCGGAGGATATGTATGGCGATCCGTTCGCGATGATTCCGGCGCGGGCGCTGGAAGGGTGGCGGGGCATAGCGCGGTGCAGGCCACCGGAAACGGGATCGGTGATAAACCTGCGGTTCGCCCGGCATCAGGTGATCTATGCGAGTCGCGGGGTTCTGTTGTCTTGTAGCGGTGACCCGCTGGCGAACAGTGACTGGCGGACGGCGCCCTTCAGCAATTTTACTTTTGCACAGGCCCGACATTTGATTGCCTGTCTGATGGCCGAAGAAACTGGTGCCGCCCTGCGTTCGGCAGGGCGGCACTGCTTGGGATAGAGTCCCTCAGGCGGCCTTGCGGGCCGTCTTGCCGTAAAAAGTCGCGCCAGATGTGGCCATGTCGCGCAGCATTTGCGGCGTGCTGAATCGGCTTCCTTCGTCGGTGGTCAGCGCATCACAGATCTCCACCGCGCGGGCGGCGCCGATGATGTCGAGCCAGCCGAAGGGGCCGCCCGACCAAGGCGCGAAGCCCCAGCCGAGGATCGCGCCGACATCGCCTTCGCGGATATCGGTCAGCACCCCATCTTCCAGCGCGCGCACGGCTTCCAGCACCTGTGCCATCAACAGGCGATGCTGAACACGGGTCAGATCGGGTTGGTCATCAGACACCGGGTATTGCGACGCAAGCCCTTCCCATAGCCCGCCGCGTTTGCCGGCTTCGTCATAGCTGTAGAATCCTGCATTGGCCTTTTTGCCCATGCGGCCCTGATCGGCCATCCAGAACAGCACATCATCCACCGCGCCATCGGGATAGGCGTCGCCCATCGCAGCCTTGGTCGCCTTGGCGATTTTGACGCCAAGATCGATCGAGGTTTCATCCACCAGCTGCAGCGGACCCAGCGGCATGCCAACCAGTTTGGCGGCGTTTTCGATCAGCGCGGGTTCCACACCCTCGGCCACCATACGGATGCCTTCGTTGATATAGGGTATGATGCAGCGGTTGGCGTAGAAGAACCGCGCGTCATTGACCACGATCGGCGTCTTGCGGATCTGGCGCACGTAATCCAGCGCCTTTGCCACCGCCACATCGCCGGTCTGTTTGCCACGGATGATTTCAACCAGCAGCATCTTGTCGACCGGCGAGAAAAAGTGGATGCCGATGAACTGGTCCGGGCGTTGGCTTGATTTTGCCAGATCGGTGATCGGCAAGGTCGAGGTGTTGGTGGCAAAGATGCAATCCTTGCCCACAACCGCTTCGACCTTTGCGGTCACATCGGCCTTAACCTTCATATCCTCAAAGACCGCTTCCACGATCAGATCACAGCCTGACAGGGCGGCGTAATCGGTGGTGGCAGTGATGCGGGCCAACACCTCTCCCTTTTTCTCTGCGGTCACTTTTCGGCGCTGGATGCCCTTGTCGAGAATGGTTTCCGAATAGGCCTTGCCCCGGTCCGCCGCATCCTGTGCCGCGTCAATCAGCACCACTTCGATCCCGGCATTGGCGCTGACATAGGCGATGCCCGCCCCCATCATGCCTGCGCCGATCACGCCAATCTTCTTTACGGTCTGATCGGGCGCGTCCGGGCGGTTTGCGCCCTTTTCCAGCGCTTCTTTATTGATGAACAGGCTGCGGATCATCGCGCTGGACGACGGGTTCATCAGCACCGAGGTGAAGTGTCGCGCCTCGATTTTCAGCGCGGTGTCGAAAGGCACCATAGCGCCTTCATAGACCGCGCTCAGAAGCGCTTTGGCTGCGGGATAAACGCCCATGGTCTTGCCATGCACCATGGCGCTTGCGCCTACAAAGGTCATGAAGCCCGCCGGATGATAGGGGGTGCCGCCGGGCATTTTGTAGCCCTTGGCATCCCATGGCTTGACCAGATCAGACTCTTGGGCCGACAGAACCCATTCCTTGGCGCGGGCCAGCAGACTCTCTGGCGCCACGACCTCATCGATCAATCCACCCGCCTTGGCTGCCTTTGGATCGGAAAGCTTGCCTTCCAGCAGATAGGGCGCGGCCATCATCGCACCCATTTTGCGCACCAATCTTGTGGTGCCGCCCGCGCCCGGAAAAATGCCGACCATGATTTCCGGCAGGCCGATCTTGGCCTTCGGGTTGTCGGCAGCGATGATGCGATGGCAGGACAGTGGCACCTCCAGCCCGATACCAAGGGCCGTGCCGGGCAGCGCAGCGACAATGGGTTTGCCACCTTTCAGGGTTTTCGGGTCCATCCCCGCACGTTCGATCTTGCGCAGAATGGCGTGCATGTCCATCACGCCGCTGAAAATTCCCTCAGCCCCTCCGTCATCGCGCATTTTGGCGATCACGTTCAGGTCCATTCCGCCGGCAAAGTCCTTTTTGCCGGAGGTGAGGATCACGCCTTTGACCGACGCATCGGCAAGGGCCGTATCAAGGTGGTCGTTCAGTTCCGCAAAGCCCGAGAGGGACATCACGTTCATGGATTTGCCCAGCACATCCCAGGTGATGGTGGCGACGCCGTCGCCGTCAACGGCATAAGAGAAATCGGTCATTCTTCCGGTCCTTTCTGAAGGTCGGTTTTGGCAAGGCTGGACAGCACAAGCGGCCAGCGTGAATTGGCAAGGGCGTTGGTGATCGAGGCCGCGCACCAGCGGTCACCCACGCGGCGCAGGGTGATCTGCGATTGAAATGGATCTAGCACGCGCATCCCGCCCGCAATCAAATGTGTGATGTAGCGTCCGGCAAGCAGATCGGGGTCAAGCTGCTGCGCGCTTTCCACCAGCCGGATGTAATTGGTGACCCGCTGCAATTTCAGCATCGAACAGAAGCTGTCAAATCCGGCCTGCAGTTCGTCATCACTGAAAAGCGTCAGGCTCTCCGTGTGGGTTACCAGATGAAAGGGCGTGGCGATCCCGGCCCGATAGGCCGCAAAATCGCCCGCCATGACGGCAGTGGCGATTTCATCCAGATAGGTTTGAAGGATGGCGGCGGCCTGCATCGGTTATACCCGTTCGATGATGGTCGCCGCTCCCATGCCCGAGGCAATGCACAGCGTGGCCAGGCCCACGCTTTTGCCACTGCGCTCCAACTCGTCAAGCAAGGTGCCGATGATGATCGCCCCCGTCGCGCCCAGCGGGTGCCCCATGGCAATGGAGCCGCCGTTCGGGTTCACCTTTGACGGGTCCACCCCGAACGCCTGCATGAAACGCAGAACAACGCTGGCAAAAGCCTCGTTCACCTCGAACAGGTCGATGTCGGAAATGCTCATCCCGGAATCGCGCAGGATCTTTTCGGTCACAGGTACTGGCCCGGTCAGCATGATCGTGGGGTCGGTGCCGATCTTGGCGGTCGCGCGGATGCGCGCGCGGGGCTTCAACCCGTGGGCACGGCCAAACTCGGCATTGCCGATCAGAACGGCGGCAGCGCCATCGACGATGCCCGACGAATTGCCGGCGTGGTGGATATGGTTGATCCGCTCCAGATGCGGGTATTTCATCATGGCGATCTTGTCGAAGCCGGGCATCACCTCGCCCATGTCCTTGAACGCGGGTTTCAGCGCGCCAAGGGCCTGCATATCGGTGCCTGGGCGCATGTACTCGTCGTGATCCAGAATCGGGATTCCGTTCTGGTCGCGGATGGTAATGACCGATTTGGCAAAGCGGTTGTCCGCCCACGCCTCTGCCGCCCGGCGCTGCGATTCCATGGCAAGTGCGTCAGCCATGTCACGGGTGAAGCCGTATTCGGTGGCAATGATATCGGCGGAGATGCCCTGCGGCACGAAATAGGTTTTCATCGCAAGCGACGGGTCAACCGCAATCGCCGCGCCATCACTGCCCATTGCAACACGGCCCATCATTTCGACCCCGCCCGCAATGTAGGCTTGGCCCGCGCCGCCCCTGATCTGGTTGGCGGCGATGTTGACCGCTTCCATCCCGCTGGCACAAAATCGGTTTATGGCCAGACCGGGGATCGACTGGTCAAGGTCCGACGCAAGCACGGCAGAACGTGCCAGGCAGCCCCCTTGTTCACCCACTTGGGTTACGTTGCCCCAGATCACATCCTCGACCGCATGGCCCTCCAGCCCATTGCGTTCCTTGACCGCATTCAGGATCTTTGCCGAGAGTGCGACCGAGGTGAGTTCGTGCAAGCTGCCATCGGGCCGGCCCTTGCCGCGCGGGCTGCGCACGGTGTCGTAGATAAAAGCGTCTGACATGGTGTCTTCTCCTTATGCCCGGTCCGAGGGGTTGCCGGGCATCAAATCATAGGGATGTTTCCAGCCTGGCAGAGCCGCGATTCGGTCCAGCCAGGTGTCGATGTGGGGCCAGTCCTTGCGGTCAAAGCCAAAAGGTTCGGGGTAATAAAGGTAGCCGCAACACGACAGATCCGCGATCGTCGGCGTCTCGCCCACGATCCAGTCACGCTGCGCAAGATGGGTGTCAAGCACACCATAGGCAGCTCTCAGACGGCCTTGCAAAAACGGGACCACCCCTTCGGGGCGTTTCTCGGCTGGCAGGAAATTGAGCAAGAACCGCACAACACCGATCTGGGTCGAAAGCTTGTGATTATCCCACAGGATCCATCGCAGAACCTCGCTCTGATCAGAAGCAGCGTCCCCGCTCAGTTGCCCGGAGAGCGCGGCGACATGCAGCAAGATCGCCCCGGATTGGGTCAGTACCTTGTCGCCGTCGACCAAAACAGGAACTTCGCCCATTGCGTTGATGGTGCGAAATGCTGCCGTGCGCGTCTCGCCGTTGAAAAAATCAACATAGCGCGCGCGCCACTCTGTCCCCGAAAGCACAAGAGCAAGAGCGCATTTGTAAGCATTGCCACTCTCACCGAAGCAGTAAAGCTCCGTCGTGCAAGTCGTTGTTGCATCCATTGCCAGCGGCCCTCCCAGACCTTCCGGTGCGACCCAGGCTTTCATTTCCCCCGAGCCCCGGTGAATTTTTTTCACCAAGATGAAGCAAGCTTTGGTTCCTCTTGCTTCTTCAGTCATTGTGCGCCCAACCGGCTCAAGAGCCGGATGGCCGCCAACAGGGAAGCCCTGTTGTTGAAACCTGCTGAACCAAAACCGATCAAGGCGACGGTCTGCACCATTGGCGTTTTTGTTTGGTTCAAATCCTCAGCAAGCGGCGTTCCGTCGAAATGCTTTCAGTGCTTGCGATCTTCCAGTTCTGAATTGAACAGCCGGAGCCTGTGGGTCAGATTCTCTTTGTGCGTCACGCTGTCAAAGTGTTCGAACAGAAATGATAACGCTTCGCCTTCATCCAGCCCGGCTTCAGCTGCAAATCGCTTCAATCGGCGGTATCCGTCTTCTGTCATTGCAACGGGAAAACGGCGGGTCAGGCGAAAGCGTTTGGGCATTTGGATTCTCCGGCAGGGGCAGGGGGATTTTTCGCAGAAAAATCGTGATCTCCCTGCAGATTTCCGCAGTTTAGAACGCCTCTGCTGACAAGGCCATGACCGTCTCGGCCCCGGTTTCGATCCGGGCCAGATGCATGGTGCAAGCGGGAAGCTGGCGCGCCATGTAGAAGCGACCAGTTGCGATCTTGGCCTCAAGATAGTCGCGGTCGGCATGGCCTGCATCCAGTGCCTCATACGCGGCTTTTGCCATCCGGGTCCACATCAGGCCCAGGCAGACATGGCCCATGAGGTGCATGAAGTCATAAGAGCCCGACAGCGCGGCATTGGGATTTTTCATGCCCGATTGCATGAAGAACATGCCTGCCTGCTGCAGTTGCTTTGAAGCGACCTTCAGCGGCTCGGCAAAGCCCTTCATCCGGTCGTCGCCGTCATGGGCCTTGCATTCTGCCTTCACCATTTCGAAGAACGCCATCACGTGCTTGCCACCATCATGCGCCAGCTTGCGGCCGACCAGATCCAGAGCCTGCACCCCGTTTGCACCCTCGTAAATCATGGCGATCCGGGCATCGCGGGCGAACTGGCTCATGCCCCATTCTTCGATATAGCCGTGCCCGCCGAACACCTGTTGAGCCTGCACCGCCATTTCGAACCCCTTGTCGGTCTGGAAGCCCTTGACCACGGGGATCATCAGGCTGACCAGCCCTTCGGCCGCCGCATCTCCCTGACGCACCGAGCGATCGATCAGGTGTGCCGCCCAAAGCGTCAAAGCGCGTGCGCCTTCGACGAAAGACTTTTGTTCCATCAGGTTGCGGCGGATATCGGGGTGAACGATCAACGGATCCGCGGGCCCTTGTGTGTTTTCGGCGCCAGTTACGGCACGCCCCTGAAGCCGGTCTTTCGCATAGGCCAGCGCATTCTGATACGCCGCCTCGGCTTGGGCATAGCCTTGCAGACCCACACCCAGACGCGCCTCGTTCATCATGGTGAACATGGCGCGCATGCCCTTGTGCAGATCGCCCAACAGCCAGCCCTTTGCGCCGTCATAGTTCATCACGCAAGTGGCATTGCCGTGGATGCCCATTTTCTCTTCGATCTTGCCGCAGGACAGGCTGTTGCGGTCGCCAAGCGAACCATCCGCATTCACCAGAAATTTCGGCACAATGAAGAGCGAAATTCCCTTGCTGCCCTCACCACCTCCCGGCGCCTTCGCCAGAACCAGGTGGATGATGTTCTCGGCCAGATCATGCTCCCCTGCCGAGATGAAGATCTTTTGCCCGGTGATCAGATAGCTGCCATCGTCCTGCGGCTCGGCCTTGGTGCGCATAAGGCCCAGATCGGTGCCGCAATGCGGTTCGGTCAGGTTCATTGTGCCGGTCCAGTCGCACGATACCAGCTTCGGCAGATAAGTTGTCTTTTGTGCCGCCGTGCCATGGGCGTGGATCGCTGAATAGGCGCCGTGGGTCAGCCCCTGATACATGTTGAAGGCCATATTGGCAGACACAAAAATCTCGCCCACCGCCGAGCCCAACAGATATGGCAGACCCTGACCGCCATATTCGGTGTCGCAATCCAATGCAGTCCAGCCGCCCTCTTTCATCGCCTTGAACGCGGCGTCAAAGCCTTTTGGCGTGCGCACAACGCCATTTTCCAGAACACATCCTTCGCGGTCCCCGACCGCGTTCAGCGGCGCCAGAACCTCGGACGCGACTTTGCCCGCCTCTTCGAGCACGGCGGCCGTGAAGGCCTCGTCAAGGTCGGCATAACCGGGGGTATCCGCGGCAGTGACCTTGAGCACATTGTGCAACAGGAACTGCATGTCCTTCACGGGGGCGTTGTAGATTGGCATCGGTGCTCTCTCCCTTGATCGGTCTATCGGCTTTATCGGTTTAATTGGTCATTCTGCCGCGCGTCGCAGGCCGGCGATCATTGCCCCGCCTGCATCCAACTCGGCTTGCAGTTCGATGATGGCAACATCCAGTTCGGCGCGTTGCGCCTGCATCTGGGCAAGCCGTTGCCGGGCAAGTTCATAGGTTCGAAGAGTCTGGGCATGATTTGACCCGTCACGATCATACAGATCGAGAATCTGGCGAATATCTTCCAGTGAGAAACCAAACCGCTTGCCGCGCAAAATCAACGTCAGACGTGCGCGATCACGCCGGGTGAACAGGCGGCGCGTGCCATCACGCTGCGGGAACAGCAATTCTTTCGCCTCGTAAAACCGCAACGTGCGGGGTGTGACATCGAATGTCTCACACATCTGGCGAATGGTCATATAATCATCGGTCATTGTCACGCACTCTTGGACGCCATCATCTCAAAGGCAGATGTGTGCTTTGGCCAAAGCATACCAGAGTGGTTGACGTTAACGTAAATATAACGTCACGTCAGACGTCGGGGTGACGTCATGTCAGCCTAATCAAGTTTGGCCAACGCATCGACTGTTGTTGCCCTCAACGTGCGCAAATCGTCAATTGTGGCATCAAGCTCAGCCTTTTGCTGCTCCAGCGCACCAAGCTGGCGATCAGCGAGACCAAGAAACGTCTCATATTGCGGACGGGTGCCCTGCTGGCGATACATCAAAAGCCATTGCCGGATCTCTTCCAGACTGAAACCAAAGCGCCGGCCCCGCAGGATCAGGGTCATGCGCGCCAGTTCACGTGGACCGTAGAAGCGGGCGCGTCCCTCCTTTTCCGGAGACAGCAATTCGATGTATTCGTAATAGCGAAGCGTGCGCGGGGTGACGTCGAAGCGCGCGCACATTTCCTTGAAACTCAGACGGCTGGTATCGGTCATCGCGGTCCTCCGTAAATCAGAGTAAGCGCGGATCTGGTGGTGCGCAATGTTCGGTGCATTATTTCGCAGCTTGCGGTGGCGGTCCAAGCAGGGATTATGAGCGCAAGGAGCAACCATGACCGACATCATCCAAATTGCGCGACAGTTCATCGAAGCCATTCCCCACGCCCGCGCTCTGGGGATGGAGTTTGAAAGCCTTGGCGACGGAAAGGCGGTGATTTCGATGCCGTATGATGTCCGCTTCATAGGAGATCCGGCGACCGGCGTGATCCACGGCGGTGCGGTTTCTGCGCTGATGGATACCGCTTCGGGTGCTGCGGTGATGTGCCATCCTGCTGCGCCTGCCTCCACCGCGACGCTGGATCTGCGAATCGATTATTTCCGCGCGGCAACACCGGGCCAAACGATCACTGCGCGTGCCGACTGCTATCACGTGACGCGGTCTGTTGCTTTTGTCCGGGTGACCGCAACCGATGAGGATGAAGCGCGGCCTGTGGCCGCCGCAACCGGCGCTTTCACTCTGGACAGGCCAAAAGAGGCGCAACGATGAAGACGACCCGTCCCGAACCCGTGCAGGTGATCAAGCAGCGCCGCGACGCGGCCTTGAGAGGGCTGCTGTCAGGTGTGCCCTATATCTCATATCTGGGCATCCAGTTCGACCGGCGCGGCGACGAGCTGACGGCGATCTTGCCGTTTGACGAAAAGCTGATCGGCAATCCGTCTTTGCCCGCGTTGCATGGCGGGGTAACGGCAGCATTTCTGGAGGTGGCGGCCATCATCGAACTGGCATGGGGTAGCCTTTGGGAGGAGATGGAGGCCGGGCGCGTGGACCCGACCGCCGATATGGGGCCGGTGCGTTTGCCCAAGACCATTGATTTTACGGTTGACTATCTGCGCTCTGGTCTGCCGCGTGATGCCTATGCCCGTGCCCGCATCAACCGCTCTGGCCGTCGCTATGCAAGCGTTCATGTCGAGGCTTGGCAAGACAACCGCGCGCGGTTGTTTGCCCAAGGCACCGGACATTTCCTGATGCCGCCACCGCCCGGTGCGCCAGCGGAATGACTGCTGTTACACATGCACGGGTCTGGGCCATTTCGTGGCCCTTCATCCTGTCGAATGTGACTGTGCCCGTTCTGGGGGCTGTTGATACAGCCGTGGTGGGTCAGTTGGGTGCCGCAGCCCCGATCGGTGCTGTCGGCCTTGGGGCTGTCGTATTGGCATCGTTCTACTGGATCTTCAGCTTTTTGCGTATGGGGACTGCCGGCCTTGCCGCCCAGGCGCATGGTGCAGGCAACAGGGCAGAACGTGACGCCACACTATATCGCGCACTGGCAATTGCGACGGTCGCGGGTGTTTTGATTGTCGGTCTGCAATCAGCGGTCCTGTGGGCAGCGTTCGAAGTTGCGCCTGCATCGGCCGAGGTTGAATCTCTGGCGCGGCAGTATTTGCACATTCGTATCTGGGGGGCTCTTGCGACCATTGCGCTTTACGCTGTCAACGGCTGGCTGATCGCGGTGGAGCGTGCGCGGGCGGTGTTGCTGTTGCAACTGTGGATCAATGGCATCAATGCGGCTTTGGACGTCTGGTTCGTGCTGGGGCTCGGCTGGTCGGTCCAAGGCGTGGCCATTGCCTCACTGATCGCGGAATGGACCGGGCTTGCCTTTGGACTTTGGCTTTGCCGCGATGCGTTTGGTCAAGCCTTTCTACCTGCTTTCGCGCGGTTGCGCGATGCATCTGCATTGCGACGGATGGTTCTGGTCAACAGTGCAATCATGCTGCGCACCATCTTGTTGCAAGGGGCGTTCACCGCGTTTGTCTTTCTGTCGGCCGGTTTGGGCGATGTGAGATTGGCGGCCAATCAGGTGCTGATGCAGTTTCTGGCAATCACTGCTTATGCGCTCGACGGTTTTGCCACGGCAGCCGAGACTTTGGTCGGGCAGGCCGTCGGTGCCCGCAAGCAGCGCGACGTGGATCGTGCGGCTGATTTGTCGATGCGTTGGGGTTTTGGAGGTAGCCTTGTCATGGCGGCCCTGTTCTGGACTTTGGGGCCTGTGATAATTGATCTTATGACCACGGCGCCTGGTGTAAGGGCAGAGGCACGGCTGTATTTGCCTTGGGTTGCCGCGGCTCCGCTGATCGGTGTGGCCAGTTGGATTTATGATGGCATTTTCATTGGTGCGACGCTGACGCGGGTCATGCTGAAGGTCGTGGCGCTGTCTGTAGCGCTGTATGCTGTCTTGATTGGGGCCTTGATTGGCCCTTTTGACAACCATGGCTTGTGGGCGGCACTCATGGGCATGAATGCCGCGCGTGGGGTCGCAGCATGGTGGTTGTGGCGCAGCGCCCGCCACCAGCTTATCGCTTGAGAATGCGGAATGCAGCCGATGCGCCGTAGCCTGCAAGAACGGCGATCAGCAGTGACAACAGGCCATAAATCAGTGGATGGTCACGCGACAGGTTGAACAAAAAGCGTTCCAGCCCCTCTTTGCGCACATTGATCTGCCGCTCGATCCTGTCCACGACCTTGCCGTCACGCGTCAGAAAAATGCGCACCCGATAAAGCCCCTCGGTAAGGTTGGCGGGCAAGATCACATCGGTGCGGAACAAGGTCGCCTGAGTAAATTGCACCGACCTTTCGTTGAGCCGAAAGCGGTCTTCCGCTTCGCGCACGCGGACCAAAGCTTCCAAAAACTCTGGCGCGTTCAGGGCCTGCTGCGAAATGCCGACAGACCGAATTGCGCGCGGAATGGTGATCTGATGCCGCAGGTTTTCCGTCTCGGTCAGGATATCGCGCAAATAGCCTGTGGTTGCGACAGCGTAAAATGACGGCGCGCTGGTGATCTGGACCGCATCCCGGTTGATCCAGATGCCCGCCGTTCGTTGCTTTTTGCGCACTGTGATCGGTGTCGTCGGGCCTTCAACGGTAATGATGACGTGCAACGCACCCGGTGGGGCTGGGGCCGTCCGCCGCACGGCACCATAGATCAGGATTTCAGACCCATCAAAATCGGCAGTGATCGAGACCCGGTTCTGGCTGAGCCCGGCGACGATATCTTCGCTCGCCCCCAGTGCGGGGATGGCAGACAAGATCCAGAACAACGCCGCACGGATCATGGCAATAATCCCGGCGTAATTGTGTATAGCTCGGACGGGCGCAGCAAAAGATCCAGCGCGATCTTTGCCGCAACACCCAGAACCAGCAATGACAGCAGGATGCGTAACTGCTCGGCCTTAAGCCGCCCGCTGACCTGTGCGCCCAATTGCGCGCCGGTCACTCCACCAAGGATCAGCAGAACCGCAAGCATCATGTCCACCGTGTTCGCCGTTATGGCATGCATCAAGGTGGTGAACGCGGTAACAAAGATGATCTGGAACAGGGATGTTCCGATCACAACTTTGGTTGGCATGCCCAGCAGATAGATCATCGCCGGTACCATTATGAACCCGCCGCCAACCCCCATGATTGCGGCCAGAAACCCGACCAGTGCCCCCACAGCCAGCGGTGGCAACACCGAGATATAAAGACCGGACGCACGGAATTTCATCTTGAACGGCAGCCCATGCACCCAACTGTGCGTGTGCGACCTTCGGATCGGTGCATTGGGCCTGCTTGCCCGGCGCAATGCAACCAGCGACTCCCAGAACATTGCCAGACCAATCAGGCCCAAAAACAACACGTAAGACAGTTGCACAAACAGATCGACCTGACCTGCCGCTGTCAGTCGTGCAAAAAACCACACTCCGCCCGCAGACCCGACAAACCCACCCGCCAACAGGACAAATCCCATCGTGAAATCCACGGCCTTGCGCTTGACCTGCGCCAGCACGCCAGACACTGACGAGGCCACGACTTGATTCGCCCCGGTGGCCACCGCGATCGCAGGAGGAATGCCAATGAAGAACAGCAATGGCGTGATCAAAAATCCGCCTCCCACGCCGAAAAGACCGGACAGAAAGCCTACAACTCCACCAATCCCCAACAGTAGGAACAGGTTGACCGAGATATCGGCTATGGGGAGAAAGATCTGCATGTCAGGCCCCGGCGGGCGAAATGGCGGTCAGTCCAAAGGGTTGCGCGCCTTTGGCCGTGAAGTCAAACCACGATCTGCTTCATCGCAGGGTTGTCAGGAAATGCCGCAGAATGCGTTCCAGTTTTGCCGCACCCAACGGCGCCATGGCTTTGGTATGCTCATGGCTGATCTGCTCATTCGACAGGCCGGCGGCCATGTTGGTAATGGTCGAGATGGCCGCACAACGCAGTCCAAGGAAGCGAGCCAGAATGATCTCGGGCACGGTAGACATGCCGACCGCATCGGCGCCGAGTGTTTTCAGCATCCGGATCTCTGCCGGTGTCTCGAAGGAAGGGCCGGAATACCACGCGTAAACGCCGTCCTTGATGTCGATGCCTTCGCAAAGGGCACTTGCCCGAAGCGCTGCTCGCAGGTCGGCATCGTGGGCATCGGTCATCGGGACAAAACGCGCGTCTGTCGGCTCGCCGATCAGTGGATTCAAGCCGTTGAAATTGATATGATCGGACAACAACATAAGGTCGCCCGGTGGAACGTCGGTCCGCATTGATCCGGCAGCATTGGTCAGGATCAGGCTTTCTGCCCCCAAGTCCTTCAGCACTTCCAACGCCAGCCGCATCGCCGCCGGGTTGCCTTTTTCATAGTAGTGCTCACGTGCGCCGAACACCGCAACCCGAACGCCTTCCAACATGCCGATATGAAGGTTGGGATTATGCCCCGACACCGCAGCGTGGGGAAAACCGGGCAACTCGGCGTAAGGAATGACGACGCCCTCTACCGCATGCGCCAGGTGACCCAGACCCGAACCAAGTATCATCCCCAGACTTACCGGGGCATCGCCAGCCCGTTCGCGGATCAGACTTATGGCTTCGGATGAGTTGCTCATTTTTCTAGCCTTTCTTTTTGCGCAAACGCCGGGGGCGCTTCGCCCCCCGGACCCCCCGAGGATATTTTCGAACAGGAGAATGACCAAGGGTGTGTCTTCATCGGTTCAAAAATTTCCACGGGAAAACCAGCGACTTCGCTATTTTCTCGAGAAACATCAAGTTGTGCGCGGGTGAATCCTACCGTGGGTAATTTTTTGCGCCGCTTATCGTTCCTTGACATAGGGTTGGCCTCCGGCGCGCGGCGGGATTGCTTTTCCGACAAATCCGGCGAGCACCAGGACGGTCAGGATATAGGGCAGGGCGTCGAGCACCGGGACCGGCACCTTGACCTGCACGACCGCCTGTACCACGTCTGGGCGCAGGGCGAGTGCCTGGAAAAAGCCGAACAGCAAGCAGGCCCACATTGCCGCCACCGGGCGCCATTTGGCAAATATAAGGGCGGCCAGCGCGATGTATCCGCGGCCGGCGGTCATCTCGCGGCCAAAACCTGCTTGCAGCGCAGTCGCCATATAGGCCCCTGCAACACCGCACAGGATACCAGTGATTGCGACTGCTGCAAAGCGCAGGCCGATGACCGAGATCCCGGCCGTGTCCACCGCCGCGGGATTTTCGCCGACGGCCCGCAGTCGCAGGCCAAACCGGGTGCGGAACAGGATCCACCAGGTCAGGGGCACGACCAGAAAGGCCGCGTAGACCAGCACTGAGTGTCCTGAAATCACCTCATAATACAGCGGCCCGATTATGGGAACAGCTTGCATTGACTCGGCCCCTGGCAGGGTGATCGGGTTGAAGCGTGCCGCACCGTTGAGTGGTGGGGTGCGGCCGCCTTGCTTGAAAAGGGCTTGCGCGATCAGCACGGTCAGCCCTGACGCCAGGAAGTTGAGCGCTACGCCCGAAATCAACTGATTGCCGCGAAAGGTGATCGCGGCTATCCCGTGCAACGCGGCAAACAGCATTGATGCCCCTATTCCGGCCAACAGCCCGGCCCAAGCCGAGCCGGTCAGCGCCGCCACAGCGCCCGCCGACATTGCGGCAGCCAGCATCTTGCCCTCCAGCCCGATATCGAAAATGCCCGCGCGTTCGGAGTAAAGTCCGGCGAGGCAAGCCAACAACAACGGTGTGGCAAGCCGCACGGTGGTATCGAGAACCTGCAGAAGTGTCGCATAATCCATCAGGCGGCTCCCGTCGCTTTGGCCGATCGGAAAACGCGAAAGACGCGTTCCAGGATCATGCGCACCATCATGTCGAGCGCCCCGGTGAACAGGATCACCAGACCCTGCACCACAATCCGCATCTCGATAGGGATGGTTGTCCACAACCCCAGTTCCGCGCCACCCTGATAGAGAAAGCCAAAGAGAAGCGCCGCAAGCACGACACCGAACGGGTGGTTGCGCCCCATCAGGGCCACCGCGATGCCGATGAACCCTGCCCCTTCGGAGGAGTTTTGCAACAAGCGTTCCGCTTCGCCCATCACGTTGTTGATGCTCATCATGCCTGCAAGACCGCCCGAGATCAGCATGGCGATGATGGTAATGCGCACCGGATTGATGCCGGCGTATTTTGCTGCCGCCTCGGATTTGCCGAAAGCGCGGATCTGATAGCCAAGTCGGGTGCGCCAGAGCAGGGCCCAGACCACCACCGCCATGCCAAGCGCAATGAAAAGCGTTACGTTTGCGGGGACTGGCCGCTGGAAAATCAGGTTGAAGCCGGGAATGTCGTTCAATGCCGGCAATTGCGCACCCACCGGAAATCGGGCTGAGGCCGGATCCATTTGCCCTGTCGGGCGCAACACATCAACCAGCATGTAGACCAGAAGCGCGGCTGCGATATAGTTGAACATGATCGTTGTGATCACAATGTGGCTGCCGCGTTTGGCCTGCAGATAGGCCGGGATCGCGGCCCAGGCCGCACCGAACAGTGCCGCCCCTGCGCTTGCCGCGATCAGGGCGATGGTCCAGTGTGGCCATGGCAGTGACAGGCAGACCAGCGCCACGCCCAAGCCACCGATCTGCGCCTGCCCCTCACCTCCGATGTTGAACAGCCCGGCGTGGAACGCCACCGTTACTGCCAGCCCGGTGAACATGAAGCTGGTGGCATAGTACAGAGTATACCCCCAGCCATAGGGCGAGCCGAGCGCGCCGTCGACCATGACCATCAGGGCTTCGGCGGGGCTTTGCCCGATGGCAAGCAAGACCAGCGCCGAGATCACAGCAGCGAACAGCAGGCTGACCAGCGGCACCAAGGTCAGATCGGCCCATCGTGGCAATCGGTCCATCAGGCGGCCTCCCCCGTGTTCTTTCCGGTCATGCCTGCCATCAGCATTCCTAGTTCACGTTCATCCGTGGTGGCCGGATCGCGCAGGCCCATGATCTGGCCGTCGAACATCACTGCGATGCGGTCGGACAGCGACATGATCTCGTCCAACTCCACACTGACCAACAAAATCGCCTTGCCCGCATCACGAAGTGCCACGATCTGTTTGTGGATGAATTCGATCGCCCCGATGTCGACACCGCGCGTTGGCTGGCCGATCAGCAACAGGTCGGGGTTCTGCTCCACTTCCCGCGCGACAACAATCTTTTGCTGGTTGCCGCCCGAGAAATTCTTGGCCTCCAGCGTGCAGATCGGCGGGCGCACGTCATAGGTGGCCATTTTCTTCTCGGTATCGGCGCGCAAGGCGTCATTATCCATGAAAAGGGCCGATTTCTGGTATTTCGGATCGTTGTGATATCCAAAGGCCACGTTTTCCCACGCGGTGAAATCAAGGATCAACCCGTGATGGTGCCGGTCCTCGGGCACATGGGCGATGCCGGCCTCCCGGCGGCTTTGCCCGTCAGCCCCCGTGCCGGAGAGGGCCAGATCCGTGCCGTTCAGTGTAATTCTGCCTGTGGCATTGGCCATGCCGCCCAAGGCCGCCAGCAGATCTGACTGGCCGTTTCCCGCCACGCCGGCAACACCCAGGATCTCGCCCGCGCGGATCTCAAGGCTGATGCCCTTCAGCCGTTCCACTCCGTCCTCGTCGCGCACGCGCAGGTTTTCCACCGCCAGCACTACCCGGCCCGGTTGGGCGGGGGTTTTTTCCACTTCCAGCAGCACCTTGCGGCCCACCATCAGCTCCGCCAGCTGTTCGGGGCTGGTCTCGACGGTTTTGACCGTGGCCACCATGGTTCCGCGCCGCATCACGCTGACATTGTCGGTCGCTTCCATGATCTCACGCAGTTTGTGTGTGATCAGGATAACGGTTTTCCCCTGATCCTTCAGGCCTTTGAGGATGCGGAACAGGTGGTCGGCCTCATCGGGCGTCAGCACGCCGGTAGGCTCGTCCAGAATCAGGATATCGGCTTGACGATACAGCGCCTTCAGGATTTCCACCCGTTGTTGATGGCCAACTGAAAGGTCTTCGACCAGCGCATCGGGGTCCACGTCCAGCCCGTATTCCTGCGCCAGTTCGCGCAGCACCCGCCGCGCCTTGCCCAGAGAGGTGTTCAACAGCGGGCCATCCTCGGCCCCCAGCACGATGTTTTCCAGAACCGTGAAATTCTGCACCAGCTTGAAATGCTGGAACACCATCCCGATACCGGCGCGGATGGCGCTCTGGCTGTCGGGAATGGCGGTGGGTTGGCCGCCAACGAGGATCTGGCCAGAGTCGGCTTTGTAAAATCCATAAAGGATCGACATCAGCGTGGATTTCCCGGCGCCATTTTCACCAATGATGCCGTGGATCGTGCCCTTTGGCACGGCGATGTTGATGTCTTTGTTGGCCTGGATCGGGCCGAAGGCTTTGGATATACCCTTCAACTCGATGGCAAAGGGGGCGGCAGTTGCCTGCCGCCCCAGAGTATCGCCAATTGCAGTCATCAGAACGTCGCAGCCGGGCAAGTGTCGTCGGTACGGTAGTCATGGACGACCAACTCGCCCGATTTGATCTTTGCTGCAGCGGCATCGACGGCGGCCTGCATATCGGGCGTGACCAACTCGGCGTTGTTCTCGTCCATCGCATACCCAACGCCATCCGACGCAAGGTTGAGCGCCAGCGGTGTCGTGTCCAGCCCGGCGCCCGCGGTCATTGCGTTGTAAACCGCCACATCCACCCGCTTGAGCATCGAGGTCAGCACTGAACCGGGGTGCAGGTGGTTCTGGTTGCTGTCGACGCCGATCGACAGGATGCCTTCATCCGCCGCAGCCTGAAGGACCCCAAGTCCAGTACCGCCCGCTGCCGCGAAGATTACGTCAGAGCCTTGAGATTTCTGCGCCTTGGCCAGTTCGGACCCCTTCACCGGATCGTTCCATGCCGCGGGCGTGGTGCCGGTCATGTTCGAAATGAACTTGATGTCCGGATTCACCGCCGCAGCACCCTGCGCATAGCCGCAGGCAAAGTTGCGGATCAGCGGAATATCCATGCCGCCGACAAAGCTGACGGTGCCGGTCTTGCTGGCCAAGGCGGCCATCATGCCGACCAGATACGACCCTTCGTGTTCGGCAAAACCGACCGTCAGAACGTTGGGATGCTCGGTCGGGTCGACCCAGCCGTCGATTGTCACGAACTTGGTATCGGGGAAGTCTTTCGACACCTTGGCAATCGGATCCGACATGCCAAAGCCGGTGGTGACAACCGGGTTCGACCCGGCTTCGGCCAGACGACGCAGGGCCTGCTCACGCTGGGCCTCGTTCTGCATCTCGATTTCCTTGTAGGAACCGCCGGTTTCCTTGGCCCATCGTTCGGCACCGTTGAACGCGGCTTCGTTGAACGACTTGTCGAACTTGCCGCCCAGATCATAGATAAGTGCCGGTTCAGCCGCGGCTGTGCCGGCGGTCAGGGCCAGCGCACCGGCTGCGCCCAAAAGGTGCTTCATTATGGTCATCGAGACTCTCCCGGTTGTCATTGCGACGTTCATATTTTTTCTGCCCAGGACCCGCCGTGGGGGCAAGTCCGGATCATCCTCGATTTAGCTCAGGGTCACGACAAAGGGTCAAGTGCCATTTGAACGACACCGCATGCGTTTTGATCCTTTGATCAAAGACAACGCGATCCGGATGTGCATTGACGCGGCGTCAAAGTGCGCGGAACAAGACGAGCGCATCGTCAGTTAGGCCGTCCGAACCGATGTAATAGCGACTTCTGCGACCCATGGGGCTGAACCCGACCTGTTCGTACAAGGCAATGGCGGGGCCATTCCCGGCAGCGACCTCCAAAAAGGCATGCGTGGCATTGCGCGCACGCGACTCGGCCAAGAATTGCAAGGTCAGTCTTGCGCCCAACCCTTGCCGCCGAGCGGCGGGCAACACTGCGAGGGTCAGCAATTCCGCCTCTCCCGCAATCGCGCGACCCATCAAAAAACCATGCGGCTCTGTCAGCACAAAAACGTAAGGACTGTCCAGCAATGCGGCTATTTCTCCAGCATTCCACGGACGCGGCAGCGTGAAACAGGCTGCATGGATCGCCGCAAGATCCACCACGTCAGGCATCGAGAATCACGGGGGGCGGATCGCTTGGCGGTGCGGCATCAGCGCCGCGCAGGTAAAATGGGGCAGGGCGGACTTGCGGGGTGCCGATCCGGGTCGCCGCGATTCGGGCGATTGCTTCGACAAGATGCATTCTGGCGGGCAGTGGAGTCAGAGCCAAAGTCGCCGCCGCGGACCCAGTTACCTGACCCAAGCCAGTGATCTGCGCGAGAGACTGCAATTTTGCTGGCTCAGGGCCATCTGTGCCAAAGTGCTGCACATAGGCATCGTTCCGGCGGGCATCTTCGATAACCGTCAGCGGGCGCGGCAAGTCGAACGCCAAGGCCTCGAACCGGGTTACCCCAATCGCCGGAACATGCAATGACAGGGCCAAACCGCGCGCCGCCGCGACGGATATCCGCACGCCGGTGAAATTGCCTGGCCCGGTGCCAACGCCGATCGCACCCAAGTCGCACCACAGGATGCCGGCTTCGGCCAGCACTTCCTCCAGCAGCGGCAGCAGACGCTCGGCCTGACCCTTGGCCATGTCCTCAACCCGGATCACGCAATGCCCGTCGGGCAAAAGCAAAGCGGCGGCGCAATGCGCCGCCGAAGTGTCGAATGCCAGCGTGATTTCAGGCGGCAACCGGGCGCACCTCGGTCACTTCGGGAATGTAATGGCGCAGCAAGTTCTCGATCCCCATTTTCAGGGTGAGAGTTGACGACGGGCATCCGGCACAAGCGCCTTGCATATGCAGGTAGACCACGCCGCGTTCAAAGCCATGAAAGGTGATGTCACCCCCGTCCTGCGCCACTGCCGGGCGCACGCGGGTATCCAGCAATTCCTTGATCTGGCGAACGATGTCGCCATCCTCGCCGGTATGTTCGGCATGGCCGCCTGCCGCCTTTGCCTCACCTTCCATCACCGGGGCACCCGATTGGTAATGCTCCATGATGGCGCCAAGGATTGCAGGTTTGATGTGCTGCCAATCGGTGTCGTCCGCTTTGGTGACGGTCACAAAATCGGTGCCAAAGAACACACCTGTCACACCGCCCGCTGCAAATATGCGCTTGGCCAGCGGTGATTTATCCGCCGCCTCGGTGTTCGGAAAATCTGCTGTGCCAATCTCCAACACGGTCTGACCGGGAAGGAACTTCAGCGTTGCGGGATTTGGGGTCGACTCGGTTTGGATGAACATGGCTATCTCCGACAGTTACACTCGGATATGCGCCCGAGAGGGCTACAAGTCAACCAGTGCAGCGATTTGCGCCAGGTAATGCACCCTGCGCGGAGCTGCGTCAGCGGCTTGCCTCGTCTGATCCAAAATAGGCATACATCGATTCAAGTGCAGTCAGATCTCGCAATTTGGCATGGGCCTGTTCACTGGCCGTGATGTTGCAGTACTCCAGACTGGTGGATTTGATCTGCTGCGGTGCGTTGGCAGGCAAGGCTTGGATGAAATGCGTGTTTGATGCTGTGAGAGCGGTCATGGCGTTAGCCCCTTTGTTCTCTCCCCCTGCTACAAAGCTAAGCCTTGCTGCGCCGCAGAATAAGGCCGAACCCTGCAAGTCCGACCTGTGCCAGGCGCATGGGTCAGGTGATGCGTTCAAGCCGCTCCTTGGACATTTCGCCCGGAACAATCGTGATGGGTATGGGGAGTCCGCCCGCATTTTTCGACATTTGCGTTACCAGCGGTCCGGGGCCCGATTTGTCGCTGCCCGCACCCAGAACAAGCACCCCGATCAGGGGATCATCGTTTACCAGCTTCAGGATCTCGGTCACCGGGTCGCCCTCGCGGATCTCAAGCTCTGGGTTCACCCCCTGTTTGTCGCGCATCCATTTGGCAAATACCTCGAAATGCGCCTCGATCCGTTCGCGCGCTTCGGCCCGCATCAGATCGGCAACGCCGATCCAGTGTTGAAACTCTTCCGGTGGAATGACCGACAGGATCGTAACACCCGCTCCCGTATGGGCGGCCCGCAAGGCCGCAAAACGCATAGCGTTCAGACACTCCCGGCTGTCGTCCAGAACAACAAGAAACTTCCGCATATGTGATCTCCCCAAGCGGAGACACCATGAAGGATAGCAGGGGGCGCTGGCAAGCCTTGCCGACGCGTCAGGCAAAGCGGCGGGCTGCATCCAGCGCAAGACCCGTGCCGACACTGCCGAACATATCACCAGTTGCGATTGGAGTGCCGGGCAAACAGCGCGTCACGGCATCGCGCAGAACCGGCAGACTGGCGGAACCGCCGGTCATGAAAACCGTGCCGATATCGCGCGGCGCCACGCCTGCCTTGCGCATCACATCGGCCAAGCCTGACGTCAGACGCACCACGGATGCTTGCACCGTTTCCTCAAATCCTGTGCGTGACAATTGTTTGTCACGTGCCCCGGTGATGGCGGCAATGGCGATTTCCGTCAGGTGCTGATCAGACAACGTGATCTTGGCAGCCTCGGCGGCAATTGCCAACGCATGCCCATGTCTTTGTTCCAGAACAGTCAGCATCCGGTCCAGCAGCTCGGGTGAGGTGGCACGCTGGCGCAACTCTCTGATTTCGCGCGCGACGCTGGGGGCATACAGCGCATTGATCCGATGCCAGCTGGCCAGATCGAGGTAATAATGCTGCGGCATTGGCGCCTTGCCGCCATGCACCAGGGATCCAAGACCAAGATCGGGCATGATGTGATCAAGACTCAGCATCCGGTCCAGATCGGTGCCGCCCAGACGCAATCCGTGATTGGCCAGGATGTCGCCCGATCGGTCGGCGCGGCGCGCGCCATCCGGCGATACGCGGATTACCGAAAAGTCGGTGGTGCCCCCGCCGATATCGACGATCAGCACAAGTTCTTCGGCGGTGATGCGGCTTTCGTAATCCAGCGCGGCCGCAATCGGTTCATACTGGAACCCGATTTCGGTGAACCCGGCCGCGCGTGCGATGGAGTCCAGCACATCCTGCGCAGCCTTGTCGCCAAGTGCATCGTCGTCGACGAAATGCACCGGCCGCCCGAGCACCACGCGGTCGGTGCCGGGCTGTGCAGCGTCCAACTTTCGTTGCAAATGTTCAAAGAAACGCTCGATGATCTGGGTGAACGCAATCGCCCGGTTTCCAACACGGGTTTTCTCGTGGATCAGGTCCGACCCGAGCGCAGATTTCAGCCCGCGCATGAGCCGCCCGTCATCACCTTCAACATACGCAGCAATCGCGGCGCGGCCAAATTGCGGTGGCGCGCCTTCGGCGTCCCAGAAAACCGCCGAGGGCAGGGTGACGTGGCTTCCCTCCAGCTCGATCAGCCGCGCGCCGTTTCCCGAAGGAATTGAGACGGTGGAGTTCGAAGTGCCAAAATCCACCCCGCAGACGCGTGCCTGTGCCATGTTGTCCCCTGATTGCAAGGCGGCGGAGGTAAGCCGTTTGACGGACCCTGTAAAGGGCTAGTCGGCTTCGGACAACAGGGCAGCCAGATCAAACCGCTTGTTGACCATCGCCAGATTGCCGGCCGTGTCGCGCGGCCATTCCTCTTCCGGCCGGTCCACATACAGCTCTACCCCATTGCCATCGGGGTCGGTCAGGTAGATCGCTTCGCTGACCCCGTGATCCGCCGCGCCGTCAATCGGCCAGCCCGCTTTTTCCAGCCGCTTGAACACCTGCGCCAACGCCTTTCTGTGTGGGAACAGGAAAGCGGTGTGATAAAGCCCGGTGTGGCCGGGTGGCGGTGGCGTCGCGCCCGCACTGTGCCACGTGTTCAGACCGATATGATGATGATATCCGCCCGCGGCCAGGAACGCCGCCTGCGGCCCGTATCGCTGTGTGACAGCGAACCCCAGCAGGCCCGAATAAAACGCGATCGCCCGATCCAGATCCGCTACCTTCAGATGAACATGCCCTACGCGGGTTTCGGGGTGAACAGGTATCATCTTGACCTCCGGTGAATCGTCGCGTGTCAGCCTGAGATCATGCCAGATTGCAGAGGCAACAAGTCATATTCCGGCTGAAGACCTGCATAAAAAAAAGGCCCCCGATCCGGGGAATTGGACCGGGGGCAAAAAGGGCGGGGCTGCTAGGGACCGGGGATTGGCCCAAGTGGCAGCAGAGGGGGACAGGCCCGCCCGGCATCCCCATCGCTAACTCAGGTTGGAATCAGTCATGTGACACTTGACCGCAAGCCGTGCCGGACCCCGCGAACCACTGCGGACTGCACCAAACCGGCAAGCATCATGGCAAAGGTGATCAGCGTGCCGACCATGCCGATGATCAGCCCTATTGCCGTGTCGCTGATTCGGATCGTCGCCCGCAGCAGGCGTGATTTTCCCAGAATTTCTGCCCGCGATACGGTTTTGGCATTCAATGCCTCGGAGACGCGTGCCAAGCGACGTGCATCCACCGCGTCATCGACAAGTGGCAGCAGATGCAGTGCAGGCACCGCGCCGGTGGCGTCTGCCACCCGGCCAAGATCGGTTGCCGTCTCGACCAGTGGGCGCAATGTGTCTGTGCGCAGCAGCGCGGCCACATCCTCTGCCCCCCGCACTTTTGGCAGGTCAGTCCAGCGGATGCCATCGGTTACTGCCGCTGTCACACGCGTGGCCAGCGCAGGTGACAGCCGCCCCATACCCCGCGCCAGCCTGATCGACGCCGTTCCGGCCTTCAGCGTCAGCGAAGTGCCACCCGTCGCCACAATGACCGCCGAAGCGGCCAGCCCGATGACCGACAGACCAAGGTCCAACTGATCGATTGGCCTGTCCATGCTGTAATCGGCCCCGGCTTTGACCAGCCCGCGCAGATCTTCGACCGGCGTCAGAAGGATCGGGGCCTTGCAGATCAGCGCTGTTGACAGAGTGCACGTGCCAATATCCCAAAGACATCTCAGGCAATCGCCGGACAGCGCCACAAAGCCAAAGTCTGACTCCCTCGCCGCGGCATAGGCGGCGGGCAGGGTGTGTCCGTGTTCCTGCGCGACCTCGGCCAATGCGCTGAGTGCAACCCAGTTGCGCGGAGTTTCGGCGAGCCGTGTTTCAATCAATGTGGCCAACCGTTCCGGAGTTGCCTCGCGCGCCACCATCCGGTCTGTCGCGGCTTCGATCTCGGCAGACGTACGACTGATGACCGGCGCAAGCAGCGGGTTGTTGGAAATCTGCACGGTGGCCTGCAAGGTCATCGCCAGCGATCCGACGAATACAAGGAACAAAAAGGCCCGCATGACACGTATCATCCGACCCAGACCAGCAAGTGACAACCGAACGGCTCAGTCACACCCACGCGGGACAGGCGGCATTGCGCCGCCCGGTGGTTCAACGTCGCGACCGGATCATGCCGGTGATATCGTAAACCTGATCCAGAATGGGGCGCGAGATCGCTTCGGCACGATCCGCCCCCGCCCCCAGAATACGGTCGATCTCGGCGGTATCCTGCATCAGACGGTTCATTTCGGTCGTGATCGGCGCCATCACCGACACGGCCAGATCGGCCAGTTTCGGCTTGAACGTGCCGAACTGTGCGCCTTTATGTTCCGAAATTACCTCTGCCGCTGTCTGCCCCGACAAAGCAGCGTAGATGTTGACCAGATTGCGCGCCTCGGGGCGGTCTTTCAGGCCGTCAAGGGTATCGGGTAGCGGTTCGGGGTCGGTCTTGGCCTTGCGGATCTTGACGGCAATGGCATCGGCGTCGTCAGTCAGGTTGATGCGGCTTTGATCCGACGGATCGGACTTCGACATCTTCTTCGTTCCGTCTCTCAGGGACATGACGCGGGTCGCCGCCCCTTCGATCAAAGGCTCGACGGTGGGAAAGAAGTCCACCCCGTAATCATGGTTGAACTTGGCCGCGATATCGCGGGTCAGTTCCAGATGCTGCTTCTGATCCTCGCCCACCGGCACATGGGTGGCGTGATAAGCCATGATATCGGCGGCCATCAGCGCGGGATAGGCGTACAGGCCCAATGATGCGGCTTCGGCATTTTTGCCGGCCTTGTCCTTGAACTGGGTCATCCGGTTCATCCAGCCCAAGCGGGCCACACAATTGAAGATCCACGCAAGCTCTGCATGGGCAGAAACCTGGCTCTGGTTGAACAGGATCGACCGCGCCGGATCGACGCCCGAGGCGATGAACGCCGCCGCGCCTTCGCGGGTTTGCTGGCGCAGTTTTGCCGGATCTTGCCAGACGGTGATGGCGTGCATGTCAACCAGACAATAGATCGTCTCGATCCCCTCGTCCTGCTTCTCGGCAAAGCGTTTGAGGGCACCAAGATAATTGCCAAGGGTCAGCCCGCCCGAAGGCTGGATGCCCGAGAAAATCCGTGGTGAAAAAGCCTGAGGCGTTTGGACCGGCTCGGCCATGGTGGTCTCCATCTGGATAAAGCTGCCCGGCTGGCGTAATCCATGGGCAAGGGGGCGTCAATCGCGACCGCCCTCGCGCAGGAGTTTGCCATGCAAGACATGAATGCCGCCCCGATCAATCCCCTGCCGCTGGTGGTCTGGGTGCTGGTTCTGCCGATCATCGCGATGGAAGTGGTGCTGAGTGCGGCAGGGGCCGGCTTGATCGGTGGCGCGCAAGGGATCGGGTGGCGGTCGCAGGCGCTGGAGCGATTTGCGTTCTCGCCCGAGTTGATGCGGTATTTTCTGGATACCGGGCAGTATCCGCTTGATGGGCTGCATCGGCTGGTCAGCTATCCTTTGGTGCATGGCAGCATGACCCACGTGTTGTTCGTGGTCGTCATCCTGCTGGCGCTGGGCAAGATGGTGGGGGAAGTGTTCCGCTGGTGGGCGGTTTTGCTGATCTTTTTCAGCGCGGCCATCGTCGGGGCGTTGGCCTATACCCTGATCTTGCCCGGCGTGCGGGCGCCATTGATCGGAGGCTACCCGCCGGTATACGGGTTGATCGGGGGGTTCACCTTCCTGTTGTGGGTCAATCTGGCGGCGGTGGGGGCCAACAAATACCGCGCCTTCACGCTCATCGGATTTTTGCTGGGCATCCAATTGGTGTTTGGGCTGTTGTTTGGTGGCGGGTATGAATGGGTTGCCGATCTGACCGGGTTTGCAACCGGGTTTGTGTTGTCATTCGTCGTCAGTCCTGGCGGCTGGGGGCGGGTGCTGGAGAAGATGCGCCAGCGATAGCGCGCCGCGATCTCAGCCCTTTTTGCGCCGCAAGGCGGATTTGAAATCCGACAGGCGGAACGCGCCGATCACCGCGCCGATGGCGAAATAGCTGAGGATCCCGGCGGCAATCAGCAGGGCAAGCCCAACATAGCGCACGCCATCAGATCCGAGCATGGGGCCAAGTGCCGTCATCGCGCCAAACAGCACCAGACCCATGGCGACAGAGGCAAGCACAATCCGCCAGCCTCGCGCGCGGAAACGGTCATCGAACTGCGCTTCGATCCCCATGCCGCGACTGCCGCGCCAGAGTTGCCAGACCATCACCCAAGCCGAGATCGTGGTGGCCAGCGCCGCCGCGACAAAGCCGATCAGCGGCATCAGGCCGATAGCAATCAGCGCATTCACGATCATGCACACCACCGCATAGCGGAACGGGCGCTTGGTATCTTCGCGCGCATAATACAGCGGTTGCAGCATCTTCTGGAACATGAAGGCGGGCAGGCCAAGCCCGTAGGCGGCCAGTGCCATCGCTGTATTGGCGGTGTCATCTGCGCCGAATTGGCCACGCTGATACAGCACGGCACACAGCGGCATGGCGATCACCACCAGCGCCACCGATGCCGGAATGGTCAGCGCCATGGCGAATTCACTGCCCCGGTTGAAGCTGTCACGCCCACCTTGCGCGTCGCCTGCGCGCAGGCGGCGCGACAGGTCGGGCAACAATACGGTGCCGATGGCAATGCCGACCACACCCAGCGGCAACTGATACAGCCGGTCGGCATAGGACAGCCAGGCCACCGCGCCATCGGTGAAGCTGGCGACCTGACGGCCCACCAGCAGGTTGATCTGTATCACCCCGCCCGCCAGAACGGCGGGGGCGGCGACGATGAACAGGTGCTTGAGTTCCGGCGTCAACTTCGGCCATGTGGGTTTCAGCGCAAACCCCACCCGCGACGCGGCCCACCAGGTAAAGGCAAGCTGTGCGATCCCTGTTGCCGGCACGGTCCATGCCAGGGTCAGGCCCATATCCCAACCGAACTGCACGGCCAGAAGCATGGAAGCAATGAACATCAGGTTCATCAGCACAGGCACAAAGGACGCTTCGGTAAAGCGGCCAAAGGCGTTCAGCACGCCCGACAGCAGGGCCACAAGGCTGATGAACAGAATATAGGAAAACCCGATCCGGCCATACAGCACTGCCAGATCAAAGCGTTCGTCCCCCGCAAATCCCGATGCCATCGCCCAGACCAGCCATGGCATCGCCAGCGTGCCCAACACGGAAAACACCAGTAATATGCCTGCCAGTCCTGAAAAGGCATCGCGGGCAAAGCCCTTTGCATCCTCGCCGCCTTCAAGCTTTTTGGCGAACATCGGCACAAAGGCCATGTTGAACGCGCCTTCGGCAAAGAAACGACGGAACATGTTGGGCAGGGAAAAGGCGATCAGGAATGCCTGCGCCACGGGGCCAGACCCCAGATAGGCGGCCATCATGATGTCGCGGGCAAAGCCTGCGCCGCGTGACAGCAGCGTCCAGCCGCCGACCACCATGATCGAGCGGATCAGCCGGATCGGTTTCATGTCGCGGCGCGCTCCCGGCCCTCGGCGATTGCCTGTCGCAGCTTTTTTTCCAGCGCTTCCTGCTTGGGTTTAGAGTGCATCTTCAGACCGAACATGTCTTTGACGTAAAAGCTGTCCACCACCTGTGCGCCATAGGTCGCGATCACCGCAGAGGCGATGTAGATATTGTTGTTCGCCAAGGTGCGGGTCAGATCATACAGCAGGCCGGGCCGGTCGCGGGTGTCAACCTCGATGATCGAGTAGATATCCGATCCTTCGTTGTCGAAAATGATATGCGTTGGAAAGCGGAATTCGCTTTCGCGCTTTTTGACCTTGTCCCGGTCTTTCAGGGCGTCGCGGGCAACCACTTCACCGCGCAAGGTCTTGTCAATCATGTTGCGCAACCGGGGCAAGCGCGCCTCGTCATAGGGTCTGCCATCGGCGTCCTGCATCCAGAAAACCGCCGTCGCATAACCATCTTTTGACGTGTAGGTGCGCGCGTCAACGACGTTGGCTCCGACAAGAGCGAGTGCGCCGGCAAGCCGCGAGAAGATGCCGGGATGATCGGCCAGCGCAAAGGCCGCGCGGGTGGCGTCACGGTCGGGTTCGGGGTGCAGGTCGATGCGGATTTCGTCATCGCCCAGCCCGCGCAGCAGGCGCGCGAACACCGCCTGTGTCTCTGTCGGCAGACCTTGCCAGTAGGGCGGGTAATGGCGGGCCAGTTCGGCGCGTATGTCAGCCTGCGACCAGTCGGCGAGTGCTTCACGCAGGGCTTTCTTGCCCTCTGCCTCGCGCTTGGTGCGATTGATGTTCTCCAGCCCGTTTTCCAGCGCCTCGGCGGTCTCGTTGTAAAGCCTGCGCAGCAGCATGGCTTTCCAGTTGTTCCAGGTGCCCGGCCCCACGCCACGGATGTCGCAGACGGTCAACACACACAGCAGGTCGAGTCGTTTGCGGGTCTTAACCGCCTTGGCGAAGTCGCGCAGTGTCCGCGGATCGCCAATGTCGCGTTTCTGGGCCATGTCGGACATCAGCAGATGATAGCGCACAAGCCATTCAACCGTTTCCACCTCATCCGCGGTAAGGCCAAGCCGGGGGGCGATGCGCCGGGCCATCTGTGCGCCGATGATCGAGTGATCTTCGGGACGCCCCTTGCCAATATCGTGCAGCAACAGCGCAACATAGAGCACCTTGCGGTTGATCCCGGCCCGCAGAATACCAGAAGCGACCGGCAACTCTTCGACCAATTCACCGCGTTCGATCTGGGCCAGCACGCTGATGCACTGGATGATGTGCTCATCCACCGTGTAATGGTGATAGACGTTGAACTGCATCATTGCGACGATGCGCTCAAATTCGGGAATAAAGGCGCCCAGAACGCCAATTTCGTTCATCCGGCGCAGCGCCCGTTCCGGGTTCCCGTGCTTCAGCAACATGTCGGTAAACAGCCGCACTGCCTCCGGGTCGTCGCGCATGCCATCGTCGATCAGATGCAGGTTGGCAGCGATCAGGCGCAGAACATTGGGATGGACCAGATAGCCGGTTCGCAGGGCTTCTTCGAACACCTGCAACAAATTGAGCTTGTCCGCCAGAAAGGCAGTTTCGTCACCGACGTTGATGCGGCCCTGAACCAACACATATCCGTCGCGCACCCGCTTCTTGCGCTTGAAGATGCCAAACAGGCTGGCTTCGGGCTTTGCGTGGCGGGCTTCAAGTTCGGTCAGGAAAATACGGGTCAACTCGCCGACACGGGTGGCGTGGCGGAAATAATCCTGCATGAAAATCTCTACCGCGCGGCGACCGTTTGCATCGCGGTAACCCATGCGGTCCGCGACTTCGACCTGAATATCAAACGTCAGCTGATCCATGGCCCGACCGGCGATGTAGTGCAGGTGACAACGCACGGCCCACAGGAATTCCTCGGCAGTGCGGAAGGTGATGTATTCTTCGGGGCGGAACAATCCGACCGCCACCAACTCGCGCGCGGCAGGAACCCGGTGCAGGTATTTGCCGATCCAGTAAAGTGTTTGCAGATCGCGAAGGCCGCCTTTTCCCTCCTTTACGTTTGGCTCAAGCACATAGCGCTGCCCGCCCTGTCGCTTGTGCCGGTCCGCACGTTCGGCGAGCTTGGCTTCGATGAATTCGGGGCCCGAATTGCGGAACAGCTCTGTCCACAGTCGATCACCGAGTTCGGTTGCCAAAGGTTCATGCCCGGCAATGAAGCGATGCTCCAGAAGGGCCGTTCGTATGGTGATATCCTCGCGACCCAAACGCAAACAGTCTTTGACCGTGCGGGTGGCGTGGCCCACCTTCAGCTTCAGATCCCAAAGCATGTAAAGCATGGATTCAACCACGCTTTCCGCCCAAGGTGTTGTTTTCCACGGGGTCAGGAACAGCAGGTCCACATCCGACGCAGGGGCCATTTCTGCGCGACCGTAGCCGCCAACGGCGAGAACGGCGATGCGTTCCGAGTCTGTCGGGTTGGACAGCGGATGCAGCCAACGGCATGAGACGTCCAGCGCCACCCTTACCAAACCATCGGTCAACACCGACTGGCCCAGCACCAAGGCACGGGCGTCACGTGGACGGCCGGCAAATGCCTCCGCCAAGGCTGCATTCCCACGGTTGCGGGCCTCGGTCAGGTGTTGCACCGCCAAGGCGCGCAGGGCCCGGCTGTCTGGGATGTCGGTCGCCTCTGCGGCGATGGCATCGAGGCAGGCCTTGGTGTCGAATATCTGGCATTCTGGCAACAACATGTCGCGAACCGCCCCAAGAGGAGTGGTGCGCTGATGTTGTGGTGTTGGTGTGGCGGCTCGCGCCATTCCCTGACCTTATGATCCGAAGCCGCCGAAGCTGCGTGGCGCCGGATCGATGATCACAACTTGATTGTTTCGGATCTGGGCAACAGCCAACCCGCGCTCGTTTTGACCATCAGATCGCAACCGGAAGATGCCGTTAACCCCGACGAAACCTGCCGACTGGGTCAAGGCTTGACCCGTCAGGGCGTTGGACCGGCCCTGTTTCAGCAAGGCACCGATGGCCGCGATGCCATCATAGGCAAGGCCGGAAATCGGGTGCGGCGCCTCGCCGAACGCGGTTTGGTAGCGCGATTGAAACTGTTGATAAAGCGCCGGATCGGGCAGGGCAAACCACCCGCCCTGCACGCCGGGCAGAGCGAGTGTGGCCTGTGGTATATCCCAGCGGGTCAAGCCGATGAATTGTGTGGCGGCCGGTCCCATGCCGCTGTCGGCCAGCAGTTGGCTGATCAGCGGCAGCGCCCCGGCGGTGTCAGCGGTCAGGAACAACGCATCCGCGCTGTTTGCCTTGGCCGCGGCAGCGATGCGTGGCGCGGCTGCTACCACGCCGTTCTGTGAAAACTCATAAGACCCGACCGCGACCACGGACCCCCCGGAACGGGCAACCCCTTGTTCGATGGCGACGCGGCCCAGTTGTCCGGCGGTATTCTGATCGTGGACCACCATGATCCGTCGCTTGCCATTGCGCACTGCATACCCTGCAAGGCGTTGGGCGGTGTTGCCGAACGTGGGGCCGAGGATGAAAACGTTGCCCCCGGCGATATCCGGATTGTTCGAAAATGCCAAAACATTGACACCCTGGGCGCGGGCGGCCGCACCAGCAGCATTCGCCTCTTGCGCGAAGACCGGGCCAAGGATGATTTTGGCGCCATCGTTGATCGCCTTTGTCGCCATCGCCTGCGCAGTGGCGGGCTGGCCTGCCGTATTATAGACGCGCAGATCGATACGGCTGTTGCCCAGATCCGAGATCGCCAACCGGGCTGCATTCTGCAAAGAGCGCGCAAGCAGCTCGTCACTGGCCTGACCGGAGCCTGATGGCACGAGCAGCGCCACCACAACGGCCGAGGACGAATCAACCGAAGGTCCACCGGCGCCGGGCCCAGTGGTTGGCTGACAGGCGGCCAGAGCGATTGCGGCGACCGCAAGGGCAGCTTGACCCAGCGACTTGCGGGCCCGGCTTATTACAGACAACATGTGAACTTCCTCTTCCCGAACAGCGCGGCTTTGGCCCGAACTTACGGGCAATGGTCGACGAAGTAAACTTGTCAGGACACGCCCGATGACAGCCGAAGCCCCAGAAACCACCTCCAATGCCCGGCACGTACCTTCACCCCGCGAGATTCCGCCGGGATTGCATTTTGTTGCCACCCCGATCGGCGCGGCGCGAGACATCACGTTGCGTGCTTTGGATCTGTTGGCCGGAGCCGATGTCCTTGCCGCGGAAGATACCCGCAGCTTACGGCATTTGATGGAAATCCACGGTGTAGCCCTCAATGATCGGCCGTTGGTGCCCTATCACGAGCACAATGAGGCGCAGGCTTTGCCCCGGCTTATGCGGGCACTGGATGACGGAAAAACAGTGGTCTACGCATCGGAAGCTGGCACCCCTTTGATCTCTGATCCGGGGTTCGGGCTGGCCCGCGCCGCGATTGCCGCAGGCTTGCCCGTTCTTGCCGCGCCCGGCGCATCGGCGGTCCTGTGTGCGCTGACCGTTTCAGGGCTGCCGACCGACCGCTTCATGTTCGCCGGATTTCCGCCATCTGCGAAGACGGCAAGGCGCACCTTTCTTGCGGATCTGACACGGGTCGGAGCGACGTTGATCCTGTATGAAAGCCCGAAGCGCATTAGGGAAACATTAAACGAATGCGTGCAATGCTTTGGTGGTGAAAGACAGGCAGTGGTCTGTCGGGAACTGACAAAACGATTTGAGGAAGTGTCACGAGGTACCTTGCTTGAGTTAGCCGCTGCTTTTGAGGATCGCGATGTGAAGGGTGAGATTGTCTTGCTGATCGATCGCGGCGCCGTCGTGCAGGCCGATCAGGAGACTGTAAACGCGGCGTTAGACCGCGCGCTGCAAAGCATGTCCGTAAAGGATGCAGCGGGGGCGATAGCCGACGCTTACGGATTGGCGCGGCGTGATGTCTATCAACTGGCCCTGTCGCGCACCCGATGAAAACTTGAAAGCAGGGGAAAGGATCTGGAATGAGCGGTCGGAAAAGTTATTACTCTGGTCTATCGGCGGAAGATCAGGTCGCGCAACTCTACGATCGCTCTGGGTGGCCTGTCATCGCGCGGCGCTGGCGCGGTCCGGGAGGCGAGATCGACCTGATTGCGCGAAATGGGGCGGAAGTCATTTTCATCGAAGTCAAGCACGCCCGCAGTCATGCGATTGCAGCAGCACGCGTTACTGCGCGGCAGATGGAACGGATCTATGCTTCGGCGGCGTGTTTTTTGGGTGGAGAACCCGAAGGACAGCACACACAGGTCCGGTTCGATGTGGCCTTGGTCGATGGTGTCGGGCGTATAGAAGTTTTGGAGAACGCGTTCGCCGTCTGACGGTTTGCATCTTTCCCGGCTTTGCGCCAATGCTGGCGCAATCATGGAGGATTGCGCATGCCGCTCAAGGTTGCCTTGCAGATGGACCCGATCGGGTCAGTCAATATCAACGCCGACAGCACATTCCGCATCGGGATCGAAGCGCAGTTGCGTGGGCATGCACTTTTCTATTACACGCCAGATCATCTGTCCTTTGTAGAAGGCCGGGTAATGGCGCGGGGGGTCTGGATCGAACTCAGGCGCGAGGTCGGGAACCATGTGAGCTTTGGGCCGGAGGTCGAGGTCGACCTGTCGGAGATGGATGTGGTCTGGTTGCGTCAGGATCCGCCGTTTGACATGGGTTATATCACCACGACCCATCTGCTGGAGATGATCCATCCGAAGACTCTGGTGGTGAATGACCCGTTCTGGGTGCGGAATTTTCCAGAGAAGCTGCTTGTTTTGCGTTTTCCCGATTTGACGCCTCCAACAGCAATTGCGCGGGATCTGCAGACCATCCGGGCCTTCAAGGCGCGGCACGGCGACATCATTCTGAAACCGCTTTATGGGAATGGCGGGGCGGGTGTGTTCCGGCTGGATCCCAATGACCGCAACTTGGCCAGTTTGCACGAAATGTTCTCCGGCATGAACCGGGAGCCTTTGATCGTCCAAAAGTTCTTGCCCGCCGTATCCGCAGGCGACAAGCGTGTGATTTTGGTGAATGGAGAGCCAGTCGGAGCGATCAACCGTGTGCCGCAGGCTGGGGAAACCCGGTCGAACATGCATGCGGGCGGGCGCCCCGAAAAGGTGGGGCTGACGGAGCGGGATCTGGAGATATGCGCGGCGATCGGTCCGGTTTTGCGCGACAACGGGCAGGTGTTTGTCGGCATAGACGTGATCGGGGACTGGCTGACCGAGATCAACGTCACGTCCCCGACTGGACTTCAAGAGCTGGAGCGGTTTGACGGGACCAATGCGGCGGCACGAATTTGGGAAGTCATCGAGGCAAAGCGCGCAGGATAGCGATCACAGCCTGACGAATTTTCTGCGAAAATTCGGTTCTGCCGAGGGCTGTCCTGTCCCTTGGGATGAAAAGATTCCGCAGCCGGTTCTGGGTCTCCATCCTCAGGATTTTGATCCTATAGCGAACCGAAAGCTCACGGCTTCCGCGACATGGGGAAGGCGCACCTGAGCTGATCCATCCAGATCGGCGATGGTCCGCGCCACCCGCAGCACGCGGTGGTATCCGCGGGCGGTCATGCCCATGCGATCCGCAACGCGCGCGATCAGGGCGCGACCTTCGGTGTCCGGTGTGGCGACATCTTCGAGACGTTTGCCATCCAGATCGGCATTGACGCGCAGGGTGTCATCATCTGCGTAGCGCGTCGACTGCCGGGCGCGGGCGGCGGCGACGCGGGTGGCGATCGTGGCGGAGGCCTCTCCCGTCGCGGGCAGATCGAGGTCGGCATAGGCGACCGGAGGCACGTCCACGCGTAAATCGAAGCGATCCATCAGCGGGCCGGAGATGCGGCCCAGATAGTCTTCCCCGCACAAGGGTGCTTTGGCGCAAGCCCGCGCCGGGTCGGACAGGTAGCCGCAGCGGCAGGGGTTGGCGGCAGCCAGAAGCAGGAACCGGCAGGGATAGCGGATATGGGCATTGGCGCGGGCCACCATCACTTCTCCTGTTTCGATTGGTTGGCGCAGGGTTTCCAGCACCTGCCGGGGGAACTCCGGAAATTCATCGAGAAACAGCACACCGTTGTGGGCGAGGCTGATTTCGCCTGGCTTCGCGCCCTTGCCACCGCCCACAATCGCCGCCATCGACGCGGTATGATGTGGCTCGCGGAACGGGCGGTCGCGCGAGATGCCGCCTTCCGTCAAGAGCCCGGCCAATGAGTGGATCATCGAGGTTTCCAACGCCTCCACCGCCGAAAGCGGCGGCAGAATGCCGGGCAGCCGCGCCGCCAACATGGATTTGCCCGATCCCGGAGTGCCCACCATCAACATGTGGTGGCGGCCCGCGGCGGCGATTTCCAGCGCGCGTTTCGCGCGTTCCTGCCCCTTGACCTCGGCCAGATCGCGGCCGCCGATGCGGGGCAGCACCTCTCCCGCCTCGGCGGGAGGCAGCGGGCATTGGCCGGTATAATGGCGCACCACTTCGTCCAGCGAGGCCGCTGCGAGCACTTCGGCGGCGCCGACCCAAGCCGCCTCGGCGCCGCAGGCGCGGGGGCATAGAAGCGACCTGTCGCTGTCCGCAGCGGCCATCGCGGCGGGCAGCGCGCCGATCACCGCAATCAGGCGGCCGTCGAGAGACAACTCTCCCAATGCTACGGTATTCTCCACTTCATCCTTGGGGATGATGTCGATGGCTGCCAGCAATGCCAGCGCGATGGGCAGGTCGAAATGCGAGCCTTCTTTTGGCAGGTCAGCGGGAGAGAGATTGACGGTGATTTTCTTGGTGGGCAGCGCAATCGACATGGCACTCAGCGCAGCGCGCACCCTTTCCTTGGCCTCGGACACCGCCTTGTCGGGGAGGCCGACCACGGTAAAGCCGGGCATGCCGGGGGAGACGGCGCATTGCACTTCGACCAAGCGGGCCTCGACCCCCTCAAAAGCGACTGTATAGGCTTTGGCCACCATTGGTTCATCCCGATCCCACGGGAAAGGGTTAACGGGACAGGGTTAGCGAATGGTTAACGTCACCTGCTCTGCGGCGCCGTTCAAAGCAGGACCATGAATTTGGGCCAAGCTTCCGGGTCGGCCACTGTTTTGTCGCGACAGAACGCGTTGCAAAAGCCAAAGCGGCGGCCCTCCAGTTCCATGACGTGGGTGATGGGGTCGCCGGAATAAGGACAGACGGTGTTTTCCGCCGCCGTGCCGTCTACTGCGCGGGCGGGCAGCGGGGTGGGACCGGGCCATGGCCTTGTGGGATAGTCGCGGCGGTAGAACGCCTGATCTGCACCGTCGATCAGGCTCATCGCGCGCCACTGCCGGAAGCTGTGGTGCGCCAGATTTGCCTGCACGTAGCCCATGGCACGTGGGCTGACCGGCAGGTTATAGGTGGCGATCCGGCTGGCGACGGGGGCGAAAAACACATCGGCCGCCGAGTAGTCACCACAAAGCCACTGGGTTGAACCGGACTGATCCCACGCCCAAGCCCAGATCTTTTCCAGCCGCTGAAGATCATTGAGGACCGCTTGTGGCGGTGTGCAGTCGGTGTAGCTGACGCGCAGGTTCATAGGACAATGGCTGCGCAGCGCGCTGAATCCTGCGTGCATTTCAGCCGCCAGCGCTCGGGCGATGGCGCGGTTGTTTGGCGCGGCAGGCCAGATCCCGGCTTCGGGATGGCGCGAGGCGAGTTCTTCGGCGATGGCAAGGCTTTCGGACACGACCACGCCATCGGGGGTGCGGATGGTTGGCGCGGTGCGCGCCGGGGGGAAATGCTTGAGCAGAATGGGCAATTCATCGGTATAAAGCCGCGCCCTGTGCAAATTGTAGGGGATGCCGAAGGCGGCGAACAGCAGCCAGCCACGCAGGGACCAGCTTGAATAAGCGCGGTCACCGATCACGAGGTCATAGGGGATGGTCATGGCGGGCGTCCTTGCGTTGGTTCGGGTTAGCCATGGGCAGGAAAAGCCGCACGGAAAGTGATAAATTTGGCGGGTGGTCATCACGGAATGTGATTGATCCGGACGGCCTGCCAGCCTGAGCGGTCTTTGTGCAGTTCGGTGACCGACAGATTGTCGATCTTGTGATGAAACGCATCTTGCGCCGTAATGCGAAGGCAGCATTGCATGGCGGCGAGGATCGCGCCGAAGTGGCAGACCACGATCGTGTGGTCGGGTAGACGGTTGAGGGCGTCCGCGACGCGGGTGGTGATGTCATGCCAGCCCTCGCCCCCCGGCGCGCGGATTGCGCCCGGAGTTTCCCAAAAGGCGCGGAGGTGGGCGGGGTCCCCGGCCTCGGCCTGCGCAAACGTCTGCATCTCCCAGTTACCGAAGTGCAGTTCGCGCAGGGCCGGGTCGTGGGGCAGTCGGGGGCGTGTGGGCAGGGCCAGCGCATCGGCGGTTGTGATGGCGCGCGACAAGTCGGAGGAGATCAGTGCGGCATCACGGGGCAGATGGGCGGACAGGCGGGCGATCGCAGCGGTGTCGGACAGGTCTGCGGACAGGTCTGTCCAGCCGATCATGGCTTTGGCATGGGTCGGGCCGTGCCGGACAAAGTGCAGGCGGGTCATAGAATGCCCTCGGGCAGGGTGCCTTTGAGAGTGAACGGCAGTCCGGCCATTGCGCCGATGACAAGGGCGGCGCGGGTGGCGATCATCTGGTTCAGGCGGCCCTGCGCATCGCGGAACCGGCGCGCGAGGGCGTTTTCGGGAACGATGCCCCAGCCCACCTCGTTGGAAACAATAACGATGGGCGCGGGGCTGGTGGAGAGGGTTTCCATCAGCTTTTGGCTGGCGTCGTTCAGGTCATGGTCAGAAAGCAGCATATTGGACAGCCAGAGCGTGGCGCAATCGAACAGGATCGCCCCGGCGGGGTCACAGGACGCGAGAGCGGTGGCAATGTCGGTAGGGGCTTCGATGGTGGTCCAGTCCGGTCCGCGGTCGGAAATATGTTGCGCGATGCGGTCGCTCATCTCGGTATCAAAGGCTTGCGCGGTGGCGATGTAGGTGCGCGGGCGGCGGGTGGCGCTGACCAGCCGTTCCGCGAGCCGGGATTTGCCGGACCGCGCGCCGCCAATCACCAGCGTTAGTGCGGGCAGTGAAAAAGTCGATGGGGAAAGTGATCCGGTTTCAGTCACGGAGCGTAGAACCTTTCAAAAGACTGGGGCTTGTCTGAACGATTGTTGCGGTTGGTCACTCGAAAACTGGGGAAAACAAGATGGCACTGGATGGATATAACGACCAAACCATGTCTCGCCAAGCGATGCGGGCCGAATTGCTGGATGCCGAAACCGAGCTGAAACTGGCATATGCCTGGCGCGATCAGCGTGACGAAAAGGCGCTGCACCGTCTGATCACTGCTTATATGCGGCTGGCGATCAGCATGGCGGCAAAGTTCCGTCGCTACGGTGCGCCGATGCCGGATCTGATCCAAGAAGCGTCTTTGGGGTTGATGAAGGCCGCTGACAAGTTCGATCCTGACAGGGGCGTGCGGTTTTCGACCTATGCGGTGTGGTGGATCAAGGCCAGCATTCAGGATTATGTGATGCGCAACTGGTCGATGGTGCGCACCGGCTCCACCTCCAGCCAGAAGGCGCTGTTTTTCAACCTGCGCCGGGTGCAGGCCAAGCTGGAACGAGAGGCAGCGCAGCGTGGCGAGACGCTGGACCAGTTCCAGCTGCGCCAAATGGTGGCGACCGAGGTGGGTGTGCCGTTGGCCGATGTGGAGATGATGGAGGGGCGGCTTTCGGGTTCGGATTTCTCATTGAATGCCACGCAATCCAGCGATGAGGACGGTCGCGAGTGGATCGACGCGCTTGAGGACGATTCGGCAGGCGCTGCTGAGCAGGTGGAATTGACGCATGATGCCGAGCGGCTTCGCACTTGGCTGGTGACCGCCATGCAATCGCTCAAACCGCGTGAGCGTTTCATTGTGGCCGAGCGCAAGCTGCGCGACGAACCGCGCACGCTTGAGTCCCTGGGCGAGGAGTTGGGATTAAGCAAAGAAAGGGTTCGTCAGTTGGAAGCAGCTGCGTTTGCCAAAATGCGTCGGAATCTTGAAACCCAATCGCGGGAAGTGCATCACTTTTTGCTATGAAGTGTTCGATTTTGACACTGGCCCTGATCAGTGGCGCAAGCGTCGCCCAGGCGGAGCTTTTCAATCCCGATGGAATGGACCGCATCCCGCGCGCGGAGGTGGTTATTTTGGGCGAGATTCACGACAACCCCGAACACCACATGAATCAGGCGCGGGCGGTTTTTTCGCTGGCCCCGCGCGCAGTGGTCTGGGAGCAATTGAGCGCAGAAGCCGCAAAGCAGGTTCCGTCCGATCTGCGCAATATGGATATACTGGGGCGCGCGCTGGGCTGGGATCAGAGCGGCTGGCCAGACTTCTCCATGTATTATCCGATCTTTGTGGCGGCACGCGAGGCGCGTCACTATGGGGCCGAGGTGCCGCGCGCCTTGGCGCGCCGGTCGGTGACCGAGGGGGCGCTGTCGGTGATGCCCGACGGACCGGGGCTTGACCGGGACTTGCCGGATGCCGAACAGTCGGCGCGCGAGGCCGAACAGATGGCCGCCCATTGCGACGCATTGCCCGCCGATTTGCTGCCCGGAATGGTGCAGGCGCAACGGTTGCGCGACGCTTATCTGGCGCAATCCGTTCTGCAAGCACTTGAGGAAGTCGGACCGCCGGTTGCGGTGATCACCGGCTCGGGCCATGCCCGAAAGGACTGGGGGGTGCCCGCTGTGCTGGATATGGCCGCGCCTGACGTGTCGGTGCTCTCGGTCGGGCAGATGGAGGGCATGGCACCGGACGATCCGCCGTTTGATGTGTGGCTGGTGACGGCACCTGTCGAACGTGACGATCCCTGTGCGGCGTTTCGTTGACGGGGTGTTGCCTTTGCCAGCGCTTGCGCCCTAACCTTCTGGCGAAAAGAGGGGACAGATCATGCTGGCCGGGAAACGGGTTTTACTTATCATAGGCGGTGGAATTGCGGCCTATAAGACGTTGGAATTGATCCGGCTTTTGCAAAGGGCCGGTGCGTCCGTTGTGCCGGTGCTGACGCGGGCGGGCGCAGAATTTGTAACCCCATTGTCTGTGTCAGCCCTCGCCGGGCACAGGGTGTATCAGGACTTGTTTGATCTGACCGATGAGGCAGAGATGGGGCATATCCAGCTTTCCCGCGCGGCGGATCTGGTGGTGGTCGCCCCGGCAACGGCGGATCTGATAGCCAAGATGGCGAGCGGGAGGGCTGACGATCTTGCCTCGACCCTGCTGTTGGCGACCGACAAACGGGTGCTTGTGGCCCCGGCGATGAATGTGCGGATGTGGGAGCATCCGGCGACGCGGCGGAATGTGGCCGCATTGCGTGGCGATGGGGTGCTGGCGGTCGGCCCGAACGTGGGAGAGATGGCCTGCGGCGAACATGGCCCGGGGCGGATGGCGGAGCCGCTGGAAATCTTGGCTGCAATCAACGCGGCGCTTGGCGAAGGGCCGCTGGCGGGTCGACATGTGCTGGTCACGTCCGGTCCGACGCACGAGCGGATAGATCCGGTGCGCTACATTGCCAATCGGTCCTCTGGGGCGCAGGGCACGGCGATTGCGGCGGCGCTGCGCGATCTGGGGGCGCGCGTGACCTTTGTCACGGGGCCTGCGGCGGTGCCCCCGCCGGTGGGAGTAAGGGTGGTGCAAGTGGAAACCGCGGTCGAAATGCTGGCGGCGGTCCAAGCGGCCTTGCCCGCCGATGCCGCGGTGATGGCTGCGGCCGTGGCTGATTGGCGGGTGGCCAACGTCGGCGCGCAGAAGATGAAAAAGGATGGCGCGGGCCAAGGCCCGGTGCTGCAGTTTGCCGAAAACCCGGATATTCTGGCGACTGTTTCGAAAGGTCCGGCGCGCCCGCGTCTGGTTGTGGGTTTTGCTGCCGAGACCGAGCGGGTGGTGGACCATGCCACAGCCAAGCGCCTGCGCAAAGGCTGTGACTGGATCGTGGCCAATGATGTCTCGCCCCAAACCGGCATCATGGGCGGGACAGAAAATGCGGTGACGGTGATTTCAGACGGCGGAGCCGAGATTTGGCCGCGCATGGCAAAAGACCGGGTGGCGCGGCGTTTGGCCGACAGGATTGCGGAGGCGTTGCGATGAGCCCGGTGATAAAAATCGTATTCGAGGATTGGGCGGATCGCGCTTTGCCTTTGCCGGGGTATGAGACGGCAGGTGCGGCAGGGGCCGATATCCGTGCCAATTTGCCGCCACATATGCGGGGAGCCGGATTGACCCTTTCACCCATGCAGCGGGCAATCTGCCCGACCGGGATCAGGGTGGAAATTCCGCCGGGGTTCGAGATGCAGATCCGGCCCCGCTCGGGACTTGCCACGAAATCGGGGATCTCGCTGCCCAATACGCCTGGCACGATCGACAGCGATTATCGGGGGCCGTTGGGGGTGGCCTTGATCAACCTTGGCGACACGCCCTATACCGTCCAGCACGGCGACCGGGTGGCGCAGATGATCGTGGCTCCGGTTGTGCAGGCGGTGTTTGCGGTGGTCGATGCGCTGGGTGACACTGCGCGCGGCGCGGGCGGCTTTGGGTCGACCGGACGATCATGATCGGCATATTGGGCTTTGTCGCTGTGTTTGCGGGTGGGCGCTGGCTTCGTCTGCCCGGACGCTGGGTCTGGTTGATCGCGTGCGGTTGGCTTGTTGTGCTGCTGCTGGCGCACGCGCCAAACATGCCGCCGCAACTGGGGGCTTTTGTCGGCGGCGAGTTTCGCGGATGGTTCGTGCTGGGGGTGCTGGCGGCGCTGGTGATGGTGTACCGCGCGGTTCTGGGGCGGGTGCGCGGACAAGTCGCGCCGGTACCAGTGACCGTGGCGAAAACGCAGGCGGGCGGATTTTCAGCGGTGGAACTGGATCGCTATGCACGCCACATGATGCTGCGCGAAATAGGTGGTCAGGGACAAAAGAGCCTGAAAGCTGCCCGAGTGCTGGTGGTGGGAGCGGGCGGCCTTGGCTCTTCCGCGCTGATGTATCTGGCGGCAAGCGGTGTTGGGGTGATTGGCGTGATCGACGGCGATGGGGTCGAAGGGTCCAACCTGCAACGTCAGATCATTCACACGGATGCCCGCATCGGGATGCCAAAGGTATTTTCGGCCGAGATCGCGATGAAGGCGCTGAATCCGTTCATCGAGGTGCGCCCCTATCACCGGCGGCTGGAGTTGGAGTTCGCGGCGGAACTGGTGGCCGACTATGATCTGGTGCTGGATGGCACCGATAATTTCGACACCCGTTATCTGGTGAACCGGATTTGCGTTGCGGCGGGCAAGCCGTTGATTTCGGCAGCGATAACGCAATGGGAAGGGCAAGTCAGCCTGTATGATCCGGCGCATGGCGGGCCATGCTTTGAATGCATCTTTCCGCAACGCCCGGCGCCGGGGATGGTGCCGACCTGCGCAGAGGCCGGCGTGGCAGCGCCCTTGCCGGGCATTATCGGCGCGATGATGGCAATGGAGGCGGTGAAGTTCCTGACCGATGCGGGCGAGGGGCTGCGCGGGCGTCTGATGATGCACGACGCGCTTTATGCGCAAACCAGGATGATCGGTGTCAAGCGGCGCGAGGGCTGTGCGGCGTGCGGCGGCGTGCCAACGGCGACCTGAGCGCCAGTGGCCACCTCGGGGGGCATCGAGCCCCCGCTCGGTGGCGTTGCCACGGTCGGCGGGACGGGTCTGCCCGCATCTGGCAGGGTGCAGCGCCCCTTGTGCGGGCAGGCGGTGATTGGCCTGCTGCATAATGGATAATTGCGGGGTGGCCCCTTGCCGAGGATCGTGCCGGCGGTATAGATCCGCTATCATTCCAATCGGGAGCGTTACCCATGAAGCTGACCCTTGCTGTTGCCGTTCTTGCCTTGAGCCCGATTGCCGCCTTTGCGCAGGGGCTCCCTGATCTGGGCGGGCGCGAGGTGGTCGTGGTGACCGAGAACGCCTATCCTCCGTTGCAGTTCATGGATGCCTCGGGTGCGGCCGTTGGTTGGGAATATGACGCCATGAGCGAACTGGCCAAGCGGCTGAACTTCATCGTGAAATATGAGACGATCAGCTGGGACGCGATGATTCCGGCAGTGTCTGAAGGGCAGTTCGATCTGGGCATGACGGGAATCACCATCCGCGAAGACCGCAAGGAGATGGTGGATTTCTCTGACAGCTACATGACCAGCCAGATGGTGATGCTGGTGCGCGGTGACGAGGCGCGTTTCGCGGATGCCGCCGGATTTGCGGCTGACACCGACCTGCTGATGGCAGCCCAGCCGGGCACCACCCCGTTCTACGTGGGCGTTTATGAGGTGCTGGATGGCAATGAGGCCAACCCGCGCATCAAATTGTTCGAGACCTTCGGCGCGACGGTGGAGGCGCTTCGGGCGGGCGATGTCGATCTGGTTCTGACCGATGGCACAGCGGGCGCGGGCTATGTCGAGGCGTCGAACGGTGGGCTGAAGATCGTGGGCGACAAGCTGGGAACCGAGGATTTTGGCTTCATCTTCCCCAACGGGTCGGATCTTGTCGACCCTGTCAACGCAGGGATTGCCGCATTGCGGGCCGATGGAACACTGGACGCGCTGAACACCAAGTGGTTCCTCGATTACAAGATGGGCCAGTAAGAGCAAGGTTCCGTGCCGGCTGCCGGCAGACAAGCGCAATGATCCCCAACGCACGCCCCGACAAGGACTTTCCCTGGTGGCTGGTGATCCTAGGGTTCACCGGCGCCGTGCTGTTATGGCAGATGCTGTCCAACCCGATCTACGGTGCGGTACTGTCCACCCTGGCCAAGGGTATCACGGTGACTGTCATGGTGGCTGTGGTGGCCTATCTCGGGGCTTGCGTGATTGGTTTGGCACTGGCGGTCATGGGAATGTCGCGCCGCATCGTCCTGCGCCAAGCTGCGCGGCTTTATATCGAGGTGATGCGCGGCGTGCCGATCATCGTGCTGCTGCTCTATGTCGCTTTCGTGCTGGCGCCGCTTCTCGTGGCTGGGGTCAATGCGGTGATCGAACCCTTGGGCCTTGCCCCGTGGCGCACACGGGATTTCCCACTCATCGCCCGCGCGGTGATCGCCCTTACGCTTGCCTATTCTGCCTTTCTTGCCGAGATATTCCGCGCTGGCTTGCAATCGGTTCCGCCGGGTCAGATCGAGGCGGCACAGGCCTTGGGTCTCTCCGGCTGGCAGCGCTTCCGTCACATTGTCTTTCCTCAAGCATTCCGCATGATCTTGCCGCCCCTGGGCAATGACTTCGTGGCCATGGTCAAGGACAGTTCATTGGTGTCCGTTTTGGGAGTCACCGATGTGGCGCAACTGGCCAAGGTGACTGCGGCCGGCAATTTCCGCTATTTCGAGACATATAACGTGGCCGCCCTCATCTATCTGACGATGACCATTGGATTGAGCCTGATCCTGCGGCGGATCGAGTGTCGGCTTCGGGCAAGGTCAGAGCGATAGGACGGAGTGCTATGGGGCGCTGAGGATTTGGAAAAAGGGCAAGTCCAGCAAAAATACTCCCTTTTCAAATATTCGCGCCGTGGGCGTTCACCATGAAAACGGCGTTGCGCGCGATCAGGACTTGCGCGGGACCAAACCGGCGAGCGCCCTGCTGACGGTGCCGGAGGTCGAAGGCCGGTCAAGGGCGACAAAGGGCAACGGGCGGCACAAATCGATTGCCGCAAGGCCAACGCGCGCTGTCAGTGCGCCATTGACCACACCTTCGCCAAAGCGGCGCGAGACTTTGGACAGCACCCCACCACCCGCGACCGAACCGATCAGATCATCGGTGAGCGCGAGTGCGCCAGCGGCCAAGAGCGAGGCAAAGACGCGGCGCAAGAGACCCCAGGACCCCAAAGCACCGGAACGGCCACCGTATATCTCGGCAATCCGGCGGATCATGCGCAGGTTGGCGACCAAAGCTGTCGCCACATCGGCCAGTGCAAGCGGCACCAGCGCGGTAACCATTGCGACCTGCCGCGCCGCGGCTTCGACCTCTGCCCGCGCGCGCGCGTCGAGCGGCGGCAGCAGTTCGGCCTCGGCCAGTGACAGGAGGGCATCGGCATCAAGCACCTCTGCCTCGCGCTCGGCCAGGCGGGCACGGCCCCAGGCCGTGTCGGGGCGGGCGGCATAAAGGCTGACGAGGGAAGCCACGGTGCGGCGCGCGGATTTGAGGTCAGCGGTCTGGCGGGCGGTGATGGCCGCCTGACGCAGATGGTCAAGCCGGATCAGCCGCATATAGGCCGACCATTCGCGGCCCGCCAGCAACACAGCGGCCAGCAGGGCCAGCACCAGCAGCACGCCTGCAACCCAGCCCAGCAGGGCGTTGCGGGCAAACAGGCCGGTGACAAAATCATAACCCGCGACCGACAGCGCAAAGGTGAGGAACGCACCGAAGGCCCAGAGCGCGAATCGCGCCAGTTTCGATCGCGGTGCGCGGATGCGGGCGGCAAGCTGCATTGCTTGACCCTGTGGCAGATCATCCGGAACCGGCGCGGCGGTCGAGGGGTCGACCTCATCCTCCAGGTCCAGAACAAGCGGTTTGCGGGGCGGGGGCAGGTCGGTCACAGCCGGTCTCCGATCAGGAATTCGGCGGCCCGGTCCAGCCGGATATGCGGCGGGCCCTCGCCAGGCTTCAGGGTCATCCGGGCCGGCGCAAAGCCCATCAGCGAGAAATCGGCATCCAGCCAACGCTCCGCCCCTTCTCGGGCGGGGGCAAGGATGCGGGCGGGATCAGTGGGCAGATCGCCCGCATACATCGCCGCCTGCTTGCCGGTGGCAAGCAAGCGCCCTCGCACCAGATCCAGCGCCGCGCCATCGCGCTGCACGCTGTCCTCGACCGTGGCACGCAGGCTGGCGAGCGACAGTGCCATTGTGCGCGCGCCGGAAAAATCGGCGCGGCGCCGCGCATCTGACAGCAGCGCCTCGGTGATGGCGGTCAACGCGGCATGCTGGTGGTGATGCAGGTGATCAGCCTTGGTCGCGGCGAACAGGATCTTCTCTACCCGCTTGCCGCCCAGGATCCGGCTGAGCCAGCCATTGGCGCCGGGGCGAAAAGCGGTGAGGATTTCGGCCATGGTGCGGCGCAGGTCTTCGACCGCGCGCGGCCCGGCATGGATGGCGCCCAGCACATCCATCAGCACCACCTGCCGGTCGATGCGCGAGAAATGGTCGCGGAAGAACGGCTTCACAACTTTGGTCTTGTAGGCCTCATACCGCCGCTCCATTTCGCGCCAGAGGCTGCCGCGCGGGGTGCTGGCGGGCAGCGGCAGCGGCGCGAAGGTCAGCACTGGCGACCCGGCCAGCTCCCCCGGCAGCAGAAAGCGGCCTGGCGTCAGGTCAGACCAACCCTTGCCACGCGCTTCGTGCAGATAGGCGGTGAAGGCGGCGGCAAGCCCTTGGGCACGCGGCTCGTCCAGGGCCAGCGACCCATCCTCGGCGCGGGCTTGTGCCATGAAATCCCCAGCCTCGGGTCGCTTGGCGATCCGATCCAACGTTTCCTGCGCCCAGCGTGCATAGTCTTTGTCCAGCAGCGAAAGGTCCAGCAGCCATTCGCCGGGATAATCCACAATGTCGAGGTGCAGGCGGGTGTTGCCGGTCAGCCCAAGAAAGCCGGAAGGCCGCAGCCGGAACGACAGCCGCAGTTCCGACACTGCGCGTGTTGACTGCGGCCAACGCGGATCGGCGCCCATCAGCGCTGTCAGGTGGCTTTCGTAATCAAAGCGCGGCAGCGTGAGGTCGGGCTGGGGTTGCAGAAGCACCGTCTCGATCCGGCCCTGCGCCTGCGCCACCAACTGCGGCATTCGGCCCCGGTCCAGCAGGTTGGCCACCAGCGCGGTGATGAATACAGTCTTGCCAGCCCCCGACAGGCCGGTAACCCCCAGCCGCAAGGTCGGATCGAACAGATCGGTCACCGACCCCGCCAGCCCGTCTAGGCTGCGGCTGATGCCATCGGTCAGGGAGGACAGAACCAATTGAGGAATTCCTTTTGCTCGCGCCAACATAAGCATGCACACCCCCGCTGGGTAGAGGGAAACCCCGGACAAAAAAAGCTGCGCGCTGTGGCTTGCACCGTTGTGAAATACGCCCGTGCGGCAGGCTTGCAGCGCAGGCCAAATCCGCTATGCAACGCATATGCCGCGATTTGCCCTGAAAATCGACTATGACGGTGGCCCGTTCCAAGGCTGGCAGCGGCAAGCTGTTGGGCAGCCTTCGGTGCAGGCCGCGGTGGAGGCGGCGCTTGGGCGGCTGGAGCAGGGGCCTCACACCATTGCCGCAGCGGGGCGCACTGATGCCGGTGTGCATGGCACGGGGCAGGTGGCCACGGTCGATTTGAGTCGTGACTGGGCACCCTTTCGCCTGTCCGAGGCGCTGAATTGGCATCTGAAGCCCGCGCCGGTGGCAATCATCGCGGCGGCGCGGGTCGCAGATGATTTCCACGCGCGCTTTTCCGCTATTGAACGGCGCTATCTGTTTCGGCTGGTGGCGCGACGGGCGCCGGTCACGCATGACCGGGGACGGGTGTGGCACGTGCTCAACCCGCTGGATGTCTGCGCGATGCAGGCCGGTGCGGCGCATCTGATCGGCCGGCACGATTTCACCACCTTCCGATCCTCCATCTGTCAGGCCAATTCGCCAATGAAGACGCTGGATGAGATCTCCATTTCCGAGCATTCCTATGCTGGCGGGGTGGAATACCGCTTTAGCCTGCGCGCCCGCAGTTTCCTGCACAATCAGGTCCGCTCGATCGTCGGCACGCTGGAGCGGGTCGGCGCCGATGCCTGGCGACCAGAGGATGTGAAAACCGCACTGGAGGCGCACAGCCGTGCTGCCTGTGGGCCGGTCTGCCCACCGCAAGGGCTGTATCTGACCGGAGTGGGCTATCCGGTTGATCCATTTTCTTGAACCTTCTGCCTGACGGGTTAGGGTCCACGCTTGAGCCGGGAGGCAAAGATGACAAAACCGAAACTGTTCATCGCGCGCAAGCTGCGTGATGTGGTCGAGTTGCGGGCGGCGCGAGATTATCAGGTGATCCTCAACCCCGAGGATCGGCTGTTTTCACGCGCCGAACTGATCGCAACCTGTCGCGAGGTTGATGCGGTGCTGCCCTGCCATTCGGAGCGGTTCAGCGCGGATGTTATTGCCGATCTGGGGCAAAGGCTGAAAATCATCGCCAACCATTCCGTAGGAACCGACCATGTGGATCTGGCGGCGGCAAAGGCTGCGGGGATTGTCGTGACGAACACGCCTGATGTGCTGTCGGATGCCACCGCGGAAGTTGCCATGTTGTGCATGCTGGGCGCCGCGCGGCGCGGAGCCGAGGGCGATGCGATGATCCGGGCCGGTAAGTGGGATTTCTGGTCGCCCGCATTCATGGTCGGGCGGCAGGTGACAGGCAAGCGCTTTGGCATTTTGGGGATGGGGCGCGTTGGGCAGGTCACGGCCGAACGCGCGCGCGGGTTCGGCATGCAGGTGCACTATCACAACCGTCGCCGTCTGCCCGATCATCTGGAAAAGGGTGCGGTCTTCCACGAATCGCTGGAAAGCCTGCTTGCCGTGTCGGATGTTTTGTCCTTGCATTGCCCGTCCACGCCGCAGAACACCGGGATCATCAACGCGCGGACGCTGGCCCTGCTGCCGGAGCGGGCCATTCTGGTCAACACTGCGCGGGGCGGGCTGGTGGACGAACCGGCGCTGATTGATGCCCTGACATCAAGGCGGCTGTTCGCTGCGGGTCTTGATGTGTTCCGAACCGAACCGGGGGGGAATCCGGTCATCGCGGGGTTGCCGAATGTGTTTTTACTGCCGCATATCGGCTCGGCGACAGAAGAGACGCGTGACGCCATGGGTTTTCGCGCATTGGACAATCTGGATCTGTTTTTTGCCGGAGGGGAGCCGGGTGATCGGGTGGCTTGATGCGGCCTGTACCGATCATTGGGTAGGGGTGGTAAAAAGAATTGACCAGTGCTTGCTTTTCGATCCTGCCGCGTTAAACTCGGCTTCGATAAAACGGCTGCCAACAGCGGCCATAATCGTCTGGGAGGACACCACATGACCGATACCCGCGACACCGGGCTTTCCCGTCGTTCGTTCCTGCGCAAGGGCGCAGTCGGGGGCTCTGCCGCCGCTGCCGCCTCTGTGCTGGCCGCCCCTGCCGTTCTGGCGCAAGCGCCCATCGTCATGAAGATGCAGACTTCGTGGCCGGCATCTGACATCTGGATGGATTTTGCCCGCGAATATGTGACCCGCGTTGAAGAAATGTCGGGTGGTCGGCTGAAGATCGACCTGCTGCCCGCAGGCGCGATTGTTGGCGCCTTCCAGGTGATGGATGCTGTGCACGACGGCGTGATCGACGCGACCCATACCGTTCCGGTCTACTGGTATGGCAAGCACAAGGCTGCGTCTTTCTTCGGCACAGGGCCGGTGTTTGGCGGCTCGGCCTCTACCATGCTGGGCTGGTTCTACCAAGGTGGTGGTGCCGAGTTCTACCGCGAGCTGACGCAGGACGTGCTTGGCCTGAACGTCGTGGGTTACATGGGCATGCCGATGCCCGCACAACCCTTTGGCTGGTTCAAGGGCGAAGTGAACACCGTCGCCGACATCCAGGGCTTCAAATACCGCACCGTGGGTCTGGCCGCAGACCTGCTGCAAGCGATGGGCATGTCGGTCGCTCAGCTTCCGGGCGGCGAGATCGTGCCGGCGATGGAGCGGGGTGTGATCGACGCGTTTGAGTTCAACAACCCATCGTCCGACCGCCGTTTCGGCGCGCAGGATGTTGCAAAGAACTACTACCTGTCATCTTATCACCAGGCGTCCGAAGCGTTCGAGTTCACCTTCAACAAGGATTTCCTTGAAGATCTGGACCCTGATCTGCAAGCGATCATCAAATACGGTGTCGAGGCGTCGGCCACGTCGAACCTTGCCCTTGCGATGCGCGAATATTCCAAGGATCTGTCAGAACTGCAAGCCGATGCCGGTGTCACCGTTCACCGCACCTCCAAGGAAATCCTGTCGGCGCAGCTGGAGTCGTGGGACAAGCTGATCACCGATCTGGAGGCCGATCCGTTCAACAAGAAGGTGATGGACAGCCAGCGTGAGTGGGTTGAAAAGGTTGCCTATTACGAGCTGATGAACGCGCCGGATCTGGGACTTGCTTACGAGCATTACTTCCCCGGCAAGCTGAAGCTGTAATCTGATCAGGGGGCGCGATGCATCGCGCCCCCGTTTCCTGTGCCGTGATCCTTGCTGCGGGCCGATCTGCCCGCGAGACCGCATGAACGGAGTCCCCCACATGCTTGGGTATATTCGCTTTGCCGATCAATTGTCGGCTTGGTTTGGCAAAACCTTTGGCTGGCTGATCATCCTCATGACCTTTGGCATGGCTTACGAGGTGCTGGTGCGCTACGCCTTCAACCGACCGACGCCATGGGCGCTGGATCTGAGTTTCATCATGTATGGCACCATATTCATGATGGGCGGGGCCTATACCCTGTCGCGCGGCGGGCACGTGCGGGGCGATTTCATCTATAGAACGTGGCGACCGCAAACGCAGGCGCTGGTGGATCTGGTGCTGTATGTCCTGTTCTTTTTTCCCGGCATCCTGGCGTTGGTGTTTACGGGCTGGAAGTATGCGAGCCGGTCGTGGGGGTATGCCGAGGTGTCGGTCAACAGTCCGGCCGGCATTCCCATCTATCAGTTCAAGGCGGTGATTGTGGCCGCCGGCATCCTGCTGCTGATACAGGGTCTGGCGCAGGTGTTTCGCTGCATCCTCTGCATGCGCACCGGGGTGTGGCTGCAAGCGGATGAGGATGTCGAGGAAACTGAACAATTGTTGATCAAGCAGGCCGCCGAGGCCGCTGCCGAAGCCGCCGCGAAAGCTCAAAGGTAATCGGCACAACAGCCGCCTCATTCCGGAGTTCACAACCGTGACCGACCCGCAAATCGCCCTTATGATGCTGGGCATCTTCATTGCCTTTGTCTTTCTGGGCTTCCCGATTGCCTTTACGCTCATGGCCCTTGGCATCGCCTTTGGCTATTATGCCTATTTCGACCCAAGCCGGATGTGGCGCGCGTTCAACCGTCTGGGCGAGGATGCGAGTTCCTGGGACAGCACGCGATTGTGGGTCGAAGGGTTCTACAACAACCGAATATTCGATTTGTTCGTGAACCAGACCTACACCGTGATCTCGAATGAGGTTCTGACCGCGATTCCGCTGTTCCTGTTCATGGGCTACATTGTGGAACGCGCCAATATCGTCGACAAGCTGTTCGGAACGCTGGCGATTGCCACACGCAACCTTCCCGGTTCGATGGGGGTGGCGGCTCTTCTCACTTGTGCCCTGTTTGCCACCGCGACCGGGATTGTGGGGGCTGTTGTAACTCTGATGGGTCTGCTGGCGCTGCCGCAGATGCTCAAAGCGCGGTATGACCATTCCTTCGCCACTGGCATCATCTGTGCAGGCGGCACTCTGGGCATCCTGATACCGCCGTCAATCATGCTGATCGTGTATGCAGCATCTTCCGGCGTGTCGATCGTGCGTCTTTATGCAGCCGCGCTGTTGCCGGGTTTCACACTGGTCGGCCTGTATCTGGTTTATATCGTTGGCCGGTCGATCCTGAATCCAAAGCTGGCGCCAAAACCCACGCGGGAAGAAATGCCCGAAGTGCCGATGGCCAAACTTCTGATGATGCTGTTGACCAGTTTCTTCCCGTTGGCGTTCCTGATCTTTGCGGTGCTGGGCTCGATCCTGTTCGGTCTGGCAACCCCGACCGAGGCAGCTTCCATCGGCGCATTGGGCGGCATGGTGTTGGCGGTGGGCTATCGCGCGATGACGTTCCAGCGGCTGCGCGAAAGCGTCTACCTGACCGTCCGCACCACGGCGATGGTGTGTTGGTTGTTTGTTGGCTCCTACACCTTCTCGGCCGTGTTCAGCTATCTGGGCGGGGAACATGTGATTGCGGATTTTGTCATGGGGCTGGATCTGACGCCGATCCAGTTCCTGATTCTGGCGCAGGTCATCATCTTTCTGCTGGGATGGCCTTTGGAATGGTCGGAAATCATCATCATCTTTGTTCCCATCTTCCTGCCGTTGCTGCCGTTGTTCGGAATCGATCCGCTTTTCTTCGGGGTGCTGGTCGCCTTGAACCTGCAAACGTCTTTCCTGACCCCACCCATGGCGATGAGCGCGTATTATCTTAAAGGGATCGCGCCGCCGCAGATCAAGCTGACCGAGATCTTTTCGGGCGTTCTTCCCTATTGCGGGATGGTGGTGATCTGCATGGTGCTGCTTTACACCTTCCCTGCGATCGTGTTCAGCCTGCCGGAGGCATTCTATGGCCCGGGACGATAAGCGCATGGATGTGACGGCTTTCAGCGCAATTGTTTTGCGCGATCGTCTGGCGTCGGGCGCGTTGCGCGCGGTCGAGGTTGTCGAGGCCTGTCTTGCCCGCATCGCAGAAGTGGAGCCACAGGTTCAGGCTTGGGCCTGGCTGGACGGCGACCATGCACTGGAACAGGCGCGCAACCTTGATGCGTGGCGGCAAGCGGGGCGGCCGACGGGCCCGCTGCATGGCGTGCCGGTTGCACTGAAGGACATCATCGACACCAAGGGGATTCCCACCGCCAACGGTTTGGCAGTGGATGCCGGCCGGGTGCCGGAGGAGGATGCGTGGATCGTGTCGCGCCTGCGCGCCTCAGGGGCGATCATCCTTGGCAAGACCGTGACGACCGAAGGCGCGTTTATGCACCCCGGCAAAACCCGCAATCCGCACAATGCCACCCACACGCCGGGCGGTTCGTCACAAGGATCGGCCGCTGCGGTTGCCGCGGGTATGGTGCCTTTGGCGATTGGCACCCAAACCGGCGGATCGGTGATCCGGCCAGCGGCATTTTGTGGGGTTGTGGGAGTCAAGCCCAGCTTCGGGATGATCCCACGCACCGGCATTCTGACACAATCGCCGTTTCTGGATACGGTCGGTGTATTCGCCCGCACTGTGGAGGATGCGGCGCTGCTGATAGAGGTGCTGACCGGGCACGATCCGGCAGACAGCGCGACCGAAGCGGTTCCAATGCCGCGTTTGCTTGATACCACTGTGTCAAAAGTGCCGGTAACGCCGATGTTTGCTTTTGTGCGTCCCCCGGGATGGGAAGAGGCCGATCCGCAAATGCGCTCGGCGGTAGAGGAAATCGCGGCACTTTTGGGGGAGCAGTGTTTCGAGGCTGATCTGCCGGGTCTGGGCGAAGTGGCGACGATCCGGCAGCGGATCAATTTTGCCGAGATGGCAAAGTGTTATTACGGGATCGAACGGCGCGGGCCAGAACTGATGTCGGAGGTGCTGCGCGCGGCTATGGATGAGGGCAAGGCGGTGCTGGCGCGCGATTATCTGGCCGCACTCGACTGGCGTGCGCTGTTGAACGCCGGTCTGCACCCGTTGTTTGAACGCTGCGATGTCATTTTGTGCCCCGCAGCACCCGGCCCGGCACCCGAAGGGCTTGGATCGACCGGGTCGGCCATTTTCAATGGGCTGTGGACTTTGGCCGGGGTTCCGGCAGTGACCCTGCCTTTGTTCTGGTCGGACAGTGGTTTGCCGATGGGGTTGCAACTGGTGGGGCGGCGCGGCGATGATGCGCGATTGCTTCGCACGGCGCGCTGGCTGATGGCGCATGTGGAAACGCACGAAGGAGGCGCAAGCCAATGAACAATCTGATGGCGCTTGTGGCCTTTGGGGTGATGCTTGGGTTTCTGGGGATCTTGCTTTGGCATGTGCCCCGGTTGGATCTGATCTGCGTGGTCGGGGTGACAGTTCTTCTGGCCGGGTGGGATCTGCTTCAAAACCTGCGCGGCAAACGCGGCTAAGGGCTGGAGGGCCATCCGGATAGTGCAAAGCGCCCGATCCGTCACGCCGCGCTTTTCGGGCGTTGAGCCCATCCGGCAAACCTGCCTTGATACGGATACACTGTATCAAGGCAGGGTGCAGCGCGTGGCGAGCGCGATCACCAAAGCCGGGCCCAGCACGGTGATTTGCGGTGTGGGTCAGTCCAGTAAAAGGAACAGCCAGCTGTCTTTCCTGAAGGTAGATTGCTCAGCCAAGAGAGGGGTCGGCTCGTAATTCGTCCGATTTTTGAGTCGGACTACTCTTTTCCGAGGTGTCTCAGGCAGGATTACGGCAAGAAGCGACACGGCTATTTTCAGTGTCGATCCCATCAATGCGCGGTCGGCGGGAAGGTCCACACGCCGTGCAATCCATGCCAAGGCGGAGCGGCCTGAGACAAAAGGGCGCCACCGCGCAACAAGACGCTTCCCGCACAGGCGGCGGCCCTGATCAGCAGGCGCACGATCCACGTCACCTGACACGCCCCTGATGGCGGTGTGTCAATGTGGCCCGGACTTGGGGGGAGCTAGTGCTGACGATGGATTTCGTGCTGACAATGGACTTCATATTGTTTCGCCGGATTTTGCCTTGAAGATCACCAAAAGCGCAACACGGACAAACCACGCGTTGATCTGGTTGACGAGCTTCAGCTTGTGGCCGCCGAAAGCGCTCTATCCAGCAGGGATTTGATATCTGCTTTCGATGTGCCGGCAACGATGCGCGCAATCTCTGTCTGACCTTTCAGCGCGACAAGGGTAGAGCGTCGTGGGATGTTAAGACGACGTGACAGATCGCTTTTCGCATGCTGATCCCAATCAATGACAAAAAACGCGATGTTGCGGTCATAGGCGGGGGTCTCACCGCGCAGGCTGGTCAGCACGCGTTCCTGTGCAGCGCAGGTTGAGCACCAGCTTGCCCAGAAATCCAGCAAAACAACTTTGCCCGCCTTCATGGCCGCTTCGGCGTCTCGGGGTGTGGATAGCGTGGTGGCAGCACTTGGGGCGAAGGGAACAAGTGCCAAAGCTGTGCTGAGGGCGATGAAATTACGACGGTGCATGAAGATATCCTTCCAGGGATCAAAGAGAAACAGACAGATCGATCAGCCAAGGTGGCAGTACAGACAGCAACCAGGCTTCCGCGATATGGTGAAGCCGGAACCATAGGGCGGTTCCGACCAGAACAAAGACTGCCCCCATGATAGGCTTTGCCTTTTCTGCAATGGCGCGCAGCCGATGCTGGCGCTTGCGAATGGCCGATTGCGCTCCATAGGCCAGCGCAAGGATCAGGGTCGAAACCCCTGCGGCGAAGGATGTCATGACCAGTGCGGCCCGCATCAAGCTTTCACCAGTGGACGCAAGCGCGATGGCCGCACCGAGTGTGGGGCCGATACAGGGGCTCCAAACCGCGCCAAGCAAAGCGCCCGAAACAAATTGGCCCGCAAGACCGCGCTGTGCCTGAGTGTCGATCTGCCGGTCAGCCCCATTTGCAAACCCGGCGGTCGCAGTGGCAAATCGGGTGCCGAGTGCGGGGGTCAGCAAGACAAGCCCGAAGCCCACCATGACCAGTGCCGCGATGCGCGCCACGCTTTCCGGATCAATTCCAAATACCGGGCCCAGAGCGCTTAGGCCAAGGCCCAGACCGACGAAGGCAACGCTTAGCCCCGCTGAAAGCATAAGGGGGGCACGCCGGTCTTCATTCAGAGAAGATGCCAGCACGATCGGCAAGACCGGCAGGACACAAGGGTTTATCAACGTGAGCAGGCCAGCGAGATATGCAAAAATGATGTCCATGACCTCGGGCCTTTGTTGCGTTCTCCTGTCGATACGAACCATCGTCCTGGGTTGTTACGCCAATCACGGTTTGGTGTAGGCGGCAGACAAAAATCTTGCAGACTGGCATGTGTAACGAAATGCTGCGCCTTGCCGTATTGGAGCCGAGAGATGACGCAAAAAACCGACGATTGGGGCGTGTTGCTCACGGCTGCGCTTGGCGGCGACAGTCGTGCCTATGCCCGGTTTCTGCGGGCCATAACGCCGGTTCTGCGTGGCATCGTGCGGTCGCGTGGGGCCGCTTTGGGCGAAGCGGGATGTGAGGATGTGTTGCAAGAGGTTTTGTTGGCCCTGCATTTGAAACGGCACACATGGCAAGTGGGCACTCCGGTGCGGCCATGGCTGTATGCGATCACGCGCTACAAAGTGATTGACGCCTTTCGCGCGCGTGGACGCAGGATCGATGTTCCGATCGATGATTTCATCGATGTTCTGCCAGCCGAAGCCGGACCAGACCCGACACAGGCGGCAGATGTCGACAAGATGATCGGTATGCTGGATCCGCGCGCCGCGCATCTGGTGCGGCAGGTCGGGTTGGAGGGTGACAGCATGGCAGAGGTCGGAGCAAAACTGGATATGACCGATGGGGCGGTGCGCGTCGCGCTGCACCGGGCGTTTAAGCAGCTTGCTGAGTTGCGCAAAAGGCATGTGGAATGAAAACCGATGATCTTATTCAGGCTCTTGCCAACGATGCCGTGGTCGCGCCTGCGCCGCAAAGGCATCTGATTTGGCTGATGCCCGCACTGGCATTTGTGTTTGTGGCCTTGTGGTCAGTGCTTGGACTGCGCGCTGATCTGGACCGGATGATGCAAGACCCGGTGTCAATGATGCGGCTGGTTTTGGGTATCTCGCTTGGGTCGGCGGCGCTTTGGGCGGCGGTGCTGTTTGCGCGACCAGGGGCGGTGGTGCGGCTGTGGCCGATCAGCGTTGTCGGCCTGATCGCCCTTGGTCTGTGGCTATGGGCCTTCGGGCAGGCACCGGCGTCGGCGCGGCAAGCCGAGATCATCGGCAAGACGTTGGTGGAGTGTCTGACGTCGATACCCCTGCTTGCAATTTTGCCTACAGTGGCGGTGCTGGTGGCTTTGCGGCATGGTGCCGCTGTGCGCCCTGTGTGGGCCGGAGCGGCCGCAGGACTGGCAGGCGGCGGCTTTGCGACGGCGATCTATGCGCTGCATTGCACCGAAGACAATCCACTGTTCTACGTCACATGGTATGGAACGGCAATTTTGTGTGTATCGGCCGTGTCTGCGGTGATCGGACACAAGGTGCTTCGTTGGTGAGTGCCGGGCTAGCCAAGTTCAGGCAAAGATGCCGGGCACCAAAGCACCACGGGCCTGTATTACTTTGGCGGCCAATGCCATAGCCTTTTCCACGGCGAAATCATCGGTTTGCCCCATCGCCAGATGTGCCAGAAAGCCCCCTGCGAAGCTGTCGCCCGCCGCTGTCGTGTCAACCACCTGATCCACTGGTGTTGCGGTGTGCTGGCGGATACCGTGACCCTGCGACCAAAGCGTGACCGGGCCACTACCGTCTTTGACAACAACACGGGTCGCGCCCGCGGTGCGATAGCGGGCGATTGTGTCTTCGGCGGTCTGATCGCCCCAAAGGGCCGTTTCCTCGTCAAAGGACGGCAGCACGATATCGGCGACCGACGCACCCAACATCACGCCCGCGCGCATATCATCCGCCCCGTTCCAAAGACGTGGGCGCAAGTTGGTGTCAAAGGCGATTTGGCTGCCATTCGCGCGGGCAAGCCCAAGCGCAGCGCAAAGGGCATGGCGGTGATCCGGTGAAAGGATTGCAAGGGTTATGGCCGAAAAATGGATGATGCTGCGACCGTGCAGTGTGGAAGCCAGCCAGTCGGGGTCTTCGGCAAGGCATTTTGCCGCTGATTGACCACGCCAGTAAGAAAAGCTGCGCTCGCCATCGCGCAGGCTGATCATGTAAAGACCCACGGTCCGGTCGGGCAACCGCCGAAGAACGGTGGTGTCGATGCCCTCACCGGCAATGAATGTGGCCATTTCATCCGACACGGCATCGGTGCCGATGCACGATCCGTAAGCGACGGTCCAATCGGCCGGCAACAGGCGGCGGGCATACCAAGCTGTGTTGAAGGTATCGCCGGCAAAACCGCGCGCATAATCGCCCGACGCAGTAGAGGCAAGTTCCACCATGCATTCGCCGATGCTCAGTAGGGAATTTGACATGGGCGTGGCTCCTCGGACTCTACGGTGGCAGACCGTAACCGAGCGATGCAGGCGCTGCAACGGGGCTCGGCGGCCCGAACGACAGCGCAGATGATTGAGGCGAGTGCGATTTGCACATATCAAGATTTTGTTGGATGGCGCCCATGCATCTATCCTGGGGGGCGTAACGGGGGCTGTCGGATGACGGATGACGCCACACGATACAGCGCCAAAGGCGTGGCCCATGTGGACTTGGCCGCTGTTGCCAGCCCGGTTTGGCTCAGCTTTGTGGTGTTGCCAAAGTTCACCATGTTGGCCTTTGCCTCGGCCATCGAGCCGTTGCGGATCGCCAATCAACTGACGGGTCAAGCATTGATTCGGTGACAAACCCTGTCGGCAGAGGGTCGCCCGGTGGCCTGTTCCAACGGGGTGCCGATCATGGTCGACGGTGCCTTCGGTTCAAGTCAGCCCGAGGGCGTTGCGCGGGTCTGCTCGGGCGTGGAGCCTGAGCATCAGGCCGGTGCTGTTTTGGCCGACTGGTTGCGCGGGCTGTGGCGGCGTGGGGGGGGGGCACCGGCGCCTATGCGCTGGCTCGGACGGGCATCCTGAAGGGGCGGCGTTTTACCCTGCATTGGGAAAATCTGACCGGCTTTGCCGAGACATTTCCCGACCTGACTGCCGTGCGTCAGGTGTTTTGCATAGACGGCCGGATTGTCACCTGCGCGGGCGGGGTCGCAGCTGCAGATCTGATGCTGGAAATCATTCACGAGCGTTTTGGCATCACCCTGAGCCAGGAAGTGAAGAACATGTGTTTGCTGGCGCAGCGCCGTTGGCAGGGCGATCAGCAGTTGACCTCGCTGGCGGTGCGGTTGGGCACGCGGCACGGACAGCTGATCGAGGCGGTGGCGTTTCTGGAGGCGCGGATCGAAGAGCCTTTTGATCTGGATGCCTGCGCCAAACAGTTGGGTCTATCCCGCCGACAGATCGAACGCTTGTTCAGCCGCTATACGGGCGTCACGCCGGTGCGTTGAATGAACGACCTGAGGTTGCAGCATGGCCGCGCGTTGCTGGCCGAGACCGACATGTGCATGACCGAAGTGGCGATCGCCTGTGACTACGCCAGCAGCTCGCATTTCTCCAAGTCTTTTCGCGTCAAATACGGGGTCTCACCCTGTAAATTCTCGTATTTTGACAAGTACCGCTTGAACAGCCGCATTGAAGACAGGGCTTTTCGTTCCCTGATGGCTCAGACTTCCTTTGGAGTGTTGTATTTTCACAATAGCCAAAGGGTTAACGTCTTGCTACCATCGCCTCAATAAAAACACGAGCAGACTAAAAAAGGGACAGGCATGGGAACGGGCTCCAAGGGCACGTTCGTAATTTCCTGGTCACAAACAGAAATCGACGGCTTGGCTGCCGCTCCGTTGGACGTTCTTGCCGTCGGCGCCTCTTGGCGCTGGACCGGCCAGCCTGTTCGCGTGGACGGTCAGGGCGGGATGCTTCTGTTGGAAGGGGCCGAGGGAATTGCGGATATTCGCAGGCGTGCGGCCAAAATGGTGCGTCGGCTGATCGGCGTTGCGGTGACGGGAGATGACATCGGCCCAGACATTGCGCAAGACGAGGATGAAGACGCCCCCGAACAGGGGTTCATTGTAACGGACGGTCATCAAAGCTGGTCGGTGACGGTTTTGCCTGTGCCCGACACCGGCGCACGGTTGTTGATGTTTGTCGGTGATCTGCCGCCGCCCGGCCAGGATCTGTGGGTGGTGCGCACCGCGATTGACCGGACCCATTCAGGCGCTGGTGCCAAGGTGGCCGGTGGTGTGATCTGCTTTACCCCCGATACCCGCATTGCCACCCCAACGGGAACGCGGTTCATCCAGGATATCAGGCCGGGCGACCGTATCCTGACCAAAGACAATGGCGCCCAGGAAATCTTGTGGACAGGAAGCCGCCGGATGAGCGGCGCGCGGCTTTATGCGATGCCGCATCTTCGCCCCATCCGGTTCCGCGCCGGGGCCTTGGGGATCGACAGGCCCGATCTGGATCTGGTGGTTTCGCCGCAGCATCGGATGGTGCTGAACGGGCCCGCAGCACGGTCGCTGTTCAACACCGAGGAGGTGTTGGTCAAGGCCGAGGATCTGCTGAATGACGTGACAATCTGCGTGGACCATGCGCTGCGCGAAGTCACTTACATCCACATTCTGCTGGATCGGCACAACATCGTCTGGGCCAACGGGATGGAAACCGAGAGCTTCCACCCGTCAAACACTGCGATGGATACGATAGAGCCCGCACAGCGCGAGGCGCTGCTGGCGATCTTGCCTGATGTCACGGTCAACCCGGCAAGTTACGGCGACTATGTCCGGCGCAACCTGTCGTCATCTGAGGTGGCGATCCTGCGCCATGACATCGCGGCTTGACCGCTATTGACTGAGGTTGCTGGGGGGCTGTCTGCCCCCCGTCGCTGCGCGCCTCCCCCCGAGGATATTTGGGAACAGATGAGGGACGCTGTTGACACTGTGGTTTCGACGCGTATAAGCGCGCTCTGTCCCGGCGGGTAACCTCCGGGGTTTTCATTGGTGTTGGTGGACCCCGCAAGGGGATGCCTGTCGGGCCGAAGCCTTTTCGAAGGTGGGGGTCAAAGGACAACGCCCTTCATATATGACGAAGGAGATCAGCCGTGACCAAACGCACGTCTGCCAAGTATAAAATTGACCGCCGTATGGGCGAAAACATCTGGGGCCGCGCCAAGTCGCCGGTCAACAAGCGGGAATACGGTCCGGGTCAGCACGGCCAGCGCCGCAAGAACAAGCTGTCGGATTTCGGCACCCAGCTGCGCGCCAAGCAAAAGCTGAAGGGCTACTACGGGGATCTGACCGAAAAGCAGTTCCGCAAGATCTTTGGAGAAGCCGAGCGTGTGCGCGGTGATACCGGCGAGATGCTGGTGGGTCTGCTGGAGCGTCGTCTGGATGCGGTGGTTTACCGTGCCAAACTGGTGCCCACGATTTTCGCCGCACGTCAGTTTGTCAACCACGGCCATGTGCAGGTGAACGGTCAGCGCGTCAACATCGCCTCTTACCGGGTGAAAGAGGGCGACGTAATCTCGGTCCGCGAAAAGTCGCGTCAACTTGCGATCATTCTGGAAGCCGTTCAATCGTCAGAGCGGGACGTGCCGGATTATCTGGAGGTTGACCACAACAAACTGGTGGTGACATTCGTGCGAACGCCGTCTTTGGGCGATGTGCCTTACCCGGTTGTCATGGAACCGAACCTGGTTGTGGAATATTACGCCAAAAACTGATCTTCGCCGCGAGGTGTTGAAAAGGCCGCCCCGAGGGGCGGCCTTTTTGTTTCGGGGTGAAAGGACAGGTGGCGCGATTTGCGCCGCCTGCGCTCTATAATCGCACTGGTCTAACCGCCCCCCGCCCGCTAGAACCGCCCGGTGAGTTGGAGGCCACCATGCACGACACCATTCGCCCACAGCCCGGTATTCTGGACATAGCGCTTTACGAAAGCGGCAAGGCACATCTGGCGGGCATGACCAATGCGTTGAAGCTGTCGTCGAACGAAAATCCCTTTGGCCCCGGCGACCGGGCAAAGGAAGTGTTTGGCAAGACGGTTCATACGCTGCACCGCTATCCTGGCACGGATCATGCCGCACTGCGTCAGGCCATTGGCGACGTGCATGGACTGAACCCTGAAAGGATTATCTGCGGTGTTGGTTCGGACGAGATCATAACGTTTCTGTGCCAGGCCTATGCCGGGCCGAAGGACGAGGTGGTGTTCACCGAGCATGGGTTCCTGATGTATCGCATTTCAGCGCTCGCAGTCGGGGCCACTCCGGTTGAAGTGCCCGAGCGTGAGCGGATTGCCGATGTGGATGCCATTCTGAACGCCTGCACCAAGCGCACCAAACTGGTGTTTATCGCCAACCCGAACAACCCGACCGGCACCATGATCTCGCCTGCCGAGATGGAGCGTTTGGCAGCAGGATTGCCAGCGCAGGCCATTCTTGTGATCGACGGGGCCTATGCCGAATATGTCGAGGGTTATGATGGTGGGTCCGGGCTGGCGACGGTGCGCGACAATGTGTTCATGACCCGCACATTTTCCAAGATCTATGGTCTGGGTGGTTTGCGCATCGGCTGGGGTTACGGGCCAAAGCACGTGATTGATGTGCTCAACCGCATTCGTGGGCCGTTCAATCTGTCGACGACCCAGTTGGAAGTGGCCGAAGCAGCGGTGCGCGATCAGGACTGGGTCAACAAATGCCGGGTCGAGAATGCGCGGATGCGCAACTGGCTGGCCGAGGCGCTTGCCGAGGTGGGCGTGCCGTCCGACACCAGCATGGCAAATTTCGTGCTGGCACGGTTTGCAAGCGTGGAGGAGGCCGAAGCCTGCGATACCTTCCTGCAGTCGCAAGGGTTGATCGTGCGGCGCGTCGCCAGCTACAAACTGCCACAGTGTTTGCGTATCACTGTGGGCGATGAGGCAGGCTGCCGGCGGATCGCGCATGCGATAGGGCAGTTCAAGGGGCTTAAATGACGGTGCTGTATCAGCGTGTCGCGCTGATCGGGCTGGGGCTGATCGCGTCATCCATGGCGCATGCAATGCGCCAATATGGGCTGGCGGGCGAGATCACCGGACATGCGCGAACGGCACAAAGCCGGGACATTGCGTTACATATCGGCTTGTGTGACCGGGTGTTTTCCACGGCGGCCGAGGCGGTGCAGGGCGCGGATCTGGTGGTGCTCTGCGTGCCGGTTGGCGTGATGGGCGCGATCTCCGCCGAAATCGGGCCGCACCTGAAGCCGGGGGCGACTGTGACCGATGTCGGCTCGGTCAAGGGCGCGGTGGTCGAGGCTGTGGCGCCGCATATGCCGGAGGGCGTGCATTTCATCCCAGGCCATCCGATCGCGGGCACGGAACATTCGGGGCCAAGGTCTGGCTTTGCCACGCTGTTCCAGAACCGCTGGTGGCTGCTGACTCCGCTCGAAGGCGCAGACCGGGCAGCGGTAGCGCGGCTGCGGTCCTTGTGCGAGGGCATGGGCGCCAATGTTGACGAAATGGATGTGGCGCACCACGATCTGGTGCTGGCCGTCACCAGCCACACGCCCCACCTGATCGCCTATACCATGGTCGGTGTGGCCGAGCATATGCGACGGGTGTCGAACTCCGAGGTGATCAAGTATTCGGCGGGCGGATTTCGCGACCTGACCCGGATCGCGGCCAGTGATCCGGTGATGTGGCGCGATGTGTTCCTGACCAACAAAGATGCAGTGCTCGATATCCTCGGCCGCTTTACCGAAGAGCTGTTCACGCTGCAACGCGCCATCCGCATGGGCGATGGTGAGCATCTTCACGCTTATTTCACCCGCACCCGCGCAATCAGGCGTGGCATTATCGAGGCGGGGCAGGATACTTCGGAACCGGACTTCGGGCGGGTTCCGCAGGGCGGAGGAGAAGGCAAGGCGTGATGTTCAGGGCTGTGGTGACGGGGGCTGTTCTGCTGGCTGCGGCAGGTGTGGCACTGGCGGATGCGCCGACCAAGTCACCCCGCCCAATGCCACGCCCCGGCATGTTTGCTGTTGCCGAGGCTGCAACAGTGGGCATTGCCACGCATGTTGCCGCCCTTCCACCGATGGCCCAGACGATACGGCCAAAGATGCGGCCGCTTGGTCTGGTGCCGCAGGGTGCAGCATCTTGGGTTGCGCCACAGGTGGGTGTGATGACCGCAAAGAGTGTTCCGGCAGAGAAAACGAGTTTGTTCGGTTTGCTGCGCCCCTCCAAGCGGCCTGACAAGCTGGCTGAAAAGCAGTTGGCCGCAGCCACGATTGCGCCCAGAACACCGGGCAAGCAAGGTGTGGTATCCCAAAAGGGGGCAGTTTGCGGTGATCCGTCGATCAAGGGCGAAGCGCTGGCGCCGATCACCTCTCGCGTGCAGGGGTGTGGCGTGCCTGATCCGGTGAAAATCACCAGCGTCGCAGGTGTCCGCCTGAGCCAAGCGGCAACGGTGGATTGCGAGACCGCGCGGGCGTTGAAAACCTGGGTAGAGCGTGGTCTGGAACCCGCCTATGGAAAAGGCAAGGTGGTGCAGTTGCAAGTCGCCGGGCATTACGTTTGCCGCACCCGCAATCACCGGGCCGGGGCAAAGGTCAGCGAGCATGGAAAGGGTCGCGCCATCGACATTTCCGGCTTTACCTTTTCGAACGGCAGGACCGTGCCAGTCTTGCGTAATTTCGACAAGACCATGCGAAAAGCCCATAAAGCCGCCTGTGGCATCTTCAAAACCACGCTGGGGCCGGGGTCGGATGGCATGCACGAGGACCATCTGCATTTCGACGTGGCGCAGCGCAACAGCACTTATTGCCGGTGATCTTTTGCGCCTAATTCAGGCGAGGGGCGGGGCCCAGCGGCAAGGGCCCAAGCAGCATTTGCCCATCCCGAAAGATCAACGGCATTTCCAGCACATCCGGATCGCCTGAACTTGCGGCAATCGCCTGCATCATATTCGCTGCCGTTGGCGCGATTTCAGGCTTGATGAACCCCAAGCTGGTCGCCATCGTCACCAGATTGCGCCATCCGGTCACACGAATGTTGATGCGGCCTTCGGGAAGCCCGTCTTTCACCAGCAGATCGCCCTTGGCAAAGACCGACAGATCCCCCCACGTCAGCACGGCGTCGCGCAGCGACAGCGCGGTAAGGTTGGGGCGCGTCTGGGCCGCAAGCCGATCCAGCGGGGCAGTCAGGGTTGCATTGGCATCCAGCCGGGCCACGGTGATTTGTGCGGGCAAGTTGGGCAACCGGGCGCGGAGCGCAGGGTCCGGTGACACACCCAAAAGCTCCAACCCGATGTCATAGGCATTGGCACGGCTGGGATCTGCCCGCGTGGAAAAGCGCAGCGTGTCGGCGGCCAGAACCCAGCCAAGGCTGGACTCGGCCCGGATCGCGTCGCCAACAAATGTGGTGCGATCCAGTGCCAGCGTTGAGTTGGGGGCAACGACCACGCTGGCCTGCAACTTGGCCGATTGCAGCGTGATGTCTTCGGCCGGGGTGCGGATGGTCTGCGTAGGGGCAAAGGCCGCGATCACGTGCCATGGTCGGTAGCTAAGGGAAAACACCTGCACAAACGGCGCTTCCCACCGGATTTCGTTGCGGCGGTCGAACACATTGGGCCGTGTGACTGTCAGATCAAAGCGATTGGGAAATCCCGATACCTTGTAACCTTCTTGCGAAATCTCGACACCTTGCGCGGGCGCGCTTTGCAAAAATGCCTCGACTCCGCGATCCACGGCGGATTTGCCGACAAACCAATAGCCTGACCACGCCACCACCAAAAGCGTAGCAATCCACAGCAACACGCGCATTATCGGCCCTTTTCATTCATTCGCCCCTGATGTTTAGAGACAGCGCAAGCAGAGGGCCAGTCAATTGACCGAGACGATGTGGGTGTTTGGATACGGATCGCTGATCTGGAACCCGGAATTTCCAGTGGCCGAGGCGCGTGTCGCCCGCGTGCAGGGTTGGCGGCGGGCGTTTTGCATGCGGTCGATCCACCACCGCGGGTCCGAGGCGGAGCCGGGGCTGGTGTTGGCGCTGGATGCAAGCCCTGATCACCAGTGCGACGGGGTCGCGTTCCGCGTGGCGCCGGGGGCCGAAGCGGACACACTGGCCCTGCTGCGCGAACGCGAGCTGATCTCATCTGCCTATCTGGAAACGCAAGTGCAGGCGGCGTGGCCCGACGGCGGCGGTTGCACCGCACTTGCCTACGTGATCGACCCCGATCATTGGCAATATTGCGGCGGGCTTGAACTGGAAGAACAAGCCCAAATCATCGCGCGGGCGCAGGGTGGACGGGGCCCGAACCGCGAGTATCTGTGGTCCACGGCGGCGCATCTGGCCGATCTGGGCATTGCGGACCCCGAACTTGAATGGTTGTCGAACCGGGTGCGCGCGCTTGTTCCATGAAGACACAGAGAATTTCTTTGGCACCTGCACTTTCGTGGCGTATCGTCGCCTTGGACAGAACAAACGGGCAGGCAGAGTCTGATGCAACAGACCAAGGCCGAGGCGAAGGCCAAGGCAAGGCGCACTGAGCGAGAGCGCAGTAAGGCCGCAACATTCACACAACCGATCCAGCAGATCGTGACAATGCTGGTGATCGTCGCTTTGGTTGCGGCAGGCGCTTGGCTGATCCACGGGCAGGTGGCCGAGGTGTTCCAGTCCAACCTGTGGCTCAATGGGTTTATCGCCTTTATCTTCGTGCTTGGGGTGTTCACCTGTTTCTGGCAGGTGCTGATCCTGATCCAGTCGGTCAGCTGGATCGAGGATTTCGTCGGTCACGGACCGGGGGCCGAAAGTCAGCGCGTGCCACGCCTTTTGGCGCCGCTTGCGTCGCTGTTGCGATCCCGCGGGCAGAAAATGCAGATTTCGGCATCTAGTTCGCGGTCGATCCTTGAATCCGTCGCCACCCGGATCGACGAAGCGCGCGACATCACCCGCTATCTGACCAACCTTCTGATCTTTCTTGGCCTTTTGGGAACCTTCTATGGTCTGGCCACTTCTGTTCCCGCGATTGTCGAGACAATCCGATCGCTCTCGCCGCAACCGGGCGAGGATGGAACGGCAGTGTTTGCCAAGCTGATGGGTGGGCTGGAATCGCAGCTTGGCGGGATGGGGACGGCGTTTTCCTCATCACTTCTGGGGCTTGCCGGGTCTTTGGTCGTGGGGCTTTTGGAACTGTTTGCCGGCCATGGCCAGAACCGCTTTTACCGGGAGCTGGAGGAGTGGCTGTCGTCGATCACCCGCCTTGGTTATTCCAGCGGAGAGACTGAAGGGGAAGGTGACGGCGGAGCCGTGGTCATGGTGCTGGACCAAATGGTCAGCCAGATGGAAGTATTGCAGGGCTTGTATACTCAGTCTGATGCCAACCGGACCATGGTGGATGCCCGGATCGGGGATCTGGCAGTGGCGGTTGGTGCCCTGGCGCAGCGACTGGAGGCAGAGTCAGGCCAGACCGCCGCACTGGATCGGATTGCCGAAGGCCAGGAACGGCTGATTTCGGCGCTTGTCGGAGCAGAGGGCGGGGCGCATTCGGATGCCGAAAGCCGAATGCGCCTGCGGTCGATCGATGTGCAGTTGCTACGTATCCTGGAAGAAATTTCGGCAGGCCGCCAGGAAAGCGTGGCCGATCTGCGCGGTGAGATTTCTGCGCTGACATCAGCCGTGCGGCAACTGTCGCGCACGGGCGTGGGGCGGTAAACCATGGGCTTGTCGCGGCGGCGGGACGCGTCGATCATCTGGCCGGGGTTTGTGGATGCCGTCACGACGTTGGTGATGGTCCTGATGTTCGTCCTGACAATCTTTACCGTCATGCAATCGGTGTTGCAGGAAACCATCACGACGCAGGACGGCGAGTTGAACTCGCTTACCGATCAGGTTGCTGCGCTTGCCGATGCACTGGGGCTGGAACGCGGTCGCGTTGGTCAATTGCAGGCCGAGGTTGGCTCGTTGCGGTCAGATCTTGCAGCAAGTGAGGCCGAGGGCGCGCGACAGGCGGCATTGGTCACTGGGTTGACCGGACGATTGGCGGCGGCGCAGAGCGGATTGCAGGCGGCGCAAGCTCGGGTCGCCAGCTTTGAGGCACAGGTGGCAAGCCTTCTGGCAGAGCGTGATGCGGCGCGCGGGCAAGTGGCCGATCTATCGGTGACTGCCGCAGAACTGGAGGCGGCACGGGCAAGCCTTTTGACCGAGCGCGACGCGCTGCAACTGGCGCTCGCGCGCGCGCGGGACGAGATTGATCAATCGCTCGAAGAGGCTCGGCTGGCGGCTGCGCGGCGTGAGGCAATCGAGGCGCTGATCGCAGACTTACAGGCAAAAGAAACCGACGCCGCCGCGGCGCTGGCGACCGCCCGGACCAGGGTTTCCGAAGCCGAGGCCGCACGCCTTGTTGACGCTGCCGCTTTGGCCGCCTTGCGGGATCGGATGGCCGGATCGGATGAGGCATTGGCTGCACTGACACTTGCGCTTGAAGAACAGCGCAAGCGGGCTGAAGACACCCTGCTGTTGTTGGCCGCGGCGCAGAGCGATGCAGCACAGGCCGCACAGGGTGCCGACCGACAAGCCGCCCTGCTGGCGGCTGCGCAGCAGGCGTTGACGGATGAGCAGGCCAAATCGGTCGAAGCGGCACAGCGGGTTGCCCTGCTCAACGAACAGATTGCCGCCTTGCGCGGTCAGTTGGGCAGTCTGCAAGCGGTCTTGAACGAAGCGCGTGACAAGGATTCGCTGGCGTCGGTGCAGTTGGAGGCGTTGGGATCTCAACTGAATACCGCACTGGCGCAGGTCGCGTCGGAGCAGCGGCGCCGGGCCGAATTGGAAGAAGCAGAGCGGCTGCGACTGGAAGCCGAGAAGGCCGATCTTGAAAAGTTCCGCAGCGAGTTCTTTGGTCAGCTGAGTCGTTTGCTGGATGGCCGCGATGGCGTGCGGGTGGTCGGTGATCGTTTCGTCTTTTCCAGCGAAGTCCTGTTCCAGCCGGGAGCTGCCGATCTTGCCCCCGAAGGCCGCGCGCAGATCGCCGGCGTGGTCGAAATCCTGAACGATGTCAGGGCCGAAATCCCGGATGCGATCGACTGGATCATCCGGGTCGACGGCCACACCGACAACGTGCCGCTGTCGGGGGTTGGCGCCTTTGCGGACAATTGGGAGCTGAGTCAGGCCCGTGCGCTATCTGTTGTGCGGTTCATGCAAAACGCGCTTGGCTTTCCGCCGGAGCGGCTTGCCGCGACCGGGTTCGGGGAATACCGGCCCGTGGTTGCGGGCAACAGCGAAACGGCGCGTCAGCAAAACCGGCGTATAGAGCTGAAGCTGACGGAGCGATAGCGGTTGATTTGAGCGGTCGTTGGTATGCGATCAGAGTTGACGAAAAGATGACCCGATCAGGGCAGGGTATAGGTCGCTTCCCTTTGGGCGACCGCTGTTTCATGGCGTGACCAGTCCACGCTGATCCGGTAAGTTCCAGCTTGCCAATGCGCGCCGCGCAACCGTTTTCCGACGGCGCGGAAGCCTTGGGCTTGCGTGCGATCAAGGGTAATGGTCTGTGTGATAATATTTCCACCGTTGGGGTCGGTTATGGTCAAGATCATGGTGTCCCCCGCCTGCGCGCCGAAATAATGCGCCCAGATCACCATTGCATCAGAGCGGGAGGTGACGGGGGCAAGCGGAAGGCCAGCCTTGAGCGCCTCATACGCAGGACTCGTGTCGGCAAGGCCGATGCCGAGCAGGCCGCCGGGAGCCTAGGGGATTTCATCGGCCCAGAGTGAGACGTCGGGGCCTGTGCCACAAGTTTGGGTGCCGTCGGGATCGAACGGGTCGACCGGATTGCCATTGTGGCGGACCGACAGATGCAAGTGGGGAAATTCCGTATTACCGGACAGGCCCACAAGGCCAAGCGGCTGGCCCGCGGCGACGGGTTGATCGGGCTTCACCAGCAGGGAACCGTTTGCCATGTGGCAATACTGGGTTTCCCAGCCGTTGCCGTGATCGATCACCAAACCATTGCCGCAATCACGCCCCTGTAGCGGCGGCGCGTCAGGCGCGCGGATGGACAGGTCCGGCATGCTGTTGCGTACACCTTTAACGATGCCGGCAGCGGCAGCGAGCACGGTTACACCCTTTTGCATGGCCGACAGCGTCGGAAGGGCAAAATCAGTGCCGCTGTGACCATCGTAGCTGAGTGGGCCACAGGCAAAATCTGTGTGACCGGGGCCGGGATCACGATCCATGTATTGTTGGATGTGGCAGGTGTCGTTGAGCGTGCAGTCGAGAGGTATCTGTAAGGAAAAGGCCCCTGCTTGCGCAGGGGCCAATGCCAAAAACAGAATAAGCCGGATCATTCTGCAGTAAGCAACGGCGGTTTGGACCCTGAAAGCCGCGGCTTTTGCGGCTCGTCGATGTCCAGCACGATTGCGTCGTCCTTTACTGTGACCCGAACGACACCGCCCTTGATCAGCTTGCCGAACAAAAGTTCTTCGGCCAGCGGCTTTTTGATGTGTTCCTGAATCACGCGGCCCAGCGGACGCGCGCCCATCTTGTCATCATAGCCTTTGTCACCAAGCCAGGCCGTCGCTTCTGGCGTCAGTTCGATATGAACGCCGCGATCCATCAACTGCGCTTCGAGTTGCATCACGAACTTCTCGACCACCCGGAAAATCACCTCTTTGCCAAGGGCAGAGAAGGAAATTACCGCATCCAGACGGTTGCGGAATTCTGGAGTAAAGGTTCGCTCGATCGCGGCGGTATCTTCGCCGGTGCGCTTGTCGCGGCCGAATCCGATGGCTTCTTTTTGCATGTCCGACGCGCCCGCGTTCGAGGTCATGATCAGGATCACGTTGCGGAAATCAACCTGACGACCGTTGTGATCTGTCAGTTTGCCATGGTCCATCACCTGCAGCAGGATGTTGTAGACATCCGGATGCGCCTTTTCCATTTCATCAAGCAGCAGCACACAATGCGGATGCTGGTCGATGCCATCGGTCAGCATGCCGCCCTGATCAAACCCGACATAGCCCGGAGGCGCGCCGATCAGACGGGAGACGGCGTGTTTCTCCATATACTCCGACATGTCAAAGCGCAGCAGTTCCACACCGAGACTGGAGGCGAGTTGCTTGGCAACCTCGGTCTTGCCCACACCCGTCGGTCCGGCGAACAGGTAGTTGCCGATCGGCTTTTCGGGTTCGCGCAGACCTGCGCGGGCCAGTTTGATGGCGGAGCAGAGCGCCTCCACCGCCTTGTCCTGGCCGAAGACCACGCGCTTGAGGGTTTTTTCCAGATCGCGCAGGGTTTCGGCATCGTCCTTGGACACGCTTTTCGGCGGGATGCGGGCGATCTTGGCCACGACAGCCTCGATCTCCTTGGTGCCGATGACCTTGCGCCGCTTGGAATCGGACAGCAAATGCTGGGCCGCGCCGGCCTCGTCGATCACGTCGATGGCGGAGTCGGGCAGCTTGCGGTCGTTGATGTAGCGGCTGGCCAGTTCCACCGCAGATTTGATGGCGTCTGCAGTGTAGCGCAGATCGTGATGCGACTCGAAATGCGGTTTCAGCCCCATCAGGATCTTGATTGCATCCGGGATCGACGGTTCGTTCACGTCGATCTTCTGGAACCGGCGCGACAGGGCGCGGTCTTTTTCAAAGTGTTGACGGAACTCCTTGTAGGTGGTGGAGCCCATGCAGCGCAGTTTCCCGCCCTGCAACGCGGGTTTCAGCAGGTTGGACGCATCCATAGCGCCACCGGACGTTGCCCCGGCACCGATCACGGTGTGGATTTCGTCGATGAAGAGGATGGCGTCGGGATGATCCTCCATCTCTTTCACAACCGCTTTCAACCGCTCTTCGAAGTCGCCGCGATAGCGGGTGCCGGCAAGGAGTGCGCCCATGTCGAGCGAATAGATGGTGGCACCGGCCAGAACGTCCGGCACCTGCTTGTTGATGATCTTCCACGCCAGACCTTCGGCGATGGCGGTTTTGCCCACGCCCGGATCACCCACCAGAAGTGGGTTGTTCTTGCGGCGGCGGCACAGCACCTGAATGCAGCGCTCCACCTCGGCATCGCGGCCGATCAGCGGGTCCACATCGCCCTTTTTGGCTTTGACGTTCAGATCGACGCAGTATTTCGACAACGCGGATTCCTTGGCCTCGCCCGCTTCGGCCTTTGGTGTCTCATGGTGTTCTTCCGCGCCCTGCACCGGGCGGCTTTCGCCGAACGAAGGGTCTTTCGCCACGCCATGCGCGATGAAATTTACCGCGTCGTAGCGCGTCATGTCCTGTTCTTGCAGGAAATACGCGGCGTTGCTTTCGCGTTCCGCGAAGATGGCGACCAGCACATTCGCGCCCGTCACCTCATTCCGGCCCGAAGACTGCACATGGATCGCCGCGCGCTGGATTACGCGCTGGAAGGCGGCTGTGGGGACCGCTTCGGACCCTTCGACATCAGTGACCAGCGTCGACAGGTCATCGTCGATGAAATCCACCAGCGTTTTGCGCAGGTCATCAAGGTTGACCGAACAGGCCTGCATCACGCGGGCAGCGTCGGGTTCGTCAAGCAACGCCAGCAAAAGATGCTCCAGCGTTGCGAGTTCGTGGCGACGGGTGTTGGCCAGGGCCAGGGCACCGTGGATGGCTTGCTCGAGAGTGGTTGAAAACGAAGGCACTTGCTGCGTGCTCCTGTTCCTCGGGGCAGGTTCGGGTGTTCGCCACCCTTACCAACCGTTGCCTCATAACCTTAAAGTTCGGTTTTATTTGCCGCACTTCAAGAAGAATATTCACACTTTGAAAGATGGTGACATTTGTCACATCAAAAGTGATCAGCCCGTGGGCATCGTGGTGTCAGAACCTGTCCTTGAGCGCGCGGATTTCGGCAAAAGCCTCTGCATCGGTTGCGTCGGGCAGGCCGATGGCCGCTTTCATCTGTGGTAAGCTTGCGCGCAGGAACGGGTTTGTAGCCAGTTCTTCGGACAGGGTCGAAGGAACCGTGGGGCGAACATCCTCGCGCGCCAGAGCAACCTGCGATGCACGAGAGATAAGCGCTGGATTGCCGGGTTCAAGGGACAGGGCAAACCGGATGTTTGTGGTTGTATATTCATGGCCCGAACAGATCAGGGTTTCGGGCGGCAGGGCCGCCAGTTTCGACAGGCTGGCCCACATCGTTTGCGCGCTGCCCTCGAAAAGGCGCCCGCATCCGGCAGCCATCAGACTGTCGGCCGTGAAGGCGAGGCCGGCTTTCGGGAAATGAAACGCGATGTGCCCGATGGTGTGGCCGGACACGTCCATCACTCGGCCGCGATGCGTTCCGATGGTCACGCTGTCGCCCTCGGCCAGCGCGTGATCAAGCGGGGGCAGGCGATGTGCGTCGGCCTTTGCTCCCCAGACCTGCGCGCCGGTAGCGTCGCGCAGGGCCGGAAGGCCCGCGATATGATCATCGTGGTGGTGAGTGACCAGAATATCGGTCAGCTGCCACTTGCGCGCCTGCAATTCTTTCAGGATAGGCGCGGCTTCGGGCACATCAACCACGGCGGTCGCGCCAGACTCGGAATCGTGGACCAGAAAGGCATAGTTGTCTTTCAGGCAAGGGATCGTCACAAGATCAAGGGGCATGGTTGTCCTGTCGGTTGACTGTGTCGAGAGTGGCCAGCATGGCCCGGAAGAAGGATGGTCCGCAATGCATCTTGATGTGCTCGATCTGCGCAACTTTTACTATCGCACCCAGTTGGGGCGTGTGGCGCAGCGGGCGATCCGGGATCAGGTGGTGCAGTTCTGGCCGCCCATGGCGGGCCAGACGGTTGCGGGTTTCGGATTTGCGGTGCCGTTGTTGCGGCCTTATCTTACGAAATCGCGGCGGGTGATCGGATTGATGCCGGGACCACAGGGCGTGATGCCATGGCCCGCGGGGATGCTGAACGTGTCGGTGCTGTGCGAAGAGACCGCCTGGCCGTTGTCTACCGGCTTTGTGGACAGGCTGGTGCTGATGCACGGGTTGGAGACATCGGAACAGCCGACGGCGGTGCTGGAGGAGGCGCATCGGGTGCTGGGGCCCGGTGGGCGGGCGTTGTTCATTGTGCCCAACAGGTCGGGCTTGTGGGCGCGTCGCGATGGCACGCCGTTTGGCTTTGGGCGGCCCTACAGTGTGGGTCAGTTGGAGGCCCAGTTGAAACGGCACGGCTTCACGCCGGATCGCGCTGTCGCGGCGCTTTTTGCGCCACCATCGACCGGGCGGTTCTGGTTGCGCACCGCCGATTTCTGGGAACGGATCGGCAAGCGCGCGCCGTGGCTTGTGGGTGGCGTTCTGATGGTCGAGGCAACCAAGCAAGTCTATGCGCCGACACGGGGTGGTCTGGCAGCGGCGGTGCGCAGGCCCTTGCGTGTTCTGGAGGGGGTCGGCCAGCCTGTGCCAACCCCTCGCCAACCCGGATCGTGCAAAGCGGGGCAGGGGTCGCAAAAATAAGCATGACAGGGATTCGGTCACGGCTTTTGGCGCCCGCGGGTTCGCTTTTCTGATGTTGCGAAAGGGGCAGACACCGCCACCCTGAACCAAGTGCGAGGGTGCCAAAAAGTCGCACCTTCGCAAGCGCAGCGCAAACATTCGGGAAACCTGCCTTGATCAATCACAAAGTGGCGACCAACACGGTTGCGGGGTGGCAAAGGCTCTGCTAGAGACGCCGAAAATCAAGACGCATGCGCGAGTATGCGCCATTGGCGGCCTCTGACTTGCCAAGCGCAGGAAGCGGCCTGAGATAACGGAAGGGTTGACGTGTCCGAACCAGCTTCGATCTCCTTCGGCATCGCCGCGCGCTACGCCACCGCTCTTTTCGAGCTGGCAAAGGAAACCGGGGCACTGAAGGCCCTTGAATCCGACGCAGACGCGCTGACTGCCGCATTGTCCACCAGCGATGACTTCGGGACGCTGATATCGTCACCAGTGATCAGCCGCGACGACCAGGCCCGGTCGATGGCGGCAATCGCCGCAAAGATGGGGTTGTCGGATCTGACCGCCAACACATTGCAACTGATGGCAACCAAACGCCGTCTTTTTGTGTTGCCCCATGTGCTGACCAATCTTGCCGCGCGCATCGCAGAAGAAAAAGGCGAGGTGACCGCCGAAGTGGTGTCCGCCACAGCGCTTTCTTCCGAGCAGGAAAAGACCCTTGCCGCGACGCTGAAAGACCGCGTTGGCAAGGATGTGAAATTGAAAACCACCGTTGATGAAAGCCTCATCGGCGGTCTTGTCGTAAAGCTCGGCTCCACCATGATCGACACCTCGATCAAGGCAAAGCTTGCAGCGCTCCAGAATGCAATGAAAGAGGTTGGGTGATGGGAATTCAGGCTGCTGAGATCTCTGCGATCCTGAAAGAGCAGATCAAGAACTTTGGCATGGATGCCGAAGTGGCCGAAGTGGGCCGTGTTCTTTCGGTGGGTGACGGGATTGCCCGCGTGCACGGGCTGGACAATGTTCAAGCTGGCGAAATGGTGGAATTTCCTGGCGGCATCCGCGGGATGGCGCTCAACCTTGAAATCGACAACGTCGGCGTCGTGATCTTCGGGTCCGACCAGGACATCAAGGAAGGCGATACCGTCAAGCGCACCAAATCCATCGTGGACGTGCCTGCGGGCAACGCCCTGCTGGGTCGCGTTGTGGATGGTCTGGGCAACCCGATCGACGGCAAGGGTCCGATTGAGACGACCGAGCGTCGGGTCGCGGATGTGAAGGCCCCTGGCATCATTCCGCGCCAGTCGGTGCACGAGCCGATGGCGACCGGCCTGAAGGCTGTTGACGCGATGATCCCGGTTGGTCGTGGCCAGCGCGAGTTGATCATCGGGGACCGTCAGACCGGCAAGACCGCTGTGGCACTCGATACCATCCTGAACCAGAAGTCCTATAACGAGGCGGCTGGTGATGACGAAAGCAAGAAGCTGTATTGCATCTATGTAGCGATCGGGCAGAAGCGCTCGACCGTGGCACAGTTGGTGAAGAAGCTGGAAGAAACCGGCGCGATTGCCTACACCATCGTGGTGGCCGCAACCGCATCCGACCCGGCCCCGATGCAATTCCTGGCCCCCTATTCGGCAACCGCGATGGCGGAATTTTTCCGCGACAACGGCCGCCATGCCCTGATTATCTATGATGATCTGTCCAAACAGGCCGTTGCTTACCGTCAGATGTCGCTCTTGCTGCGCCGTCCGCCGGGCCGTGAAGCCTATCCGGGCGACGTGTTCTACTTGCACTCGCGTCTGCTGGAACGCTCGTCAAAGCTGAACGCCGATTTCGGCTCGGGCTCGCTGACCGCGCTGCCGATCATCGAAACGCAAGGCGGCGACGTGTCGGCCTTTATTCCGACAAACGTGATCTCGATCACCGACGGTCAGATCTTCCTTGAAACCGAATTGTTCTACCAGGGCATCCGCCCGGCGGTGAACACGGGTCTGTCAGTGAGCCGCGTTGGGTCATCAGCGCAAACCGACTCGATGAAAACCGTGGCCGGTCCGGTGAAATTGTCGCTGGCACAATATCGCGAAATGGCGGCGTTTGCGCAGTTCGGCTCTGACCTTGACGCGTCCACCCAGCAGTTGCTGGCCCGTGGTGCGCGCCTGACCGAGTTGATGAAGCAAAACCAGTATTCACCGCTGACCAACGCGGAAATCGTCTGCGTGATCTATGCAGGCACCGCCGGTTTCCTTGATAAAGTGGCGGTAAAGGATGTGGGCCGGTTCGAAGCGGGCCTGCTGTCTTTCCTGCGCAACCAGCGCCGCGATATCCTTGACTGGATCACCAACTCTGACCCGAAAATCAAAGGCGCAGATGAGCAAAAGCTGAAAGAAGCTATCGCTGAATTCGCCAAAACTTTCGCTTAAGCGTCTGAAAGGACAGGGATATGCCCAGCCTTAAGGACTTGAAAAACAAGATCGCGAGCGTCAAGAACACGCGCAAGATCACCAAGGCGATGCAGATGGTCTCGGCAGCAAAACTGCGCCGCGCCCAGGAGGCTGCGGAAGCTGCCCGGCCCTATGCCGAGCGGATGAATGCGGTCATGGCGGGTCTTTCGGCATCGGTTGGCACGTCAGATGGCGCGCCCCGGCTTTTGGCCGGGACGGGCCGCGATCAGGTGCATCTGTTGGTCGTAATGACCGCAGAGCGTGGTCTGTGTGGCGGCTTCAACTCGACCATCGCGCGGCTTGCCCGCGCGCGGGCACACGAGTTGCTGGCGGCAGGAAAAACGGTCAAGATTTTGACGGTTGGCAAAAAAGGCCGCGAGCAACTGCGCCGCGATTTTGAGGCGAACATGGTCGGTCATGTCGATCTGACCGACGTGAAGCGCATCGGCTATGCCAACGCCCAGACCATCGCGCGCGAAGTGCTGACCCGGTTCGAAGCTGACGAGTTCGACGTAGCGACAATCTTCTACAACAGGTTCCAGTCGGTCATCAGTCAGGTTCCGACCGCGCAACAGATCATTCCGGCCAAGTTCGAAGGTGAAGCCACAAGCACGCTTTACGACTATGAACCAAGCGAAGAAGCCATTCTGACAGACCTGCTGCCCCGTGGTGTCGCCACGCAGATCTTTACCGCTCTGCTGGAAAATGGCGCTTCGGAACAGGGGGCACGCATGAGCGCGATGGACAACGCGACGCGCAACGCGGGCGACATGATCAAGAAGTACACGACGATCTACAACCGCTCGCGTCAGGCTGCGATCACCAAAGAGCTTATCGAAATCATTTCGGGCGCCGAAGCGCTCTGAGGAACTGGAGAAACGACATGGCAAAAGCACCGGAAGCAGCTGCCGCGGCGGGCAAGGTGACGCAAGTTATCGGCGCCGTCGTGGACGTGCAGTTCGAAGGCGAACTTCCCGCAATTCTGAACGCGCTGATCACCGACAACAACGGAAAACCGCTTGTTCTGGAAGTGGCGCAGCATCTTGGCGAAAGCACGGTCCGCGCGGTTGCGATGGACGCGACCGAAGGTCTGGTCCGTGGGGCTGCGGTGTCTGATACCGGCAAGCCGATCCAGGTTCCGGTCGGCACGGCGACGCTGGGCCGGATCATGAACGTGATCGGAGAGCCGGTTGACGAACGCGGTCCTGTCAACGCGACCGAGACCCGTTCGATCCACCAGCCCGCCCCGACTTTCGCCGAACAGGCGACCGAAAGTCAGATCCTGGTGACCGGCATCAAGGTGATCGACCTGCTGGCGCCCTATACCAAGGGTGGCAAGATCGGTCTGTTTGGGGGTGCCGGCGTGGGCAAGACCGTTCTGATCATGGAACTGATCAACAACATCGCGAAAGTGCACTCGGGCGTGTCCGTGTTCGCCGGTGTGGGCGAGCGGACCCGTGAGGGCAACGACCTTTACCACGAGATGATCGAGTCCGGCGTTATCGACCTGGAAGATCTGACCAAATCGAAAATCGCACTGGTCTATGGCCAGATGAACGAGCCTCCGGGCGCGCGGATGCGGATTGCGCTGTCGGGTCTGACCATGGCGGAACAGTTCCGCGATGAAACCGGCGCTGACGTTCTGTTCTTTGTCGACAACATCTTCCGCTTTACCCAAGCCGGTTCCGAAGTGTCGGCTTTGCTGGGCCGTATCCCATCTGCCGTGGGGTATCAGCCAACGCTGGCCACCGACATGGGCGCGATGCAGGAACGCATCACCTCGACCAAGAACGGCTCGATCACCTCGGTTCAGGCCGTTTACGTTCCTGCCGATGACTTGACCGACCCTGCGCCGGCCACATCGTTCGCCCACCTTGACGCGACGACCGTTCTAGACCGTGCGATCTCGGAAAAGGGCATCTATCCGGCTGTGGACCCTCTGGGCTCCACCTCGCGCCTGCTTGATCCGCTGATCATCGGCGAAGAGCATTACACCGTGGCAACCGACGTGCAGAAGGTGCTGCAACGCTACAAGTCGCTGCAAGACATCATCGCCATCCTCGGCATGGACGAACTGTCGGAAGATGACAAACTGGCCGTTGCCCGCGCCCGCAAACTGGAACGCTTCCTGTCGCAACCGTTTGACGTGGCAAAAGTGTTCACTGGGTCTGACGGTGTGCAGGTTCCGCTGGAAAAAACCATCGCGTCGTTCAAAGCCGTGGTCGCGGGCGAATACGATCACCTGCCGGAAGCCGCCTTCTACATGGTGGGCGACATCGAAGACGTGAAAGCTAAAGCCGCCAAACTCGCCGCTGCTGCGGCCTAAGGAGGGGATCATGGCAGTTCAGTTCGACCTTGTCAGCCCGGAACGACGCCTTGCGTCGGTTCAGGCGACTGAGGTCCAGATTCCGGGCACCGAAGGCGATATGACGGCGATGGAGGGGCATGCCCCCACCATCACCACCTTGCGGCCAGGCATCGTGAAAGCGGTCGGTGCCGCCGGGACCAAGGCCTTTGTTGTCACGGGCGGGTTTGCCGAAATCACGGCAACGGGCGTGTCCGTTCTGGCTGAACGCGCGGTGCCGGTCGAAGAAGTGACGGCTGCGCTGCTGGATACTCTGGTGGCCGAAGTCCGCGACGCAGCGGGTGGCTCAGATGACAAGGACGCCGCCGATAAAGTGGTGGCCGACATGATGGCGGTTCGCAACGCGATCGGGCAGTGATGCTCTGAAACAGTTGAAGTGTGAACAGGCCCCGGCATAAGCTGGGGCCTGTTCATTTTCTATGGCAGAGAGTGGCATAATCATGGGCGCCAATGCTGGCGCGCCGATAGAAGGGCCCGTCCGTATGAAGCGTTTTCCCCCCGGCAGCATCGGCATCGCGCAAGGGTCTCGCGTGATGTTTTCTGATTTTGCCGATGGCGGGGTAATGTGGACGGGCGAGGGGGACCGCGAATGCCGCCACATCGTGCAGTTCAAGGAACCGTTTCGCTCTCCCCCTGTGGTGCAGGTTGGAATTTCGATGTGGGACACTGCCCATCAGGCCAATGCCCGTGCCGATCTGACGGCCGAGGCAATCACCGAGGCGGGGTTCCATCTGGTGTTCAAGACATGGGGCGATACCCGCGTCGCGCGGGTCCGGGCGGACTGGATAGCGCTTGGTCAGGTGCCGGACGAAGATGATTGGGACGTCGAATAACAGGCGACCTTAGCCGCGTTGATACATGCCTTCATAGATCGGGACCAGTGTTTCGGTCTCGAAAAGACTCGACACGCTGGTGCCGTTCCAGATGTTCAGGATGGCTTGGGCGAACATGGGGGCCGTCGGGACAATGCGGATGTTGGAAGCTGCGGTCGCGACGGCGCTTTGTTCGATGGAATCGGTGATGACCAATGATTTCATGACCGAATTGCGGATCCGCTCCACCGCCGGGCCGGACAGCACGCCATGGGTGATATAGCTGTGCACCTCGGTGGCCCCGTTCTCCATCAGCACTTCGGCGGCTTTGCACAAAGTGCCGGCGGTGTCGCAGATGTCATCCACGATGATGCATTTCTTGCCCTGCACATCTCCGATCACGGTCATTTCGGCAACTTCGCCCGCCTTTTCGCGGCGTTTGTCCACAATGGCGAGCGGGGCGTTGATCCGTTTGGCCAGTTCGCGCGCGCGGGCCACGCCGCCCACGTCGGGAGAGATGACCATAAGTTGATCCATCTGGCCCTTGAAGTGGTGCTCGATATCCAGCGCAAACACCGGGCTGGCATACAGGTTGTCGACCGGAATGTCGAAAAATCCCTGAATTTGCGCTGCGTGCAAGTCCAGCGTCAACACCCGGTCCACGCCGGCGCTTTCGATCAGGTTGGCCACCAGTTTGGCCGAAATCGGTGTGCGAGCCTTGGCGCGACGGTCTTGGCGGGCATAGCCAAAATAAGGGATCACGGCGGTGATCCGCGACGCGGATGATCGGCGCAGCGCATCGACCATGATCAGAAGTTCCATCAGGTTGTCATTGGCCGGGTTCGATGTGGGCTGGATGACATACATATCTTCGCCGCGCACATTCTCGAACACCTCGACAAAAATCTCCTGATCGTTGAACCGCTCGATCCTTGCATCCACAAGCCCCACCGACATGCCGCGGTGCACCGACATGCGGCGGGCGATGGACTTGGCAAGCGGCATGTTTGCGTTGCCGGAAATCAGCTTGGGTTCGGTGATGGCGGGCATGTTTGTCTCCGGGGCCACGGAATCGGGTCGTTGACACCGCTTATCACCCGGCTAGGGTCTTGCAAACCGATGCAAGGGGATAGGGCGCCGAATGACACAAATCGATTACTTTTTCGCAACCATGTCGCCATATTGCTATCTGGCCGGAACCCGGCTGGAGGCGATAGCCGCCCGCCATGACGCCACGATTGCCTACAAGCCGATCAACCCGATGGCCCTGATGCCGCGCATGGGTGGGCAGGTGCTGGCCGACAGGCACGAAAGTCGGCGCGCCTACCGCTTGCAGGAACTGCGCCGCCTGCCGCTGAAACTGGGGATGCCGCTGAATCTGCGACCCGCGCATTTTCCGGCCAATGCCGCGCCGTCATCCTATGCCATCATCGCCGCCGCGGCGACGGGTGGGGCTGTGGGACCGCTGGTTCATGCGTTCTGCCGCGCTGTCTGGGCCGAAGATCGCGACATTTCCGATGATGGGGTGGTCAAGGATATCCTGACCGCCAACGGCTTCGACCCCAAGCTTGCCGACAGCGGCCTGCTGGCAGGGGCCGAAACCTATGCCGCCAACATCGAGGAGGCGGTGGCGCGTGGCGTCTTCGGCGTGCCGTTCTACCTGATTGGCGAAGAGGCGTTCTGGGGCCAGGACAGGCTTGAAGATCTGGATCTGTTTCTGGCAGGCAAGCTCTGACCCTTCAGCCGCGAAACACCCCCAGCAGTGCATCGACATCGGCTTCGGTCGTGGACCACGACGCGACGAGACGGCACAACGTATCGTCGCTTTGGCTGTAAACCGCGCCAGCCGCCTTTGCACGGGCGTGGGTTGCTACGGGCAAATGAACGAAAACGATGTTCGCGGAAGCCGGGTGCGCGATCTGCGCCCCCGGCACTTGTGCCAGACCCTGCGCAAGCCGCGCGGCCATGGCGTTGGCATGGCGGGCCAGGGTGAGCCAAAGGTCGCCCTCGAACCACGCGTCGAACTGCGCGGCCACAAAGCGCAGTTTTGAAGTCAGATGGCCCGCGCGTTTGCGGCGCAATGCGGCTTCCCACGCCTTCGCAGGATCAAACAGGATCACTGCCTCGGCCGCCATCAGCCCGTTCTTGGTGCCGCCAAGCGACAGCACATCGACCCCCGCGCGCCATGACAGTTCGGCGGGCGAGGCATTGGTGGCGGCCAGCGCATTGGCAAATCGTGCGCCGTCCAGATGCACGGGCAGGCCATGGGCTTTTGCCACATCGGTGAGCGCTGAGATCTCCGCGGCGGTGTAAACCGTTCCCGCCTCGGTCACATTGGTCAGGCTCAAGGCGCCGCGCTGCGCCACATGCACCGATCCGCCGGTCTGTGCGATGGCCTGCGCCAAGGCATCCGGGCTGATCTTGCCATGCGGCCCGTCGATCAGGGTCAGCTTGGCCCCGCCTGAAAAGAACTCCGGCGCGCCACATTCATCCTCGGCAATATGGGCGTGGCGGTGGCAAAAGGTGGTGGCCCATGGCGGGGTAAGAACCGACAGTGCCAGCGCATTGGCGGCGGTGCCGGTGGTCAGCAGCAGCACCTCGGCCTCCGGTGCCGCGAACACTGTGCGTATCCGGTCGCGCAGCGCATGGCTGGTGGCGTCATTGCCGTAAGACAGGGCATAGCCCGCATTGGCCCGTTCCATCGCGGCAAAGACCGCAGGATGGACCGGCGCGCCGTTGTCAGAGGCAAAGAACATCACGGCGTTTCCTCGATCGTGTAATCTTCCCAATCATCCTCGGACACTTCGAACTCCGGGATCGTCCAGCCGCGCACGGACGCCCCGGCGGCGTGGGTGCTTTCGGGATCGCCGGTGATCAGCGGGTGCCAGTCGGGCAGGTTTTCCCCTTCGTGCAAAAGCCGGTAAGCGCAGGTGCGCGGCATCCAGTAGGCAATCTTCGGCAGGGTCTTGGGCGACAGTTGCACGCAATCGGGCACGAACTGCTTGCGGATGGGGTATTGCATGCAGCGGCAGGTCTCGCCGTCCAGCAAGCGACAGGCGACGCGGGTGTATTCCACTTCGCCGGTGTCCTCGTATTCGATCTTGTTCAGGCAGCACTTGCCGCAGCCGTCGCACAGCGCCTCCCATTCTTCGGGCGTCATTTTGGTCAGCGGGATGGTTTCCCAGAACTTCGGACGCATAAGGGGGCCTTGGGGCAAGGGGTTACAGGGCGGCCAGAATGGCGCGGGCGCGGGCGCAATCGGCATCCATCTGGGTGATCAGGGCGGGCAGGCCATCGAATTTCAGCTCGGGGCGCAGGTAATCGACAAAGGCGACCGATAGGTGCGAGCCGTAAAGATCGCCTGTGAAATCAAAGACAAAGGTTTCAAGATTTGGCTGGTTCACGCCAAACATCGGGCGCACGCCAAGGCTGGCGGCTCCGCTATAGCTGCCGATGTGCGGGCCGGTCAGCACATCGACCCGCACCGCATAAACGCCGAGCTTGGGCAGGTGCAACCCGCTGAGCGCCATGTTGGCGGTCGGATAGCCCAGCTCGCGCCCGCGCTTTTCGCCGTGGATCACCTCGCCCTCGATCCGGTGCCAATGGCCCAGCATCGCCGCAGCGTCACGCGGGCGGCCTTCGGACAGGGCGGCGCGGATGGCGGAGGACGAGATCGGCAGATCGTTGGTGGTGATCAAAGTGGCGATAGTTGTGTCAAAACCATGAGCCAAACCAAGGCGTTGCAAGTCAGTTGCCTTGCCCGCACGGCCCCGGCCAAAGCAGAAATCCGCCCCGACAACGACGTGGCTGATGCCCAGACCGTTGGCCAGGACATCGCGGGCAAACTCATCAGGGGTCAATGCCGAGAGGGTCTTGTCAAAGGGCAGTTCATACAGATGGTCCACCCCAAGCTTGGCGAGCCGGTTCCGCCGCGCCTCGGCGTTCATCAGGCGGAAGGGCGGGGCGTCGGCGGCAAACACCTCGCGCGGGTGCGGCTCGAAGGTGAGGATGCCAAGGGGGGCGGGGCCGCGGGCAAGATCGATCACCGCCTGATGGCCCAGATGCACGCCATCAAAGTTGCCCATGGCGCAGGATGCGCCACGGGCAGATGGGCCAAGCCCTTGCCAGGATTGGTGGATTTTCATTCTACCCCGGTCTGGGGCAGGATGCCCCGTCAGTCGAACTTGCGGCTTGGCGCCAGAACCAGCGCCTCGCCCTTTAGCACCACCGTTTTACCGACAGAGCAATGGGTTTCAAGGGTTACACGGCGTTTTGCGTGGTCGATTGATGTTACCGTGACGCTTGCCTCGACCACATCGCCGGGGCGGACCGGGGCCATGAAGCGCAGGGATTGGCCCAGATAGACGGTGCCATGACCGGGAAGCTGTTCACCGATAATGGCAGATATCAGGCTGGCGGTGAGCATGCCATGGGCGATGCGGCCCGCAAATATGGTGTCTTGGGCGTAGGCGTCATCAAGATGTACGGGGTTTCGGTCAGTCGAGACCTCGGCAAACAGTTCGATATCGCGGTCGGTGATCAGCTTGGACAGGCCACGCGACATGCCGATTTCAAGGTCTTCGATGCAGATGGTGCCGCGGGGCATATTGTCCAACATCTTGCGATTCCCGTGTTTGCGTTGGGTGGACAATAGCAAATGCCGCAGCGCAGCGCAATTCGGTCACGCACGTTTTTTTCACAATTGCGACCAAAGGCGCAATTATGTTGCGTGTCAGATTGCGGATCTAGCGCAGTTGGCCGATGGCATAGGTGGCCGAAAGCTGGTGGCCTGTCAGCCATGTTTCCAGCAAGCCCTTGTTTGGATTGTTCAAATCTTCGCCAAACGCGTGCGCGGCGATGCCGCCGGTCACGAACAGCGTGTCCAGCCCTTCGCCCAGGCCGCCCTGCACATCGGTGTGGATGCCGTCGCCCACACACAGGATGCGCGCCTCGTCCAGGCCCAGCCGTTTGCGGGCGAGGTCGTAAATCGGCGGGTGAGGTTTGCCGTAATAGAGCGCCTCGCCGCCCATGTCTTGGTAGAGTTTCGCCAGCGCGCCCGCGCAGTAGAGCCGTGTTTCGCCCATATCGACGATGATATCGGGGTTGGCGCAGAGCATTTTCAATCCTTTTGCCTTTGCCATCAGCAGCTTGCCCCGATAATCGTCGGGTGTTTCGGTCAGGTCGTCCGTAAGGCCGGTGCAGACAATTCCGGTCGCCTGATCCAGCGGCACGCGGGTGATGTCGGTGGTTGCGACCAAGTGGGACAGATCATCCTCGAAATCGGTAAAGAACGGTTCATCCTTGGGCGCGCCGATGTGATGCACACGCGGACCGGCGGCACCCGACAGCATGGCGGCTTGGGTGGCATCGCCGGAGGTTGCGACATCATCCCACGTGTCGCGCGGCAGGCCCATGGCATCCAACTGTTTGACGACGCTGGATTTTGGGCGGGGCGCGTTGGTCACCAGGATCACCTTTCCACCCGTCGCGCGAAAGCTTTGCAGGGCCGAGACGGCGGCGGGAAAGGGGGTGACGCCGTTGTGCAGGCAGCCCCAGAGGTCGCAGAACAGCGCGTCGTAGCGGCCCGAAATGTCGGCAAGGGCGCGGATGATTTCGGTCATGGCAGGGGCTTTCTGGCGGGGATTTGCGGAAAATCCGGCGTCTGGTTTGGGTATGGCGGACGTATGGCAAAGGTATGGCCCGCGTCGGGCCGCTGGTGCGCGACGCGGGGCCGTGGTTTCTTTTAGAGTTTCAGCGCCGGGATGATCTGCTTTTTGCGGCTCATCACGCCGGGCAGCACGACCGTATCGCCGGTAACGGTGACGCCGAAGGAGGCTTCGGCCATCTGTTTGACCAGATCGTTGGGGACCAGCAGCGTGGCTTCCTCGCGCAGGATATCGACGACGAACAGCAGCACCTGATCGGCTCCGTCTTCTTTCGCCACGGCGTCCATCGAGGCCATCAGGCTGGCCTTGCGGTCGAGCACGATTTTCGGCGCGGTGGTTTCCAGCACCGAGACGCGCAGCTCCTTGCCCGCGACGGTGTATTCCTTGGAATCCATCCGCAGCAATTCGGCATCGGAGAAAGCGCCCACGTCGGACTTGGCTTCAAACAGCGCGGTGGCAAGATCGGGGATGTTGACGCCCAGATCGACGGCCAGCGCTTCGGCCACGGCACGGTCATGCGCGGTGGTGGTGGGTGAGCGGAATTCCAGCGTGTCGGACAGGATGCACGACAGGACAAGGCCCTTGACCCAGTCCGGCATGCGGGCGGCATCATCGCCCATCAGGTCATGCAGGATGGTTGCGGTGCAGGCGAGCGGGCGGATGGTGATGTCGATCGGGCCTTTGGTTTCCAGCCCGCCCACCAGTTTGTGGTGGTCGATGATGGCGGTCACGTCGAGCGCGTTCACATTCGCGGGCAGTTCGGCGGGGTTGTTGGTATCGACGATCACCGCTTTGGTGCCATCGGCAATGTCGGTCACGATGCGCGGTTTGGGGCAATCCCAATGTTTGAGGACAAAGGCGGCTTCGGTGTTGGGCTCGCCCAGCAAGACGGCCTCGGCCGGGGTGGCTTTGATCTCGTTCAGATACCAGGCCCAGATGATGGGCGAGCCGGTGGAATCGGTGTCGGGGGATTTGTGGCCGAAAACGAGCGTGGTCATGGGTGCACCTTTGGGCAGGGAATTTGTCGTGGCTTATAGGCGTGCGAGCCGGGCTTGTCACCTGCCCGGCCTGCGCCCCTGCCGTGATGCTGCGATGCGGCAACAGCCGTCGGGGGCGGCGCGGCGCGGACAGGGGTAGGGCGGGGTTCACCCCGCCTTTGTGGCGGGCAAGGCGGGGTGAACCCCGTCCTACGCTGATCAGGGCAGGAGTGGCGCCAGCGACCAGCCTTGCTGTTGCAGCAGATAGGGGATGCCGTGCTGTCCCGGCAGGTGCAGCGCGCCAAAGGCGGCGACAACCGGGCCTTTGGCGGCCGCCGCCTCGATCACCGGAATCCAACCCTGATTTCGGGTGATCAGCAGGGCCTGTTCCATCTTTGCCAGATCCGATTCGACCTGTTCGGGGGTGTAACCGGGCATTTGCAGGGACAGATCGCGCATCAGTTCCCAGATCAGCCGCGACTCGCCGGCAAAATAACTGTCGGCAAGGGTGAAGATATAGTCTTCGGCCTGATCCTCGATGGCGAGCGAGGCGCGCAGCATCGAGATCTGATCGGCGCGGGAGAAGGCGTCGAACAGGGTGAAGACAGTGTCATAGGGTTCCAACCCCTGAATCGGCAGGTTGCGGGCCTGTGCCGATTCGATGATCCGATGGTCCAGCCCGGTTCTGGACTGGGCCTGCACCTCGGCCATCATGCAGGGCGGCACGGCAAGGAGGACGGTCAGATACCACGGCTGGAACTTGGCGGTCATGAAGCCGGGCACGCCGCGCCGCGCCATGGCATCAGACAGGGCCTGCCAATCGGCGGGGTCCATCAGGGTGGGCAGGGTGGTATCGGGCATGATGAACAGCGTGGGGTCTTTGGCAACGGCGGCCAGCAGCGCGGCCTCTTCCTCCGGGCCGGCTTCGACCAGCAGGGTGGTGGCCGTGTCGAGGTGGGGCAGGACCGATTCAAGGATGGTGTCGTGGCGTGGGTCGGACAGGTGATAGGTGCCGACCAGGGTGATCTGTTGGTCGCCTTTCGTTGCGCGCCACAGGTTGCCTTGATGGAACGGGTGGGTTGCTGCGGCCTGTTCCAGCCGGGCGCGGTCTGCGGGGGCCATGCCCGAGAACAGGTTGGTGCCTGCGCAGGTGGCAAGGACCGGGGTTGCCAGAACCAGCGGGCTGGCCAGAAGGCACAGCAATGTCAGTATGAAACGCATGATATCCCCTTGGATGAGAGCCAAAGGGTGGCAGGCGTGGTGGGCGAATCCAAGTAAAAATGAGGGCATCAGGCGGTTGGGCGCCGGTTGACAGATGCCGCCGATGCGCCTAGATAGGCGTCGTTAGCACTCGCTGCTTGTGAGTGCTAAAAGATTCAACCTGGAACCTAAGGGAGTGTTACCAGATGGCATTCAAACCCCTGCATGACCGCGTGCTCGTTCGTCGTATCCAAGGCGAAGACAAAACCAAGGGCGGCCTGATCATCCCCGACACCGCCAAGGAAAAACCCGCTGAAGGCGAAATCGTCTCGGTTGGTGAAGGCGCGCGCAAGGATTCGGGCGAGCTGATCGCGCCGTCGGTCAAGGCTGGCGACCGCATCCTGTTCGGCAAATGGTCGGGCACCGAAGTGACGCTGGAAGGCGAAGAACTGCTGATCATGAAAGAAAGCGACATCCTCGGCATCATCGCCTGAGGACCGGGTGGCGGGGTGAACCCCGCCCTACCGCTTGTCTGTTCACCCTATTCAAGGAGCTAACCAATGGCTGCTAAAGACGTACGTTTTGACACCGATGCCCGCGACCGCATGCTGCGCGGCGTGAACATCCTCGCCGACGCCGTGAAAGTCACGCTGGGCCCGAAAGGCCGCAACGTTGTGATCGACAAATCCTTCGGCTCGCCCCGCATCACCAAGGACGGTGTGACGGTTGCCAAGGAAATCGAACTGTCCGACAAGTTCGAGAACATGGGCGCGCAAATGGTGAAGGAAGTCGCTTCGCGCACCAATGACGAGGCCGGCGACGGCACCACCACCGCGACCGTGCTGGCGCAAGCCATCATCAAGGACGGTCTGAAAGCCGTTGCCGCCGGCATGAACCCGATGGATCTGAAGCGCGGCATCGACATCGCCGTGACCAAGGTTGTGGCTGCGATCAAGGCTGCCTCGCGCCCTGTCAAGGACAGCGCGGAAGTGGCGCAGGTCGGCACCATTTCGGCCAATGGCGAAGTGGAAATCGGCCGTCAGATCGCTGACGCGATGCAAAAGGTCGGCAACGAGGGTGTGATCACCGTCGAGGAAAACAAGGGTCTGGATACGGAAACCACTGTTGTCGAAGGCATGCAGTTCGACCGTGGCTACCTGTCGCCCTATTTCGTGACCAACCCCGACAAGATGGTTGCCGATCTGGAAGACGCCTACATCCTGCTGCACGAGAAAAAACTCTCGTCGCTGCAACCCATGGTGCCGTTGCTGGAAGCCGTGATCCAGTCGCAGCGCCCGCTGATCATCATTGCCGAAGATGTTGAAGGCGAAGCCCTTGCCACGCTGGTCGTGAACAAGCTGCGCGGCGGTCTGAAAATCGCTGCTGTCAAAGCCCCCGGCTTTGGCGATCGTCGCAAGGCGATGCTGCAAGACATCGCGATCCTGACCGGCGGTCAGGTGATTTCGGACGATCTGGGCATGAAGCTGGAGTCGGTGACCATCGACATGCTGGGCCGCGCCAAGAAAGTCTCGATCACCAAGGACAACACCACCATCGTTGATGGCGCTGGCGACAAGTCCGAGATCGAAGCCCGCGTTGGCCAGATCCGCACCCAGATCGAAGAAACCACCAGCGATTACGACCGTGAAAAGCTGCAAGAGCGCGTGGCCAAGCTGGCTGGCGGTGTTGCCGTGATCAAGGTTGGCGGCATGACCGAAGTGGAAGTCAAAGAGCGCAAGGACCGCGTTGATGACGCGCTGAACGCCACCCGCGCTGCCGTGCAGGAAGGTATCGTTGTGGGCGGCGGCGTTGCTCTGGTTCAGGCTGGCAAGGCACTGGAAGGTGTGACGGGCGCGAACAGCGACCAGAACGCCGGGATTGCCATCGTGCGCCGCGCGCTGGAAGCACCGCTGCGCCAGATCGCTGACAACGCCGGTGTTGATGGCGCTGTGGTTGCTGGCAAGGTCCGCGAATCGACCGACACATCGTTCGGCTTCAACGCGCAGACCGAAGAATATGGCGACATGTTCTCGTTCGGCGTGATCGACCCGACCAAAGTGACGCGCACCACGCTGGAGCATGCAGCTTCGGTCGCATCGCTGCTGATCACCACCGAAGCCATGATCGCCGACAAGCCGGTCAAGGAATCGGCCGGTGGCGCTGGCGGCGGCATGGGCGGCATGGGCGGCATGGACGGCATGATGTAAGCATCATGCTTGCATGATCTGCCGTTTGCGTCAGCAAACAGGGGGGCGGTCCGAAAGGGCCGCCCCTTTTTCCTGTCCGGCCTTGATATGGCCGGATTGCCGGGTGATGAAAGCGCAACTGCCGGAGGTTTCATGCCGCATTTGGTGATGCTTGCGCCCGCGCCCGTGATCCGCCTGCCCGGTGGGCGGCTGCGGCTGGATGTGAAATATGTCGAAGGCATGCGGGCGCATGTGGCGCAGTGGGCGGGTCGCGTGTCGGCTGTGGTTTGGGAGGGGGCGGCGGCGGTGCCGTTCGGGGCCGATTATGCGCCCGGCGATCTGGGGTTTGAGCTGACCGTGCTGCCTGCGGGGGCGGCAGTGCCTGCGACCGGGGCCGATCTGATCGCGGCGCCTGCGGATATGGCGGAGGCGCTGGCGCTGGCCTGGGGGCCGGTGCCGGTGGTGTTTGTGGTGGAATACACCATCGGCACGCGGCTGCGCATCGTGGCGCTGGACCGGGCGCGCGGGGTGTTGCGCAAGGGCTGGTCGGCGCTGTGGAACCTGGCGGTGGAGCGGCGGCGGCGCGCGGCGTTCCGGCGGGCGGCGGGGGTGCAGTGCAACGGCTATCCGGCGTTTGAGGCCTATGGCGGGCTGAGCGCGCGCCCGTTGCTGTATCTGGATGGCCGGATGCGGGCCGGGATGATGGCGACGCCGGGGGAGATGGCGGCGCGCGCGGCGCATCGCGGGCCGCTGCGGCTGGTCCATTCGGGGCGGCTGGAGACGATGAAGGGCGCGCAGGATCTGGTGCCGGTGGCGCGCGCCCTGCGCAGCGCCGGGGTGGATTTCACACTGGATATCTTTGGCACCGGCGCGCTGGAGGCGGAGGTGCGGGCCGGGGCCGAAGCCTTTGGCGGCCATGTGCGACTGCATGCGCCGGTGGATTTCGAGACGGTGCTGGTGCCGTGGATGCGGGCGCATGCCGATCTGTTCCTGAGCTGTCATCGGCAGGCCGATCCGTCGTGCACCTATCTGGAAAGCCTTGGCTGTGGGGTGCCGGTCGTGGGGTATGCCAATGCGATGTGGGCGCGGATGGCGGCTGTATCGGGCGCGGGCTGGGCGGTGCGCCTGGGCGACCGGGCGGCGTTGGCGGGCCGGATTGCAGCGTTGGCGCAGGACCCTGCGGCGCTGCACGGGGCTGCGGCGGCGGGTCTGGCTTTTGCGCAAGACCATGATTTCGAGACGGAATTTGCCAAGCGCATGGCGCATTTCGCCGCTTGTCTGGAGGGCGAGCGCGCGGTGGTCTGAGGGCGCGTTAACCGAATGTCGATACCTCTGTCTCTCGCGTGGCCTGCGATCCTTGCGCGGGCCCTTGGGATTTAGGTGAGGGTTTCGGATATGAACAAAGCGATTACCGACGGGCTGGTGCTGATGCCGCCGCCTTTTGCTGCGGGGCTGGCCCTGTGGTCGCGTGAGGATGGTTTGCCGGGGCAGGGGTCTTATGCGGGGCAGGCCAACGCGGCCTTTGTGCCGGCAGATCAGGATTTTGGCGGCGCGTTGGAATTGCAAAAGACCCAAGCCACGCAAAAGCTGCGCTGCTTTCAGCAGATCCCGATGCAGCCGGGGTTGTATCTACAGGTGACGGTGCGGGTGAAGTGCCTGTCGGGCGCGTTTCCGGCGGTGCGGATTGCGGGCTGGGCCGGCAGGGCGAACGGCACCAATGTGCCGGGGGTGGTGCAGGCGGGGCCATCGGTGGCGCTGACGCAATACGGGCAGGTGGTGGAAGTGCGCGCGATCATCGGCGCGGGCACGCGCGGCGGCGTGGCGATGGCCTGGGGGGCGACGGCGGTTTACGGGCATATCGGGCTGGATCTGACCGGGGCCAATGGCGGCGTGGTGCGGATCGACGATATCGAGATCGAGGATGTCACCGGCATCTATCTGCGCGACATTTTCGACGCGGTGGATGTGCGCGATTTTGGCGCGCGCGGCGACGGCGTGGCCGATGACACGGCAGCCTTTGCCGCGGCCGACGCGGCGGCGCAGGGGCGCACGGTGACGGTGCCTGCGGGCACCTATCGCATTGCCGGAAACCTGACGATCAACAACCCGATCCGGTTTCAGGGCACGCTGGTGCAACCCGCGAACGTGCGGCTGGCGTTGACGCGCAATTACGATCTGGACAGCTATACCAGCGCGTTTGGCAGTGAACTTCTGGGCTTTCGCAAGGCGTTGCAGGCCTTGTTCTATTTCACCGACCATGTGGCGCTGGATCTGTCGGATCGGCGGGTGGATCTGGTGGAGCCCTTGGATGTGGCCGCGATTGCCGGGCTGACCACCTTTGCCCAGCGGCGGTTTTTGACCAACGGGCAGTTGAACGCGGTGGCCGGGCCGGGATGGGACAGTGTGACGGTGACCTCCAGCACCGTTTACAATCCCAGCAGTCCGACACGGCTGAGCAATGTGGCCAATATCGCCAATATCCCGGTGGGCGCGCGGGTCAGCGGCAATGGCGTGGGGCGCGAGGTTTATGTGATCGACAAGAACATCGGCACCGGCAATGTGACGCTGAGCCAGCCGTTGTGGGGTGGGGCGGGCACGCGCACGCTGACCTTTACCCGCTATAAATACCTGCTGGATTTTTCTGGCTTTGACGATCTGTCGCGGTTCGAGATCGACCGGCTGGATCTGAACTGCAACGGGGTGTGTTCGGGCGTGATGTTGCCGCGCATCGGGTTGACGCTGCGGATTGGCGACTGCGTGTTCAACCGGCCCAAGGATCGCGGGATCACCTCGATCGGGTCGGGGTGTCAGGGGTTGATCGTGGATGGCTGCCAGTTCTGGTCGAACGAACAGGCGATGCTGGCGCAGGACCGGACCACGATTGCGCTGAACGTCAACGCCAATGACGCCAAGATCCGGTCGAACCGCATCGTGCGTTTCGCGCATTTCATGGTGGCCAATGGCGGCGGCCATCTGATCAGCGGCAACCATTTCTTTCAGGGCGACACTGCGGCGGCGGGCATCCGGCGCGCGGGGCTGGTCATTACCCAGACCAACCCTCGGCTGACGTTCACCGGCAACTATGTGGACAATTGCTTTATCGAATGGTCGAACGAGCATGATGCCAACCCCAGTTTCACCACCGGGTTCAGCCATGGCAATATGGCGATTGTTGCCAACCACTTCTTTGCCAGCGATGTGGCGCCGTGGTTCCGCTGGATCGTGATCGCGCCCAAGGGATCGGGCCATTTTATTCAGGGGTTGAGCGTTTCGGACAACACGTTCCGCACCATCAACGGATCGGTTGACCGGGTGGAGGCGGTGGACACCACCAACGGCACGCTGGATTTCGGCCGGTTCCGCAACGTGAATTTCGGGGCGAACGTGTTCAACGGCGTAAGCCAGATCGTGATGAATCCGCTGACCATCCTGCACACCCAAAACACCGAAAGCGCCACATGGGTGGTGGATGCGGGCGCGTTCATGCCGTTCGGCGCACGGGTGCGCAACACGCAAAGCCTTGTCGCGGATGGGGCGATCACCAATGCGTCGAACGTGGCGCAATATGTGATGCCCTATGTGCAGAACGAGCAGGGCAGCGGCCGCAATCTGGCGCATCTGCGCTGGCCGACGGCGGTGAAGGGCAAGATGCTGGCCACGATCCGCTGCGACAACCCGACCTGAGGCGGGCGGTTCTGGCGCTTAACGGGGGCGGTCTGCGAGGGCCGCCCCCTTTTTCTACGCAAGATCGTCGGGTGTCAGGTCTTGGGGCGTCAGACGGAAGGCCTTGCCAAAGCCGCCGTTCAGCAGCGCCGAGACCGGCACAAGGCGGACCAGCGCGAAATCGGCAAAATCGATGTAGAGTTTCGATTTCGGGTGCCGGTCAAGCCAATGGTCGCGCAAGGCGGGACGTTCTGGCGCGGTGCTGGCGATGAAGTCGGCCCGTGCTTGCAGCATCAAGCGGGGATGGGTCAGCGGATCGCCCTTTGACCCCGGCTCGCCCAGCAACAGCGCGCAGACGGGGTTTGCGCGCAGGCCCGCGAAATGCGGGGCGAGCGACGAGATCAGCGTGATGGGCTGATGATCCGGGTCAAGGCCAAAGGCGATGCGGCTGATCCCCGGCGCGCCACATTCAGCATCCAGATAGGACAGCGCGGCATGGGTGGCTTGCATGAGCTTGCGCGCAAGCGTGCGGGCGCCCGCATCGGCGGGTGCAATGGGGTCTGAGCGTTTCGTCATGGTCCGGTCCAATACGATTGACACGATCCCTTGTGCGGGGCTTGGATACGGCATGCAAGCGACCGGGCAGGAAGAATGACGCAAAGCAAGAGCGACCGGATGGCGCGGACCCGCGAAGATTTTGTTCCCAAAATTGTCACTGTCCTGCGCGAAGGCTATGGCGCACACGCGTTCCGGGCCGATGTTCTGGCGGGGCTGACGGTGGCGATTGTGGCGCTGCCCTTGTCGATGGCGATTGCGATTGCCAGCGGGGTGGGGCCGGAGCGGGGGCTTTACACCACCATCATCGGCGGGTTTCTGGTGTCTGCGCTGGGCGGCAGCCGGTTTCAGATTGGTGGCCCCGCGGGGGCATTCATTGTGCTGGTGTCGGCCTGCGTGATGCAGATCGGGATTGAGGGGCTGATTTTGGCCACGTTCCTGTCGGGCCTGTTTCTGGTGCTGACCGGGGTGCTGCGCTTGGGCACCTATATCAAGTTCATCCCCTATCCGGTGACAGTGGGATTTACCGCCGGGATCGCGGTCATCATCTTCGCCAGCCAGATGAAGGATCTGTTCGGGCTGGCGCTTGGCGGGCCCGAACCGGCAGAGATCTTGCACAAGGTGGGCGCGCTGTGGGCGGCGCGCGGGACGGTGACGCCGCTGGCCCTTGGCGTGGCACTGGGCACGGTTGCGGTGATTTTGGGGGTCAAGCGGCTGCGTCCGGGTTGGCCCAACCTGTTGATCGCGATTGTGGCGTCGGCGGCGGTGGTGGGGCTGACGGGTCTGCCGGTGGAGACGATTGGCGCGCGGTTCGGCGCGTTGCCGCGGCTGCCGCCCGCGCCCGCGCTGCCGGAGATCACTGCCCAGACGCTGATGGCAGCGTTGCCCTTTGCGGTCAGCTTCACGCTGCTGGGGGCGATTGAATCGCTTCTGTCGGCGGTGGTGGCCGACGGGATGAGCGGGCGGCAACACCGCAGCAATGCCGAATTGGTGGCCCAAGGCGTGGCGAATGTGGGCGCATCGCTGTTTGGCGGGTTTTGCGTGACCGGCACCATTGCGCGCACCGCGACCAACGTGCGCGCGGGCAGTCAGGGGCCGGTGTCGGGCATGTTGCATGCGCTGTTTGTGCTGGGGTTCATGCTGGTGGCAGCACCCTTGGCGGCGTTCATTCCGCTGGCCGCGCTGGCCGGTTTGCTGGCGGTGGTGGCGTGGAACATGGCCGAGAAAGAGGAATTCTGGGCGCTGGTCAAATCGTCGAGGGGCGACGCGATGGTGGTGATCGTCACGTTCCTTCTGGTGGTGTTCCGCGATCTGACCGAAGGCATCGTGGTGGGCTTTGCGCTTGGCGGGCTGGTGTTCATCCGCCGGATGTCGGATGCGGCCGAGGTGGAACCCGCGCCGGAGACCGGACGCGACGGCGCGAACCCTGACAGGGTGGTTTACCGTTTGCGCGGGCCGTATTTCTTTGGCGCGGCGGCGCGGCTTGGGGTGGTGCTGGACCGGATCGCGGATTACCCGCGCGCCTTTGTGATCGATTTTGCCGATGTGCCGTTCATCGATTCCAGTGGGGCGCGGTCGTTCGAGTTGCTGGCGCACAAGGTAGCGCGCAAGGGCGGCCAGCTTTACCTGATCGGCGCGCGGCCCGAAGTGCGCCGGACCCTGCTTGCACAGGGCGCGCGCGAACCACTGGTGCGGTTTCTTTCCGATCTGGAGAGTGTGGATGCCGCAGAGGCGGCCCGTTAGCGCAAGCATGATTCGCGGCTTGTCCGGTGACCATGATCCGCGGCCTTTTGTGCTGCGACAGCGCCGCAGGCGCGAAGAAGCCTTCTGTGGCACGTTCCGGCAGCAGCTTCACCGTTGCGTGATCGTCAGGCGTTTGAAAAGTCTTGGCAAATTTTTCACGGGTTTTCTGATTTTACATTATTAACACCAAGTTGGAAAATTTATTTACAAAATAATCCATAAAAGAAAAGGGGTTACAATATTATTGACCAGACGTTATTCTGTTGGTGGATGGAGGTGATCCAGATGGCGAACAGTTCGCCCGAGGATCGCAAGGAGCGGCGGTTTGCCTGTCCGCGATGGAGGAAAAAGCCAAATGACAGATCAGGGTTCAGCACCGGGCACATATGAGGCATCGGCCGAATTTATCGCCAATGCGCATGTCGATGCGGCTGGCTATGCGCGGATGTATGCGGAATCGGTTGCCGACCCGAATGCGTTCTGGGCCAAAGAGGCGCAGCGGATCGATTGGGTCAAACCGTTCACCAAGGTGAAGGACACCAGTTTTGATCTGGGCAAAGTGTCGATCAAGTGGTTCGAGGACGGCACGCTGAACGTCAGCGCCAATTGCATCGACCGCCACATGCTGACCCGCGCCAACCAGACCGCGATTATCTGGGAGCCGGACAACCCGGCCACGCCTTCGCTGCACATCACCTATGCGCAGCTTCTGGAAAACACCTCGCGCATGGCGAATGTGCTCAAGGCGCATGGCGTGACCAAGGGCGACCGGGTGGTGCTGTATCTGCCGATGATCCCCGAAGCGGCCTATGCGATGCTGGCCTGCGCGCGGATCGGGGCCATCCATTCGGTGGTGTTTGCCGGGTTCTCGCCCGATGCGCTGGCCAACCGCATCAACGATTCCGAGGCCAAGGTGGTGATCACCGCCGATTTCGCGCCGCGGGGCGGCAAGAAAACCGCGCTGAAATCAAACGCTGACAAGGCGCTGTTCGATTGCTCGGACCGGGTGAAATGCCTTGTGGTCAAGCACACCGGCGATCAGACCACCTGGATCGAGGGCCGCGATATTGACCTCAAGGCCGAGATGGCGGCCGCAAAGCCCTATTGCGCCTATGTCGAAGTTGATGCCGAGGATCCGCTGTTCATTCTGTACACCTCTGGCTCCACCGGGCGGCCAAAGGGGGTGGTGCATACCTCGGGCGGCTATCTGGTTTATGCCGCGATGACGCATCAATACACGTTCGACTATCATGACGGCGATGTGTTCTGGTGCACGGCGGATGTGGGCTGGGTGACCGGGCACAGCTACATCATCTATGGGCCGCTGGCGAATGGCGCGACCACGGTGATGTTTGAAGGCGTGCCGACCTATCCGGATGCAGGCCGGTTCTGGGAAGTGTGCGCCAAGCACAAGGTGAACCAGTTCTATACCGCGCCCACCGCGATCCGGTCGCTGATGGGGATGGGCCCGGAATGGGTGGAAAAGCATGACCTGTCCTCGCTCAAGCTGCTGGGCACGGTGGGAGAGCCGATCAACCCCGAGGCGTGGAATTGGTACAACACCCATGTCGGCAAGGGGACGTGCCCGATCGTTGATACGTTCTGGCAGACCGAAACCGGCGGCCACCTGATCACACCGCTGCCCGGCGCCATCCCGCAAAAGCCGGGCGCGGCGACGCAGCCGTTCTTTGGGATCAAACCGATCATCCTCGACCCGGCCAATGCCGAGGTGCAGACCGAGACGGCGGCCGTGGGCGTGCTGTGCATTGCCGATGCCTGGCCGGGCATGATGCGCACCCTGTGGGGTGATCACGCGCGGTTCGAAGAGGCGTATTTCAGCCAGTATCCGGGGTACTACTTCACCGGCGACGGCTGCCGCCGCGATGAGGATGGCGATTATTGGATCACCGGCCGCGTTGATGACGTGATCAACGTATCGGGCCACCGGATGGGCACGGCAGAGGTGGAGTCGGCGCTTGTGGCCCATGAAGCCGTGGCAGAGGCGGCGGTGGTGGGCTATCCGCATGATATCAAGGGGCAGGGCATCTATGCCTATGTCACGCTGATGAACGGCGTTGACCCGACCGACGCGCTGCGCAAGGAGCTGGAGGTCTGGGTCCGCACCGAGATCGGCCCGATTGCCAAGCCCGATCTGATCCAATGGGCGCCGGGCCTGCCGAAAACCCGGTCGGGCAAGATCATGCGCCGCATCCTGCGCAAGATTGCCGAGAACGACTTTGCCGCGCTTGGCGATACATCGACACTGGCCGATCCGACGGTGGTGGATGACCTGATCGAAAACCGAATGAACCGGGGCTGAGGGGGGTGCGCGACATGACATCTCCCACAGTTCTTATCCTGCTCGGGCCTCCGGGCGCGGGCAAGGGCACGCAGGCGCGGATGCTGGAGGAAGATTTCGGTCTGGTCCAGCTGTCCACAGGCGATCTGTTGCGCGCCGCCGTTGCCTCGGGCAGTGCGGCGGGCCAGCAGGCCAAAGCCGTCATGGAGGCAGGCGGTCTGGTCAGCGACGAGATCGTGCTGGCCATCCTGAAGGACCGGATGAACCAGCCTGACGTTGCCAAGGGGATCATCCTTGACGGGTTCCCGCGCACGGATGGGCAGGCGGCGGCGTTGGATGATCTTTTGGCCGAAGCCGGCCAAAGGGTGACAGCCGCCATCAGCCTTGAGGTGGACGACGAGGCCATGATTGGCCGAGTGGCGGGTCGCTATACCTGCGGCGGGTGCGGCGAAGGGTATCATGATGAATTCAAACAGCCCGCAACGACGGGCGTTTGTGACAAATGTGGCGGCACGGCGTTCAAGCGTCGGGCCGACGACAACGCCGAAACTGTTCGGGAAAGGCTGAAGACCTACCACGCACAGACGGCACCGCTGATCGCTTATTACGATGCCAAGGGCGTCTTGCAGTCTATCGACGCGATGGAGGACATCGCGGCGATCCGCAAGACGCTGGGCGGCATCGTGACAGGTGTGTCAGCGCACTAAGGGGGGTCTGCACCCCTACGGGGGTGCGGGTGTGGAGAGAAAACACAGGGAGTAACACTCATGGCGGACAGAACTTCGTCCAGCGCCTATTGGGCAGCCAATGTGCGGGTGATCTTGATATCGCTTGCCATCTGGTTCTTTTGCTCGTTCGGCCTTGGCATCATCCTGCGCCCGGCATTGTCGGGGATCATGGTCGGGGGCGCTGACCTTGGCTTCTGGTTTGCGCAGAACGGGTCGATCTATGTCTTTCTCGTGCTGATCTTCGCCTACGCATGGCGGATGAACAAGCTCGACAAAGAATTCGGCGTCGAAGAATAAGGGGCAGGAACAGATGGATCAATTCACACTGAACCTGATTGTGGTTGGCTTTACCTTTGCCATCTATATCGGGATCGCGATTTGGGCCCGTGCGGGCACCACCGCAGAATTCTACGCTGCCGGACAGGGGGTCAACCCGATCCTGAACGGCATGGCGACGGGCGCCGACTGGATGTCGGCGGCCTCGTTCATTTCGATGGCAGGCATCATCGCCATGGCCGGCGCCGGTGGCTATCAGCAATCGGCCTACCTCATGGGCTGGACCGGCGGTTATGTCCTGCTGGCGCTGTTGCTGGCGCCGTATCTGCGCAAGTTCGGCAAGTTCACCGTGCCGGAATTCATCGGCGACCGCTTCTATTCGGGCGGTGCCCGTCTGGTGGGCGTGATCTGTCTGATCGTGATCTCGGTTACTTACGTGATCGGCCAGATGCGCGGTGTGGGCGTGACATTCGCCCGCTTCCTTGAAGTCTCGACCGACATGGGGCTGTATATCGGTGCGGCGATCGTGTTCGTCTATGCCGTGTTCGGCGGGATGAAGGGCATCACCTATACGCAGGTGGCGCAATATGTCGTGCTGATCATCGCCTATACCATTCCGGCGATCTTCATCTCGCTCAACCTGACCGGATCGTTCTTTCCGCAGCTTGGCCTGATCGGTTCCTACGCGCCGTCGGGGGGGGATATCACCCTGCTGTCAAAGCTGGATACGGTCGTGACCGAACTGGGCTTTACCCAGTATACCGCTGATACGAACAACATGTTCAACATGATCCTGTTCACCATGTCGCTGATGATCGGCACCGCCGGTCTGCCGCACGTGATCATCCGCTTCTTCACCGTGCCAAAGGTCGCCGATGCGCGCTCCTCGGCCGGTTGGGCGCTGGTGTTCATCGCGCTTCTGTACACCGTGGCCCCGGCCGTGGGTGCCATGGCGCGTCTGAACCTGACCACCACCTTCTGGCCCAACGCCGTGCAGGGCGAAGCGCTGGCGGGCGATGCGATCAGCCTGGAGGCGATCAACACCGATCCGACACTGGCCTGGGTGAATACCTGGAAAAATACCGGCTTGCTGAACTTTGAAGACAAGAACGGCGACGGCCTGATCCAGTACTACAACGAAGCCAATCCGGCTGTTGCTGCCATCGCGGCAGAGCGCGGCTGGACCGGCAACGAACTCACCAAGGTCGACAACGACATGATGGTGCTGGCAAACCCCGAAATCGCGGCGCTGCCGGGTTGGGTGATTGCGCTTGTGGCTGCCGGTGGTCTGGCTGCTGCTCTGTCAACGGCGGCGGGTCTGCTGCTGGCAATTTCTTCCGCCGTGTCGCATGACCTGATCAAAGGGTCGATCAACCCAAACATATCGGAAAAGGGCGAGCTGCTGGCCGCCCGGATCTCGATGGGCGGCGCGATTGTGGTGGCGACTTATCTTGGCCTGAACCCGCCCGGCTTTGCCGCGCAGGTGGTGGCGCTGGCCTTTGGTCTTGCGGCGGCGACGATCTTCCCGGTTCTGATGATGGGGATCTTCTCCAAACGCGTGAACAAGGAAGGTGCGATTGCCGGTATGCTGGCGGGCCTCGTGTTCACCGCCGTCTACATCTTCCTCTACCTCGGCTGGTTCTTCATTCCGGGTACGAACGTGTATACCAACACGCCTGATCAGCACTTCTTCGGCATCTCGCCGCTGTCGATCGGGACTGTGGGCGCCGTGGTGAACTTTGTCGTCGCCTATGTGGTGTCGGCTGTCACCAAAGCCCCGCCGCAACATGTGATCGACCTGATCGAGTCGATCCGCGTGCCCAAAGGGGCTGGCGCGGCCACAGGCCACTGAACCCATCACGCGCCCCCGGATGTTCCGGGGGCGCGTGCCTTTCAAGGGATGATTGCCATGGACCATTCGATCGACGCGATCATCGGCTTTCTGGAAACGGTCCACCCTTATGATACCCTGCCGCGGGACGAGTTGGCGCGTGTCGCCACTTCCTTCAGCCGCAGAGAATATGCCGCCGGAGAGGATGTTTACCTGGCCGGAGAGCCGCTGAAGGGCCTGTATCTGGTCAAGCGCGGGTCGGTCGAGGTGCAGGAGCCTTCGGGGCAGGTGATTTCGCTTCTTGGCCCGCGCAACAGCTTTGGCGAGCGCGGACTGGCGCGCGACGGGCTGGCGGTGACATCCGCACGGGTGACACAGGATTCGGTGCTGCTGATGCTGCCGGTGGCCGAATTCCGGCATCTGATCAAAACCTCGCCCGCGTTCGAGCGGTTCTTCAGCCGCGGGCGCGGGCATGAACAGCGCGGCAGCGATCTGACGACGCAAAAGGTGGGCGACCTGATGGCGCGCAAGCCGGTGGTGATCGGGCCGCAGGATACGGTGCGCGTGGCGGCGCAAAAGATGCGCGATGCGAAGGTGTCCTGTCTGGGCGTGGTGCAGGACGGGCGGTTTGTGGGCATCGTCACCACGCGCGACATGACCAACCGGGTGCTGGCCGACGGGCTGGACCCTGCCACTCCGGTTGCCGAAGTGATGACGCAGGATCCGGTCAGCCTGCGACCCGACTCGCTGGGGTCTGATATCTTGCACATCATGCTGGAACGCCGGATCGGGCATCTGCCGGTGGTGGAGGGCGGCACGCTGGTGGGCATGATCACCCAGACCGACCTTACCCGGTTTCAGGCGGTCAGCTCGGCGCAGTTGGTGCGCGATGTGGCGGTGGCCGAAACCGTGGCCGATATGGCCGCTGTGACCGCCCGCATCCCGCGCCTGTTGGTGCAGCTGGTGGGCGGCAACAGCGCGCATGAAGTGGTGACCCGGCTGATCACCGATATTGCCGATACCGTCACCCGCCGCCTGCTGGCGATGGCCGAGGCCGAGCTTGGCCCCGCGCCGGTGCCCTATCTGTGGCTGGCCTGCGGATCGCAGGGGCGGCAGGAACAGACCGGGGTTTCGGATCAGGACAATTGCCTGATGATCGACGATGCCGCGACCGAAGATGACATGCGCTATTTCCATGCGCTTGCCCGGATCGTGACGGACGGGCTGCACGCCTGTGGCTATGTCTATTGCCCCGGCGACATGATGGCCACCAACCCGCAATGGTGCCAGCCGACGCGGGTCTGGCGCGGCTATTTCCGCAAGTGGGTGCAGACCCCGGACCCGATGGCGCAGATGCTGGCGTCGGTGATGTTCGATCTGCGCGCGATCGGCGGGCAGGCCAGTCTGTTCAGGGATTTGCAGCATGAAACGCTGGACATGGCGGCGCGCAATTCGATTTTTGTGGCCCATATGATCAACAACAGCCTGAAACACACGCCGCCCCTTGGCCTGTTGCGCGGCTTTGCCACCATCCGGTCGGGCGATCACAAGAACCACATCGACATGAAGCTGAACGGCGTGATCCCGGTGGTGGATCTGGGCAGGGTCTATGCGCTGATCGGCCAACTGGAACCGGCCAACACCCGCGCGCGGCTGGAAGCAGCCGAAGCGGCAGGGGTGATCAGCGTATCGGGCGCGCGCGATCTGATCGAGGCGTATGACCTGATCGCGCAGACCCGGCTGGAAAGTCAGGCGCGGCTGGTCCGATCGGGGCGCAAGCCGGATAATTTCCTCGCCCCGTCGGATATGTCGGATTTCGAGCGCAGCCACCTGCGCGATGCGTTTGTGGTGGTGCGCACCATGCAATCTGCCGTGGGACAAACCCGCGGCGCCCGGAGTTGATGAATGGCCCTTGAATTTTTCGCTGCAATCGTCGCTGCCGTCGCCCTTGGCGGCATGGCGCACCTGCTGCGCCGGTTGACCGGGCAGCGCCTGCCCAAATGGCTGGTGACCGTGGCGGCGGCGGTGGGGCTGGTCGGCACCACGATTTATCTGGAATATGACTGGTTTGACCGGGTCAGCGCTGAGTTGCCCGCAGGTGTGCAGGTGGTGTGGAAGTCCGAAGAGGTGATGGGCCTGCGACCCTGGACCCTGATCGCGCCGATCACCACCCGCTTTGTCGCGATGGACACCCGCGCGATTGTTCAGCACCCGAACAACGGAACGCTTCGGATGGCAAAGCTGTTCAATTTTGCCCGCTGGCGCCCGGTGAGCAATGCGCTGATGGTGGTGGATTGTGCGCAGAACCGTCAGGTGCTGGTGACCGAAGGTGTGCAGATTACCGAAGATGGCATCCTGCAAGGAGCCGACTGGGTGAGCGCATCCGAGGGAGACGGTTTTCAAGCGGCTGCCTGCAAGGCAGCCTGAAAGGGGAGGCTAAGATGACGGCCGAAGGGGGGAGACGGCACCGCGTCCTTGTGGTCGAGGACGAGGATAATATCGCTATCGCGCTGGATTATCTGATGACACGCGAAGGTTATGACCATGACCGCATTGCAAACGGGGCCGAGGCGCTGGCGCGCATCCGCGACACCCACCCCGATCTGGTGCTGCTGGATGTGATGCTGCCCGAAGTGTCGGGGTATGAGATCTGCCAAGGCGTGCGGCTGGATCCCTCGCTGGCGGATGTGAAAATCCTGATGATGACCGCGCGCGGATCTGCGATTGAACGGCGCAAGGGGCTGGCGCTGGGGGCCGATGGGTTCATTTCCAAACCGTTCGAGTTGAAGGAGTTGCGCGAAGAAGTCCGGCGGCTTCTGGTCACGGAGACCTGAGGTGCTGTTGCGTCTGCCCTTGCGGATGCGGATCTTTCTGCTGTTTGCGGGGCTGGCCGCCGGTGCGCTTTTGGCGGTGGGGGCGGGCCTGTGGCTGGGCTATCGGCGGCTGGACGCACCGGGCACGTTGGAGGCGTTCGTGCAGGGCGGTGTGGTGGCGGGTTTTGCCGTTCTGGGCGTGGTGGTGTGGGTCTGGTATCTGTTTGATCTGAACGTCGCCAAACCGATTGACGCGCTGGCGGGGGCCTTGCGCGTGCGGGCCCATTCGGATGTGACCGGCGGCATCGACGCCAGCATCGCCACCTATCTGGGCGATCTGGCCCCCGCCGCCACCGCAGCGGCGGCGCGTTTGGCCGAAACCCGAACTGCGCTGGCCGAGGCGGTGGCGCGCGAAACCACGCGGCTGACGGTGGAAAACCAGCGGCTGGAAACGCTGCTTTCGGATGTGGATGCCGGGGTGATCCTGTGCTCGGGCGATCACACGTTGGCGTTCTATAACGGGCAGGCGGTGGATCTGATGGGCGCGGGCATGGCCGCGCCGGGGCTGGACCGGCGGTTGTTCGACTATCTGCGCGAGGGCCCGATCCTGCTTGCCCACGAACGGCTGATCGCCACCGGCGACCGCGACGCGGCATCGGACCTGTTGTGCGCGACCCTCACGGGCAGCCGGGTGCTGTCGGCCCGGATGCGCCTGATGGCGGCGGAGAACGGCACCGTGCCGGGCTATGTGCTGACCCTGCGCGATGTCACCGCCGACCATGCCACCCATGCCCGGCGCGAGGCGCTGCTGGCAGAGGTGTTCGACCGTGTCCGCCGCCCGGCGGCCAACCTGTCCACCCTGATGGCCGCGATTCCCGACGGTGACGCCGCCCCCGGCAAGCTGGACACGGCGCTGCGCGAAGAGGTGGCGACGCTGGCCACCGCCATCACCGATCTGTCGCGCCGCCATGACGAGGGGCGCAGCGACGGCTGGTCGCTGGCCATGACCCGCGCCTCTGACCTGCTGGACGGGTTGCGCGCCCGGATGGAGGACGACGGGTTGACCGCGCAAACCGATGCCGCGCCCCTGCTGCTGCGCTGCAACGGGTTCGAGGTGATTGCGCTGCTGGCAGGGCTGACCGAAGCGATGGCGCGCGACGGCATCGCCCGCTCCTTCCGGCTGGTGGTGGAGGAGGACGGCACCGGCGCGCTGATCCGGCTGGTCTGGCAGGGGGATGCGCTGCCGATGGCGCAGCTGGAACGCTGGCTGGATGCGCCGCTGGAACCGGGCATCACCACGCTGCCGCGCCGGTCGGTGCTGGCCACCCATGCCACCGAGATCTGGCCCGAGGCGGCGGGGCCGGGGGCGAGCAGCCTGTGCATGCCCATTCCGCAAGCCCGCCGCGTGGTGCGCCGCCCGGAACCGATCGCGCGCCCTGTGGTCTATGATTTCGACCTCTTGTCCAAGGCCCGCAGCGCGGGGGTGCAGGACGCGCGGCTGCACGATCTGACCTATGTGGTGTTCGATACCGAAACCACCGGGCTGTTGCCGGGTCAGGGCGACGAGATCGTGCAGATTGCCGCCGTGCGCATCGTCAATGGCCGCAGGGTAGAGGGCGAGGTGTTCAACACGCTTGTGAACCCGCGCCGCCCGATCCCGCCAAGTTCCACCGAGGTGCATGGCATCACCGAAGCCATGGTGCAGGACGCGCCGTTTGTAGAGCAGGTCGCCGCCCGCTTTCACAAATTTGCCGAAGGGGCGGTGCTGGTCGCGCATAACGCGCCGTTCGATATGGAATTCCTGCGCCGGCTGGAACCGGGTCTTGGCCTGCGGTTCGACAATCCGGTGTTCGACACCGTGCTGCTGTCGGCGGTGGTGTTTGGCCAGCACGAGGTGCACAGCCTTGATGCGCTGACCCACCGGCTGGGCGTCACCATCCCCGAAGAGGCACGCCACACTGCCATTGGCGACACGGTGGCGACTGCGGATTCGTTCCTGAAACTGGTGCCGATGTTGCAAGGCATGGGCTTTGACACCTTTGGCGCGGTGCTGTCCGAAGTTCGGCGCCACGGGCGGTTGCTCAAGGATCTGAACTGAGCCCGGACCCACAACATGCCGACCAGGGCGATTGTTCTGTGTGGCAATATCCACGCGGGCATCGTGCCGCATTTTCAAGCTGTTGAAACGCCGGAAGGGTCAGGGTGCATTCCCATTTTGAGTGCCGCATGTCGTGGCCAGACGGCATTTTCCGCAAATGATCAGGTCATCGAAACCTGATCGAGTCCTATGACCGGCGCTGATGCCAAAGTCGGTGAATGTCATGTTTCTGTGACGCAGCATGGGTAACAGAACCTCAGGTCGTCAGTGACGTCGATCCATCGCAGGAAAACGGAGAGCCAGAGATGAAAGATTTTGAACGGGATTTTCCCGACCACACCGAAGCCCCCGGCTACCAGCATGGCGACGAGCCGCAGTGCAATACTTCGGCGAACCGCAATTTCTATGATGTGATGGAAGCCCGTGTCGCCCGTCGCGGGTTCCTGATGGGCGGTCTGGCGACCATCACCACCGGCCTGATCGGCGGATCGCTGACCGGCCGCGCGGCGCTGGCGCAGACCTCGTCGAACCTGATCGGCTTCACCGCTGTCCCGGTGTCCTTCGAGGATAAGGTTGTCGTGCCGCAGGGCTACACCTATTCCGTGCTGGGCGCGTCCGGCACCCCGATTTCGGGCGACATGCCTGCCTATCGTCCCGGTGCAAACACCGGCGCCGAACAGGAACACCAGATCGGTCAGCACCACGACGGGATCCATTTCTTCCCGATCGACGGATCGTCCGAGGACGGCATTATTGCGCTGAACCACGAATACATCGAGCCGCGCTTCCTGCATGCCGAAAAGGCAGGCTACAAGGGCCAGCCGATTGGCTCGCGCGATGTTGTCTATGACGCCGACGGCATGCGCGACGACGACGAGGTGCGCATGGAAATTGCCGCCCACGGCGTGTCGATCTACCGCACCACCAAACAGGCTGATGGCACCTGGACCGTTGTCGCCGACCCGCGCAACCGCAAGGTGACAGCCTCTACGCCCATCGAGATCGGTGGCCCGGTCCGCGGTTCCGACCACGTCAAGACCAGGTTCAGCCCCGACGGCACCATGAGCCGCGGCACGCTGAACAACTGTGCGCACGGCCTGACGCCCTGGAACACCTATCTGGCCGCCGAGGAAAACTGGGCTGGCTACTTCTCGAACACCGACGCGGACATGCCGCGCGAACATGCCCGTTACGGCGTGTCGAAGGATCCCAAGGGCGGCCGCTATGGCTGGCACTTGGCCAAGTCGGGCGCTGATGAATACATTCGCTTTGACGTGTCGACCAAGGGCGCCTCGGCCACCGAGGATTACCGCAACGAGCCCAACACGCAGGGCTGGATGGTCGAGATCGACCCGATGAACCCGGACATGACCCCGATCAAGCGCACGGCGCTTGGCCGTTTCGCCCATGAAGGCGTGATCTTTGCGCCCGCCGTCGAAGGCCAGCCCGTGGTCTGCTATTCGGGTGACGACGCACGGTTCGAATACGTTTACAAGTTCGTTTCCGAAGGCACCTTTGCCGCAGGGTCGACCGATGGTTCGATGCTTGATACAGGCACGCTGTTCGTCGCCAAGTTCAACGACGACGGCACCGGCGAATGGCTTGCCCTTGCACCGGGCGAAAACGGCCTGACCCCGGAAAACGGCTTTGCCGATCTGGCCGATATTCTGGTGAACACACGTCTGGCCGCCGACACCGCTGGTGCGACCAAGATGGACCGTGCCGAATGGGGCACCGTCGATCCGAACACCGGCACCGTCTATTACGCGCTGACCAACAACACCCGCCGCACCCAGGCGCAAGTTGATGCGGCCAACCCGCGGGCGGAAAACAACTTCGGCCAGATCATCCGCTGGAACTATGCCGAGAACGATCACACCGCGGCCAGCTTTGACTGGGACCTGTTCGTGATCGCGGGCAATGCCAAGAACTCTGTCATGGCCACCGGCGGCGCGCTGGACGACGACAGCATCTTTGCCTGCCCGGACGGTCTGTGGTGCGACAGCGAATCGCGCCTGTGGATCCAGACCGATATGGGCGATATCGGCCCGGATTACGAAGGTCCGCTCAAGGACATGGGCATGAACATGATGCTGGTCGCCGATCCGGCCACCGGCGTCATCAAGCGCTTCCTGACCGGCCCTTGGGGTCAGGAAACCACTGGCGTCGTCACCACGCCGGATGGCAAGACGATGTTTGTCAACTTCCAGCATCCCGGCGCCCATGCCACGCCGGAACAGTTCGCGGCCGGCGATTTCGGCTCGGGCTTTCCGGACTACGATGGCAGCGTGCCGCGTTCGGCCACCATTGTGATCACCAAGGACGATGGCGGCTTTATCGGTTCCTGATTGTGATGTTTTGACACCCAAGGGGGGGCGCGGTCACCGCGCCCCCCCTTTTTGTATATTTTGGCCATGT
>JBKBQB010000002.1:0-186145 GCA_046292785.1 Paracoccaceae bacterium
CCCCCCCGGACCCCCCCGAGGATATTTATGAACAGATGATGGGGCAGGCCGTGGTTTGGCTTGTCGGCTCTGCGGGCTTGGGGTAGGGCGCGGGCATGGAACCGCTGGTGGATTGTGTCATTGAGGATGGGCGTTGGGAGGGGCTGGGGTTGGAGCCCTTGTCCTTGCGCGCGGCGTCGGCGGCCCTGGCGGCACTGGGCTTGCCGGAGGCGGGATTTACGCTGTGCGTGATGGGGTGCGACGATGCGCGGATTTCGGTGCTGAACGCCGAGTTCCGGGGCAAGCCCGCGCCGACCAATGTGCTGAGCTGGCCATCGGAAGAGCTGTCGGAGGAGGCGCCGGGCGCGGCTCCGGCGCTGCCGCTGGCGGGAGCAGCGGCGGAACCGTGGTCATTGGGCGACATCGCGATTTCCTATGACACCTGTGCGCGGGAGGCGGCGGCGGCGGGCAAGCCGCTGGCCGACCATGTGACGCACCTGGTTGTGCACGGCGTGTTACATTTGCTGGGCTATGATCACATTGATGATGCCGATGCGGCATTGATGGAAAAACACGAGGTCGCGATACTTGCCACATTAGGGGTCGATGACCCATATTAGGCGTGCGGCCGGATTATGGAAGTTTTTGGGATAAGGACGGATGGGCAGTAGCTACGACGGGTCTACAGCGGCGCAGGGCGCGCCGTCAGAACCAAAGGCCGAGGAAGATCACCCTCCGGGCAGAAGTTTGTTCGGACGCCTGATGGGAGTGTTTTCCGGGGCTGACAGCCTGTCCGGCGGCAAGGATGACGATCAGACGCCTGTGGCCTTGACCGGCAGTGCATCTGTGCCGGGTATGAGCAACTTGCGCCGGCTGCGGGTGGATGACGTTGCCATCCCCAAGGTGGATATTGCCGCCGTGCCCATCGACATCGGCCGGGATGAATTGGTCGAGGTGTTTCGCGAGCAGGGGTTTTCGCGCTTGCCGGTTTACAAGGGAACGTTGGACCATCCTCAGGGGCTGGTGTTGCTGAAGGATCTGGCACTGCAGCATGGGTTCGGGTCTTCGGGGCGGTTTTCGCTGCGCAAGCTGCTGCGCCCCTTGCTGTTTGCGCCGCCGTCGATGCCGATTGGCGTTTTGCTGCAAAAGATGCAGCGCGAGCGGGTGCATATGGCGCTGGTCATTGATGAATACGGCGGTGTGGACGGGCTGGTGACGATCGAAGACCTGATCGAGACCGTGATCGGCGAGATCGAGGACGAGCACGACGAAGACGAAGGCCAGCTTTGGAAAGAGGAAAAGCCGGGAGTTTTCATCGTGCAATCCACGGCGCCGCTGGAGGAGTTTGAAGCCGCGATCGGGTTCAAGCTGCGGCATGATGAGGACGACGAGGAGATCGACACGCTGGGCGGGTTGGTCTTTGTGCGCACAGGCCGGGTGCCGGTGCGGGGCGAAATCGTGCCACACGAGTCCGGGGCAGAGTTCGAGATTGTGGATGCTGATCCGCGCCGCATCAAGCGGCTTCGGGTTCGGTTGCCGGGCAGTTTGCCTGACCCGGTGGCCGAGCCTGCGGTCATGGAAAAACTCGCATCTTGAGCCTGCGGCGCAGGTTTTTCAGCAACGTCCCGGCGCGGCGGGCAGCAGGGCTTGACGTGTTGGCAGGGGCGGCGATTGCTTTGGGGCAAGCGCCGCTTTTGGCGTGGTATCTGGCCTTTCCTGCGATGATCTGGGCGATGTCGCGGATGCTGCGGCCCGGCAGCGTGGGTGGGTCGGCATGGGCCGGGCTGTTGGTCGGCGCGGGGTACTTCGGGGCCTATCTGAACTGGATTGTCTCGCCGTTTTTGATCGATCCTTGGGTTTATGGCTGGATGGCGCCGTTTGCGCTGGTGCTGATGGCCTTTGGTCTGGGGGTGTTCTGGGCCGGGGCGTCGGCGGTTGCTGCGACGCTTTGCAGGCGCGGGCCGGGGCGGGTTGTGGGCTTGGCGGCAATGTTGGGCGCGGTGGAATTGCTGCGCGGGCATCTGTTCACCGGCTTTCCCTGGGCACAGATTGGGCATTTGTGGTTGGGGTCGGTGCTGGAACAGAACGCAGCCTTTGTTGGCGCGACGGGGCTGACGGTGGCGACGGTGCTGGCCGCGGCCTTGCCATTATGGCACCGGCTTTGGGGCGGGTTGGGGACTGCCGCCATCCTTTTGGGCATGTTCGGTCTTGGGCAAATCCATGCCGCCGGTCCCTATACGCCGCTGCGCGACATCAGCCTGCGGCTGGTGCAGCCCAACGCGGAACAGCACCTGAAATGGGATCCCGATCAGGCGCGCGAGCTGTTCCAGCGCCAGTTGCAGTTCACGGCGGCGGACACGCCCGCCGATCTGACGATCTGGCCGGAAACGGCGGTGCCCTATCTGCTGGAATATGCGCCGGAGGTGGCGGGGATGATCACCGCGGCCTCGGGCGGGAACCCGGTGGCGCTGGGGATCCAGCGGGTGGAGGGGGAGCGCGGCTGGAACAGTCTGCGGGTGCTGAAGGGCGAGGGGCGCGTGAGCGCCACCTATGACAAGTTCCATCTGGTCCCGTTTGGCGAATACATGCCTATGGGCGATCTGATGCAGGACTGGTTCGGGATCGGGGCCTTTGCGGCGCAGGTCGGCAATGGGTATTCGGCCGGAACCGGGCCGGTGGTGCTGGATCTTGGCCCCAAATTGGGCAAGGTGTTGCCGTTGATATGCTATGAGGCGGTGTTTCCGGCCATTCCGCGCGGGGTTGAACGGCCGGACTGGCTGTTGCAGATCACCAATGATGCGTGGTTCGGCACGCTGACAGGCCCGTTCCAGCATTTCCAGCAAGCGCGGTTGCGGGCGATCGAAATGGGCCTGCCGCTGGTGCGGGTGGCCAACACCGGGGTCACGGCGGTGATTGATGCGCGCGGCGTTGTGGTGGCGCGCCTGCCGTTCGGGCAGGCGGGATATCTGGATGTGGCGCGGTTGAGCATGGGGTTGCCGCCGACGCTGTATGCACGGTGGGGCGATTGGCCGGCAATCCTGTGCCTTTTTGCCCTTTTTGCCCTGTCTTTCGCCCTGCGCCGCCGCCCCGTTGCTTGACGCCCCCCGGCATTGGCACTAAGGCGCAACGCTAGACTGTCACAACGGCTTCCTGGCGTGGCAGGTTCTTAAGAAATGGAGCACGACCCAATGAGCCGCAAGAATTACGTTTTTACCTCGGAATCCGTTTCCGAGGGGCATCCCGACAAGGTCTGTGACCGCGTGTCCGATGCTGTTCTGGATGCATTTTTGACTGAAGAACCCAACGCGCGCGTCGCCTGCGAGACCTTTGCGACGACGAACCGCGTGGTTGTTGGCGGCGAAGTGGGGTTGTCAAGCAAGCAAGCCACCGACGCCATGCTGGAGCGGGTTGAGAGTATTGTCCGCGACTGTGTCAAGGACATTGGTTACGAGCAGGAGGCGTTTCACTGGAATACGCTGGAGGTGCAGAATTACCTGCACGGGCAATCTGCGCATATCGCGCAGGGCGTGGACAAGGACGGGGCTGGCGATCAGGGCATCATGTTCGGCTATGCCTGCCGCGAAACGCCGGAACTGATGCCGGCACCGCTGCAATATGCCCAAGCCATCCTGCGCCGTCTGGCCGAAGTGCGCAAATCGGGCGAACAGCCGACGCTGGGCCCCGATGCCAAGTCGCAGCTTTCCTTGCGCTATGAAGATGGCAAGCCGGTGGAAGTCACCTCGATCGTGTTGTCCACGCAGCACGCGCTGGAAAGCCAGACCTCGGCCGATATCCGCGCGATTGTGGAGCCCTATATCCGCGACGTGCTGCCTGATGGCTGGCTGACGGAGGCCACCAAATGGCACGTCAACCCCACAGGAATTTTTGTGATCGGCGGGCCTGATGGCGATGCCGGGCTGACCGGACGCAAGATCATCGTGGACACTTACGGTGGGGCGGCTCCGCATGGCGGCGGCGCGTTTTCCGGCAAGGATCCAACCAAGGTTGACCGCTCGGCCGCTTATGCTGCGCGCTATCTTGCCAAGAACGTGGTGGCCGCAGGGCTTGCGGATCGCTGCACCTTGCAGGTGAGCTATGCGATTGGGGTGGCCGAGCCGCTGTCGATCTACGTCGACACGCATGGCACTGGCACTGTAGAGGCGGCGGCAATCGAACGCGCCGTTTCGACCTGCATGGATCTGACGCCGCGCGGTATCCGCACCCATCTGAACCTGAATCGCCCGATTTATGCCCGCACCAGTGCCTATGGTCACTTTGGTCGCGCGCCGGATGCGGATGGTGGGTTCAGCTGGGAAAAGACCGATCTGGTCGAGGCTTTGAAAAAAGCCGTTTGACACCAGTTGCGCGCGCCAGAGGTGGCGCGCGCACCGAATTTGCCCAGCGGGGGCACACCTGGCATGACCCGCCACGCTCGGGCTGGGTCCGGGTGGACCAGAGTGGGAAACAGGATCACGCTGCATGGCCGAGCCAACGGAACGTCGGAACTTTTATGGTCGGGTGCATGGCAAGACTCTGCGTGCCAGCCAGAAGGACTATTTGGCCAATGATCTTGAAAACCTGCGCCTGCACGGCGTTGGGCCTTTGGAAAACCCCGGACGCATCCCGCTGGATGTGTCGGCGATTTTCCCCGGCGGGCGCCCGCTCTGGGTGGAGGTCGGGTTCGGAGGGGGCGAGCATCTGGTGCATATGGCCGAGCGCTACCCCGAGGTGAGTCTGATCGGGTGCGAGCCCTTCGTCAACGGTATTGCCATGTTGCTGGGCAAGATCAGGGCCGCCGGTGTGACCAATCTGACCATCCACCCCGGCGATGTGCGCGATCTGTTCGATGTGCTGCCTGCGGCATCGGTCGACAAGGTTTTTCTGAACTACCCCGATCCCTGGCCCAAAGCCCGCCACCATCGCCGCCGCTTTGTCACGCCGGGCTATCTGGCGCTGTTGGCGCGGGTGATGAAGCCGGGCGCCGAGTTCCGCGTGGCGACCGACATTCCCGACTACGTGCGCCAGACGCTGGAAGAGGTGCCGCAGGCGGGTTTTGTGCTGGACCGCCAGACCGGGGAAGGCGCAGCCTGGGAAGACTGGATCTCTACGCGCTATGAACAAAAGGCGCTGCGCGAGGGCCGCGCGCCGCATTACCTGACCTTTCACCGCGCGGGCTGACCGCGGGCAGGCCGATCAGTTTTGCGGAATTGCCCAGGCCTCACCGGGGGCGAGCGGGCGGAAGCGGGCGGCGGATATGCCTTTTGCGGCAAGCGCGCTTTCAAGGGCAGCGGGTGGGGCGTGGTGCGCCTCGTCGGTCAATTGGAACGTGCCCCAGTGATGGCCGATGGCATGGGCCGCGCCGGACAACAGAAAACCTTCTACCGCTTCGGCCGGGTTCTGGTGCTGGCCCTGCATGAACCAGCGCGGCTCGTAGGCGCCGATGGGCAGGATTGCGGCCCGGATACTGCCGTGCTTTGCGCTCAGGGTCTGATAGGGCCGCCCCTGATCAAAGCCGGTATCCCCGATATGCAGGATCTTGCCCAACGGCCCGGCGATGACAAATGCCGCCCAGAGCGCCATCGAGCGGTCGGCCACACCGCGCGCGGACCAGTGGTGGCAGGGTTCGAAATGCACGGTCAGGGGGCCGAAAGTCACTGTCTGCCCCCAATCGGCCACGGTGATGCGCGCGTCCGGCACCGCGCTGCGGATGATCGCGTCATTGCCCAGCGGCGCGATGATCTGCGGCGCATGTGCCGTGTGCAAAGCGGCCAGCGTGGTCAGGTCAAGGTGATCGTAGTGGTTGTGGCTGATCAGCACCGCGTCGATCCTTGGCAGGTCGGCAAAGATGATGCCGGGGGCCGCCACGCGCTTTGGTCCGGCAAAGGCAAGCGGGCTGGCGCGGTCTGACCAGACCGGATCGGTCAGGATGTTCACCCCCGCCGTCTGGATCAGCAGCGTGGCATGGCCGACCATGGTGATGGTCAGATCAGCGACCCGCGCTGCGGGTCGGGTGGCACAGACCGGCACCTGCACGGGCCATCTGGCGCGATTGCCCCGCCATTGCCACTTCAGCAGGTCAGACATCCCGCGCGGCGGCATGCCGCCCGGATTGAAGAACCGAACGCCATCGAAGTGATCCGACCGAAGCCCGGTGTAATAGCGGTTGCGCGCGGGGAATAGGGCCATGGCTGCTGTGCGCCCACCGGACCCGAAGGCGGCAAGGTGGGCGGCTCCTTTGATCAGATTGCGATGCTCGATATGCCTCGATATGCGGTTTGTCCCGCGCGCATCAAGCCCCCATGGACCGCCGCCCCCGCTTGCGCTATCACCCATGCGTTCAAACTTGGGAGAAGACAATGTCCGGCCATGGCGACGCGCAACCGATGACCTCTGCCAAGTGCGGACCGCTGAAGGGAACTGCGGCTGTTCCCGGTGACAAGTCGATTTCGCACCGCGCGCTGATTTTCGGCGCGATGGCGGTGGGCGAGACCAAGATTACCGGGCTGCTGGAAGGGCAGGACGTGCTGGACACAGCGCAGGCTATGCGGGCTTTTGGCGCCGACGTGGTGCAGCACGGGGCTGGCGCGTGGTCGGTGCATGGCGTGGGCGTCGGCGGGTTCCGCGAACCGGACGGCGTGATCGATTGTGGCAATTCCGGCACCGGCGTGCGGTTGATCATGGGCTGCATGGCGACGACCGCGATGACCGCGACCTTCACCGGCGATGCGTCGTTGCGCAAGCGGCCGATGGGGCGGGTCACTGACCCGCTGAGCCTGTTCGGCACGCAAGCCTACGGTCGCAAGGGCGGGCGCCTGCCGATGACGGTGGTGGGGGCGGCGAACCCGGTGCCGGTGCGGTATGCGCTGCCGGTCGCAAGCGCGCAGGTGAAATCCGCGGTGCTGCTGGCCGGACTCAATGCACCAGGTGAAACCGTGGTGATCGAGCGCGAGCCCACCCGCGACCATTCGGAACGGATGCTGCTGGGTTTTGGGGCAGAACTGTCGGTCGATCACACCTCTGAAGGTCATGTCATAACCCTGAAAGGCCGACCCGAGTTGCGCCCGCAATCGGTGGCGGTGCCGCGCGATCCGTCTTCGGCCGCGTTCCCGACCTGTGCGGCGCTTATTGTTGACGGCTCCGATATTCTGGTGCCCGGTGTCAGCCAGAACCTGACGCGCAACGGGCTTTACATCACCCTGTCCGAGATGGGCGCGCGGATTGAATTTATGAATCCGAGGGAAGAGGGTGGCGAACCTGTGGCCGACCTGCGGGTGCGCTTCTCGGACGATATGCGGGGGATCGAGGTGCCGCCCGACCGCGCGCCAAGCATGATCGATGAATACCCGATCCTGTCGGTCGTTGCGGCCTTTGCGACCGGCAAGACGGTGATGCGCGGCATCAAGGAGTTGCGGGTAAAGGAATCGGACCGCATCGACGCCATGGCGCGTGGGCTGGAAGCCTGCGGCGTGACGATCGAGGAGGACGAGGACACGCTGATCGTGCATGGCATGGGTGCGGGCGGCATGCCGGGGGGGGCGATCTGTGCCACCCATCTGGACCACCGGATCGCCATGTCCTTTCTTATCGCGGGCATGGCATCGAAAGCGCCGGTCTGTGTTGATGATGCCTCGCCCATCGTAACCTCGTTCCCGGTGTTCGAGACGCTGATGAACGGGCTGGGTGCCGCGCTGCGGCGCGGATAACGCAGCGGCGCCGTTGAAGGCCGACCGAACAGGAAGACAAAGGATGATGTTTACAGTCGCCATCGACGGGCCTGCCGCTGCGGGGAAGGGCACCATCAGCCGTGCCGTCGCCGATGCGTTTGGCTTTGCGCATCTGGACACCGGGGCGCTTTACCGGGCGGTCGGGGTCAAGGGTGGCGACCCGGTTCAGGCTGCACAGAGCCTGACGCCGCAAGATCTGGCCCGCGATGATCTGCGCACACTGGAGGCCGGGCAGGCCGCCAGCCGGGTGGCTGTGATCCCCGATGTGCGGGCGGCCCTGCTGGCGTTCCAGCGCCAATTTGCCCGGCGCGCGGGGGGGGCGGTGCTGGACGGGCGCGACATCGGCACGGTGATTTGCCCCAAGGCGGAGGTGAAGCTGTTCGTGACCGCCCGTGCCGAGGTGCGCGCGCGTCGTCGTTGGCTGGAACTTGGCGGGGAAGCCGCGCAGAGGTTGTTCGAGGATGTGCTGGCCGAAGTGCGCGCGCGGGATGCCCGCGATACGGAGCGCGCCGAGGCGCCGCTTCGTCCCGCCGCCGACGCGTTGCTGCTGGATACCTCCGAGCTGTCCGTCGAGGCCGCGGCTGCCCGCGCCATTGCCGAAGTACGGCAGCGGATGGCGCGGGTGACACGCGACTGAACACCCCCTGTGCGCCGCTGCACTTTGGTTTGCAATCGTGCTGTCTTACATGGATGGCAGACGATCAAACGCTGCCCAGTCACGGGCAAGCCATACAAGGCGCGATATCATGCTGAACGAAAAACTGAATTGGCGCTATGCCACCAAGAAGATGGACCCGTCCAAGCCGGTGGCGCAGGATAAGGTTGATCGCATCCTTGAAGCGATCCAACTGGCCCCGACATCGAGCGGTCTGCAGCCGTTCGAGGTGATTGTGGTGACCAATCCCGACGTCAAGGCAAAGCTGCGTGATGTGGCTTACGGTCAGGCGCAAGTAACCGATGGCAGCCATGTGCTGGTTTTCGCCGCATGGGACAACTACACCGCCGAACGTATTGACGCAGTGGTCGATCAATTGGTGGAAGAGCGTGGCCTGCCCCGCAGCGCTTTGTCGGACTATTACGACAACCTCAAGAAGACCTTGTTGCCGCGCACCGCCGAGGTGAACTTCGAACATGCGGCGCGTCAGGCCTATATCGCCTTTGGCATTGGCCTGACCGCTGCCGCCTTTGAAGAAGTCGACTCGACCCCGATGGAAGGTTTTGATCCGGCCGCCGTTGACGAGATCCTTGGTCTGCGCGCGCGTGGCCTGCGATCGGTCACTCTGCTGCCGTTGGGCTACCGCGCCGCCGAGGGTGACTGGCTGCTGGGCATGAAGAAAGTGCGCAAGCCGATGGCTGAACTGGTGTCGGAAGTCGCCTGATCGGTCCTGCTCTGCCAGCGGTGTGCGACCCTTCTGGCCCAAAACACCCGCCGGGGACACGCCCTGCGTTCCTTCAGGCGCGGCATCGCAGGATGTCGCGCCTGTTGCGTTCAAAGCCTTGCCACATTGGTGCATACGGGCTATAGGCCCCCCATCCTGACAGGACTGTCCGGCCCGGTTTTCCGGGCTTCGGGTCAGTCCTTCGGGGCCAGCCAAAGACCGGCGGAGCCAACCGCATGGCCAGAAAACCACGAAAAAGGACAAACTGCATATGTGCGCTAAAGCTACCATGGAAGACTTCGAAGCCCTGTTGAAGGAAAGCTTCGAAATTGACACCCCCGAAGAGGGATCGGTTGTCAAAGGCAAGGTCATCGCCATCGAGGCGGGTCAGGCCATCATCGACGTCGGCTACAAGATGGAAGGCCGCATCGATCTGAAAGAATTCGCAAACCCCGGCGAGATGCCCGACATCAATGTCGGCGATGAAGTCGAGGTGTATCTGGACCGCGTGGAAAACTCGCGCGGCGAAGCCCAGATCAGCCGTGAAAAGGCCAAGCGCGAAGAAGCCTGGGACCGTCTGGAAAAAGCCTATGCGTCCGAGACCCGCGTCGATGGCGCGATCTTTGGCCGTGTCAAAGGTGGCTTTACCGTCGATCTGGGCGGCGCTGTTGCCTTCCTTCCCGGTTCACAAGTTGATGTGCGCCCCGTGCGCGATGCCGGCCCGCTGATGGGGCTCAAGCAGCCGTTCCAGATCCTGAAAATGGACCGTCGCCGTGGCAACATCGTTGTGTCGCGCCGCGCCATCCTGGAAGAATCGCGTGCCGAACAGCGCGCCGAAGTCATCGGCAACCTGACCGAAGGCCAGACCGTTGACGGTGTGGTCAAGAACATCACCGAATATGGTGCGTTCGTGGATCTGGGCGGCGTTGACGGCCTGCTGCACGTGACCGACATGGCCTGGCGCCGTGTGAACCACCCGTCGGAAATCCTTGCCATTGGTGAGACTGTGAAAGTGCAGGTCATCAAGATCAACAAGGAAACCCACCGGATCAGCCTTGGCATGAAGCAGTTGCAGGAAGATCCGTGGGATGCGGTGGAACGCGCCTATCCGCTGAACTCGGTCCACAAGGGCCGCGTAACCAACATCACCGACTATGGCGCATTTGTTGAGCTGGAAGCCGGTGTCGAAGGTCTGGTTCACGTTTCGGAAATGTCGTGGACCAAAAAGAACGTGCACCCCGGCAAGATCGTTTCCACCAGCCAGGAAGTGGAAGTCATGGTGCTGGAGATCGACTCCGCCAAGCGCCGTGTGTCGCTCGGGCTCAAGCAGACCCAGCGCAACCCGTGGGAAGTGTTTGCAGAAAACAACCCGGTTGGGTCGACCATCGAAGGCGAAGTCAAGAACATCACCGAATTCGGTCTGTTCGTTGGTCTGGAAAACGACATCGACGGCATGGTCCACCTGTCCGACCTGTCGTGGGACCAGCGCGGCGAGGATGCCATTGCCAACTACCGCAAGGGCGACACCGTGCAGGCCTCGGTTTCCGAGGTTGACGTCGAGAAAGAGCGTATTTCTTTGTCGATCAAGGCTTTGGGCGAAGACACCTTCACCGATGCGGTTGATGGCGTGAAACGCGGCTCGGTGATCACGGTCGAAGTGACTGCGATCGAAGAGGGTGGCGTCGAGGTGGAGTATAACGGCGCCAAGTCGTTCATCCGCCGCAGCGACCTGAGCCGTGACCGTGGCGACCAGCGCCCTGAGCGGTTCTCGGTTGGCGACAAGGTTGATGTGCGTGTGACCAACATCGACGCGAAAACCCGTCGCATGGGTCTGTCGATCAAGGCGCGTGAAATCGCGGAAGAGAAAGAAGCGGTTGAGCAGTATGGCTCATCCGATTCGGGTGCGTCTTTGGGCGATATCCTTGGTGCGGCGCTGAAAGGCGACAAGAACTGAGGCTTTAACGGCCATTGTTCACGAAAGGCCCCGCCGAAAGGCGGGGCCTTTTTGTATCTTACGGGGATTCCTGCCTTTTCGTTTGTGCGGCGCAGAATTTTTTGCCTATAGTCTGTCCACAATAAACACAGTGGCGGCAGCATTTGCGTGATCCAAACGCGAACCGGCCACAGGGGGGGACACTTCGGATGATCCGTTCGGAACTGATCCAGAAGATTGCGGATGAAAACCCGCACCTGACGCAGCGCCATGTAGAGCGCATCGTCAACACCGTGTTCGAGGAAATCATCGAGGCGCTGGCCAAGGGCGACCGCGTGGAATTGCGCGGCTTTGGCGCGTTTTCGGTGAAGGCGCGCGATGCCCGTGTCGGTCGCAACCCGCGCACGGGCGAAGCGGTTGAGGTTGAGGACAAGAAGGTGCCGTTCTTCAAGACCGGAAAGTTGCTGCGCGACCGTCTGAACGGGCGCAGCTGACAGGGCGGACGCGCGGCCTTTGAGCTGTTGCCCTTGCGCCGGGTTGGCAGAGCGTCGATACTCACACGGTGACCGTTATCGGAGGGATCGCCCATGATCCGGATTTTGCGCTATGTGCTGCTGGCCCTGTTGGCCATCGTCCTGCTCACTGTGGCCTTGGCCAATCGCGGGGCGGTGACGCTTCGGGCCTTGCCGGAGAATCTGGCGGCGTTTGCCGGGTTTGGCTGGCAGGCCGAATTGCCGCTTTACGCGATCATCTTTGCCAGCATCCTGTCGGGTGTGCTGATCGGGTTTGTCTGGGAATGGTTCCGGGAACACAAGCACCGTGCGGCGGCCAGTTCCAAATCGCGGGAAGTGTCGAAGCTGGAGCGGGAGTTGGCCGTCATGCGCGACACCAAGCCCGAGCAGCAGGATGATATTCTGGCCCTGCTGGATCAGCGCAAGGCTGGCTGACAACAGATGGTGGATGTCAGGGTCAAGATCTGCGGTCTGCGGACCGTGGCCGACGTCAATGCAGTTGCGGCAGCGGGTGCGGCCTATATGGGGTTGAACTTTTTCCCGCGCAGTCCGCGCTATGTGGCGTTGGATCTGGCGCGTGAACTGGCGCTGGCTGCCCCGGTCGGGCTGGCCAAGGTTGCGCTTGTGGTTGATGCTGACGACGCGGCTCTGGATGCGATTGTCGATGCCATGCCGCTGGATATGCTGCAACTTCACGGGCACGAAAGCCCCGAGCGCGTGGCGCAGGTGCGCGCCCGCTATGGATTGCCGGTGATGAAAGTGATCGGGGTGGCGGATGAGGGCGATCTGGCACCTTTGCTGGAATTCAGTCTGGCTGCCGACCAGATCATGATTGATGCCAAACCGCCCAAGGGGGCGGTGCTGCCCGGTGGCAATGGTGTGGCGTTTGATTGGCGGCTTGTGGCGCAGCGGCGCTGGCTGCGGCCGTGGATGCTGGCAGGCGGGCTGACGCCGGAAAACGTGGCAGATGCGATCCGGCTGACGAATGCGCGTCAGGTCGATGTGGCCTCTGGGGTGGAGGCATCGCCGGGCGTGAAGGATGCGGCCAGGGTGTCGGCTTTTGTGGCCGCAACCCGCGCGCCTGCGGTGCCAAGGCTGCGGTGACGCTTTGCTGGTTGGTTAGCTTTACCGCATGGCTTGACCGCGCTAGATACACCCGATGACATGAGGAGGCAAACCATGGCCGAGGACGGAATCAACAGTTTTATGACCGGGCCGGATGAGGCAGGGCGCTTCGGCATTTTCGGCGGACGCTTCGTTTCGGAAACGCTGATGCCGCTGATCCTTGAGCTGGAAGAGCGCTACGAGTTTGCCAAGACCGACCCGGAATTCTGGGCCGAGATGGATGGTCTGTGGACCCATTACGTGGGGCGCCCCTCGCCGCTGTATTATGCCGAGCGGCTGACGCAACATCTGGGCGGCGCAAAGATCTACATGAAGCGCGACGAGCTGAACCACACCGGCGCGCACAAGATCAACAACGTGCTGGGGCAGATCATTCTGGCGCGGCGCATGGGCAAGACCCGGATCATCGCTGAAACCGGCGCCGGGCAGCATGGGGTGGCGACGGCGACGGTCTGCGCCAAGTTCGGGTTGAAATGCGTGGTCTATATGGGCGCGCATGATGTGGAGCGCCAGGCGCCCAACGTGTTCCGCATGCGGCTTCTGGGGGCCGAGGTGGTGCCGGTAACATCCGGTCGCGGCACGCTGAAGGACGCGATGAACGATGCCTTGCGCGACTGGGTGACGAACGTGCGCGACACGTTCTATTGCATCGGCACGGTGGCGGGGCCGCATCCTTATCCGGCGATGGTGCGCGATTTCCAGAGCATCATCGGCCGCGAAGTGCGTTGGCAGATGGCCGAGCAGGAAGGGGAGGGGCGGCTGCCCGATACCCTGATCGCGGCCATCGGGGGCGGGTCGAACGCCATGGGGCTGTTCTATCCGTTCTTGGACGATCCGTCGGTCAACATCATCGGGGTGGAGGCGGGTGGCAAGGGCGTGGACGACCGGATGCAGCATTGCGCGTCGCTGACCGGCGGTCGGCCCGGTGTGTTGCACGGCAACCGCACCTATCTGTTGCAGGATGAGGACGGGCAGATTCTGGAGGGGTTCAGCATCAGCGCGGGCCTAGATTATCCCGGCATCGGGCCGGAACATGCGTGGTTGCACGACATTGGCCGCGCGAAATACGTCTCCATCACCGATGCCGAGGCGCTGGAGGCGTTTCAGCTGTCGTGCAAGCTGGAGGGGATCATCCCCGCGCTGGAGCCAAGCCATGCGCTGGCCCATGTGATGAAAATCGCGCCCGGCCTGCCTGCGGACCATATCATCGTGATGAACATGTGTGGCCGGGGCGACAAGGACATCTTTACCGTGGCCAAGCATCTGGGCTTTGACATGAAGGTGTAAGCCTTTACCTTTAGTTTTGCCGATCCGGCCCCGCAGCCTTTGGTGTGCGGGGCCTTTTCATGTCTGCCCCGCCTAAACTCTGGTTTAGGCGCACAAACCGGGGGCTGAAATGCCAGTGCCTAAACCCCGGATGAATGGTGGATGGGGCCGTGCTGCGCTGTGGTTGGTCCTGTCGCCACTGGGTGCGACGCAGCCGGACCGGCCCTGTCACAGGGCACGCGGCGATCTGGAAAGGATACAGCGATGAAACGGACATTGATGGCACTGACCCTTGGGCTTGCGCTGTCGGGAACCATGGCACTTGCCGTGACCCCCGACGAGATTGTGGGCAATTTGCAGGCTGCCGGATACAGCCGGGTCGAGGTTCGGGTTGGCCCGACGCAGATCAAGGTCGAGGCCATCCGTGGCACCGAGAAACTGGAAGTTGTGTATGACGCGGCAACCGGGGCTGTCCTCAAGACCGAAACCGGGGTTGTGCGTGGCGATCGCAGCACTTCCGCGGGGGTCAAGGTGCGGACCGACAATCGCGATTTCGTGCGGACCGGGTCAGGCTCTGATGAGGGGGATGATCACGACGGGAGAGGCGAAGGCCGCGGGGCGGTCACCCAAGGATCAGGCCATGACAGTTCGTCCGGCGATGATCGGGATCATGGCGAAGATGATTCGGGTCACGGGTCTGACGATTCTCGCTCGTCCGATGATGACCATGGGTCGGATGACAATGGATCGGATGACGACAATGACGATTCGTCCGATGATGACCACGGATCAGATGATTCGGATGGCAGCGACGACGACTCTGACCACTGATCAGCCTGAGGAAGGCTTTTGCCACGTGTGCCGGAATGTCCGGGGCACGTGGTGAACACTTTACGCGGTGCCGCAGGCATGAGGCCGGTCTGGGCCGGAAAGGAAAGACATGAGACGCATCCTTGCCCTGTTCTTGCTTTTGGCGGCTTTGGGCGGCGGCGCACCGGCATTCGCCAAAGGCTATGCGGATCAAGTGATCGATCAGTTGCGCGCCCAGGGGTTTCAATCGATCCACGTTGAAAAGACCTGGTTGGGAAGGATGCGTATTCATGCAACGGACCAGCGCGGCGAGCGTGAGATCATCGTGAACCCGGCGACCGGCGAAATCCTGCGCGATCTTTGGCTTGTCAGGTTCCGGCAAGGTGCGGGTGATACCGGATCAGCGGATCGCGCGACGATCCGTGATGACAGTGGGCTGGATCGCGGTCCGGGTCGTGATGACGACCGGGCCGACGACAAGGACAGCGACAGGGATGACGACAAGGACAAGGACAAAGAGTCGTCTGATGACGATGGCCATGATGACGATGGACATGATGATTGATGGTCGTGTCGCGGGGGCGGCGTGGTGATGCAGCGCGCTGTCATCATCAGCATTTTCGTGGTGCAGGCCCTGTGCGCGATGTTCTTTGTGTCGGACATTCTGTCGTCGATCTTTGGCTGGCGCAGCACACCGCTTGCATGGCGTTGGCGTGAGCTGCTCGAACTGGGGGCGGCTGTGGGATTGATCCTTGGGCTGGTCCTTGGCGCTCTGGTGCTCCGCCGCAGTTTTCATGACCGCATGATCGCCCAGCAGCATTTGCGCCGCGCGTCGGGTGCGTTCATGGATCTGCTGGAGGAGCGGTTTGGCGAATGGGCGCTGACCCCGGCGGAACGGGACGTGGCGCTGTTTTCCATCAAGGGGATGAGCACCGCCGAAATCGCCGCGCTGCGCGGCACGAGCGAGGGCACGATCAAGGCGCAGACCAATGCGATTTATCGCAAGGCGGGGGTGACGGGGCGGCCGCAACTGCTGAGTCTGTTCATCGAAGACCTGATGCGCGACGATGGCCGGGTGCGACCGATGGATCAGGCGCAAACCGCCGCCTGAGTGTCCGCCCGCCGATGCCGCGATCAGCCAAGCCGGGGTGGGCCATTTGCATCGCGGTCCTGAATGGCGATGTGCATGCCGCGCCCGATGCGGTGGGCAAGGGCCGACCATGCGGCGGCTGTCTGGGGTGGCAGGGTGCGCTGCAGCACCGCATCGAACAACCCGAGCCAAACGGCAAACATCGGCGCGCGTACGTCGCCTGCGGCCATGTGCACCGCCATCGGGTTGCCGTCATAAGCGCGCTCGAACAAAATGGCGTTGCGCCAGAACCGGGCGATCTTTGCCTCATGCGCGGGCCAGTCGGTGACGTGGCGGGCGAATACCGGGCCAAGGCCGGGGTGGTCGCGCACGCACAGATAGAATTCAGCCAACGTGGCGTCGATCTGATCGGGAGTGATCGGAAAACGTGACGGTATCATAGACCGGAATTGCGCCTTTTCTCGCCAAGCCGCAAGCGGGCGTGGTGTCGCGGTGTCAGGCGTTGTCGGGGGTGGCATATTGCGCAAGGATCTCCAGCGGCACCACCTGCAGCGTGATCTTGTGGGTGGCCGTCAGGTTGACCTGCGGGGCGGCCCCTTCCTCATGCGCTTGCAGGAAACGCCCGGCGCACAAGCACCAATGGTCGCCGGGCTGCAAGCCGGCAAAGCCGAATTCGGGGCGCGGGGTGGACAGGTCGTTGCCGAGGTATTTGGAAAACGCCAGAAATTCCGCCGTCATCACCGCGCAAACAGTGTGCAGGCCCCGGTCCATCGGGCCGGTGTCGCAGCAACCGTTGCGGAAAAACCCGGTGACGGGGTCGGTTGAGCACGGCTCCAACTTGCCGCCGAGCACGTTGACGGATGGTTCTTTCATGGGGGCCCCCTTGTCTGGTGCGAAGATAGGCGCGTGGGTCAGGGTGGTCCAGTCATGCTTTGGCATTGGTCCGGCCGCGGCAACGGTGTCGCAGGGGGCCGCGAAGCCGTTCGAACTGCATCGCGTGATCTGGACCAGCGCCAATCGCGCGCGTATAAGGCGGCGCATGTGGATGATCCGGATCAGTGCGCGAATTAGCCGCCCGGCGTTTTGACGGTTGCGTTGAAACGTCCGGGACGCTCTTCGCCTTGCGCGCGGTCAGCTTTGACCGCAGTCTCCACGCCCCCTTCCAAGGATTTCGCCCATGTGCGCCGATACGCCTGAAACTGCTGTGCCCGATTACCGCGATACCGTGTTCCTGCCCGAAACCACTTTCGCCATGCGCGCTGGCCTGCCCGCGCGCGAGCCCGATTGGCTGGCGCGGTGGGAGCGTCTGGGGGTCTATGACCGCCTGCGCATGACCGGCAAGGGCCGCGCGCCCTTCGTGCTGCACGATGGCCCGCCCTACGCCAACGGTCATCTGCACATCGGCCATGCGCTGAACAAGGTGCTTAAGGACATGGTGGTGCGCAGCCAGCAGATGATGGGCAAAGACGCCCGCTACGTGCCGGGCTGGGATTGTCATGGCCTGCCGATCGAGTGGAAGATCGAAGAACAATACCGCGCCAAGGGGCTGAACAAGGACGATGTGGATATCGTTGATTTCCGTCAGGAATGCCGCCGCTTTGCCGAAGGCTGGATCGACATCCAGCGCGATGAATTCAAGCGGCTGGGTATCACCGGCAAGTGGGATCGCCCTTATCTCACGATGGATTTCCACGCCGAGGCGGTGATTGCGGAAGAGTTCATGAAATTCGTCATGAACGGATCGCTGTATCAGGGATCAAAGCCGGTGATGTGGTCGCCAGTGGAAAAGACCGCTCTTGCGGAAGCGGAGGTGGAGTATCACGATCATACCAGCCACACGATCTGGGTGCGGTTTGTGCCGCAGGATGGGGCGCTGGACGGTGCGTCTGTGGTGATCTGGACAACAACACCCTGGACCATCCCGCAAAACCGGGCGGTCGCCTATGGTCCCGGTCTTGCCTATGGCTTGTATTCAGTTGATGCGGTGCTTGAGGGGGCGACCGCGCAGGCGGGCGAAAAGATCATCCTTGCCGATGCGCTGGCAGAAGGTGTGATGAAAGCGGCCAAGGTCGAGGGCTTTACCCGCTTGCGCGATGTTACGGCGGCGCAGATGCAGGGCGTGTTCCTCGCCCACCCCTACCGCGGCATCGCCGATGGCAATGGCGAATGGGATTATGACGTCCCGCTTCTCCCCGCAGACCATGTCACCGATGAGGCCGGCACCGGCTTTGTCCACACCGCCCCCAGCCATGGCGATGACGACTATCAGATGGGCCTGAAATTCCAGCTGCCGATGACCTATAACGTCGAGGCGGATGGTAGCTACCGGGCTGATCTGCCGGTCTTTGGCGGGCAGGCGATCCTGACGGCCGAGGGCAAGGAAGGCCCGGCCAACGTGGCCAACATTAAGGCGCTGCATGCGCAAGGTGCGTTGCTGGCCAAGGGCAAGCTGAAACACTCCTATCCCCATTCCTGGCGATCCAAGGCGCCGCTGATTTTCCGCAACACGCCGCAGTGGTTCGTCGCCATCGACAAGCCGCTGGACGATGGCATGGCAACCTATGGCGAGACCATTCGCAAACGGGCGCTGAATTCGATCAACCAGCTGGTGACGTGGACTCCGCCGACCGGGCGCAACCGGCTTCATTCGATGATCGAGGCGCGGCCTGATTGGGTGCTGTCGCGGCAGCGCGCCTGGGGTGTGCCGTTGACCTGTTTCGTCAAATCCGGCGCGCGCCCGGATGCGCCTGACTTCCTCTTGCGCAACGCCGAGGTGAACTCCCGCATCAAGGCCGCGTTCGAGGCCGAGGGCGCGGATGTCTGGTATGTGCAAGGATTCAAGGAACGGATGCTGGATGGCATCGTCGATCCATCGCACTATGAACAGATCTTCGATGTGCTGGACGTGTGGTTCGACTCTGGCTCCACCCACGCTTTCGTGCTGCGCGACCGCGAGGACGGGGCCGAGGACGGCATTGCCGACCTCTATCTCGAAGGGACCGACCAGCATCGCGGCTGGTTCCATTCGTCCATGCTGCAAGCCTGCGGCACCAAGGGCCGCGCGCCCTATCGCGGTGTGCTGACCCACGGCTTCACGCTGGATGAAAAGGGCATGAAGATGTCCAAATCACTTGGCAATACCGTGGCCCCTGAAGAGGTCATCAAGGAGTACGGCGCAGATATCCTGCGGCTCTGGGTGGCGCAGTCCGACTACACGGTCGATCTGCGGATCGGGCGGGAGATCCTGAAAGGTGTGGCCGACAGCTACCGCCGCTTGCGCAACACCATGCGCTACATGCTGGGCGCGCTGCATGGCTTTACCGAAGCCGAACGGCTGCCGGTGGAGCAGATGCCGGAGCTGGACGCTTGGGTGCTGCACCGTCTGGCCGAGCTGGATGTCGAGGTGCGTGAGGGTTACGCGCGCTACGATTTCCAGGGTGTGTTCCAGAAGGTCTTTACCTTCGCCACCACCGACCTGTCGGCGTTCTATTTCGACGTGATCAAGGACACGCTGTATTGTGACGCCCCCGATGCGGTGACCCGCCGCGCGGCGCGCACTGTGCTGGATCTGCTCTATCACCGCCTGACCACCTGGCTCGCCCCGATCCTGGTGTTCACGATGGAGGAGGTCTGGCTGGAGCGTTTCCCCGGCGAGGACTCGTCGGTCCACCTCACCGACATCCCCGAAACCCCCGCCGCATGGCGCGATGACGCGCTTGGCGCGAAATGGGCGCAGGTGCGGCAAGTCCGCCGGGTGGTCACCGCCGCGCTGGAGGTGCAGCGCACCGCCAAGGTGATCGGCTCGTCGCTGGAAGCGGCCCCGGTGGTGCACATCAGTGCCGCCGCTGTGCATGCGGCGCTCGACAACGTGGATATGGCGAAAGTCGCCATCACTTCGGCATTGTCGCTGGCCAAGGATGCCGCGCTACAGGACGCTTTTTCACTGCCCGATATGCCGGGTGTCGGCGTGGTGTTTGCCGCCGCCTCGGGTCAGAAATGCCATCGCTGCTGGCAGATCCTGCCCGATGTCGGCCACCACAAACACGCTGGCGTCTGCAAGCGGTGCGATACGGTTCTGGGCTGATCCTTGTTGCGGAGCGCTTCTCGATCTGGCGAAGCGCTCCGCGCGGGAAAACTGGGAAAGCCGCAATCGGGACAAGGGCCCGTTTGCATTGACGCTGTGAAAATAGTCCCGTGCGGAGGCGTTCCGCAGGGTCAGCCCGCGCAACGGCGTGGGAATGGAAACCGGGTCAATAGAAACTCTGCGGGTCGATGTCGATTGCCAGCCGCAGGTTGGCGGGCAGTTTGATCTGCGCCACCCATTCGGTCAGCGCGGCTTGCAGGCTGGTGCCTTTCTCGGCTTTGACCAGCAGCCGCACGCGGTGCCGCCCGCGCACGCGGGCGATGGGGGCGGGAGCAGGACCGAAGACTTGCGCACCGATCCGGCGTAGGGGGGCGTCGCGGCGGGCGAGTTCCGCACCGACATCAAAGACTTGCGCCACATCGGGACCCGACAGGATAATGCCCGCCATCCGGCCATAAGGTGGCACACCGGCGGCCTGACGCTCAGACGCTTCGGCTTTCCAGAACGCCTCTTCATCGCCACCCAGGATTGCGCGGATTACCGGGTGGTCGGGCTGGTGGGTTTGCAACAGGGCGGTGCCGCGCAGCTCGGCCCGGCCCGCGCGGCCGGCGACCTGGCGCATCAACTGGAAGGTGCGCTCGGCGGCCCGCAGGTCGGAACCCTGCAACCCGAGGTCGGCGTCTATGACGCCGACGAGGGTCAGGAGCGGGAAGTTGTGGCCTTTGGCCACAATTTGCGTCCCGATGATGATATCTGCCCCACCCGCCGCGATCGTTTCGATCTGGGCTTTCAGCGCGCGGGCGGAGCCGAACAGATCAGACGACAGCACAGCAACACGGGCATCCGGGAAACGGGCGGTGACTTCTTCGGCCAGCCGTTCGACGCCGGGACCGACGGCGGCCATCTTGCCCTCTGCCTTGCAGGCGGGGCAGGTGGTGGGCACGGGTTTGGTGGCGCCGCATTGGTGGCAGACCAGCCGCTTGAGAAAGCGGTGTTCGACCATCCGCGCATCGCAATCATCGCAACCGACCTGATGGCCGCAGGCGCGGCACAGCGTGATCGGCGCATAGCCGCGCCGGTTGAGGAACAAAAGCGACTGTTCCCCCTTTGCCACCCGCGCGGTGACGGCGGCAGCGAGGGTGGAAGAGATGAAGCGGTCATGTGCCAGTGATTCGGCGCGCATGTCGATGGCGCGCATCTCGGGCATTTCCGCCGCGCCATAGCGTGCGCCAAGGTTTACCCGCAGGTATTTGCCCGCATCGGCATTGGCCCAGCTTTCCAGGCTGGGTGTGGCCGAGGCCAGCACCACCGGGCAGCCGACGATCGCGCCGCGCAGCACCGCCATGTCGCGGGCGTTGTAGAGCACGCCTTCTTCTTGTTTGTAGGAAGTGTCGTGTTCCTCATCGACCACGATCAGGCCAAGCTGCTGAAAAGGCAGGAACAGCGCCGATCTTGCGCCGACGACAAACGACGCGCCCCCCTCGGCCACCATGCGCCACAGACGGCGGCGTTCGGTCATGGTCACGCCGGAATGCCACTCAGCCGGGCGCGCGCCAAAGCGGGCCTGCACGCGGGTGAGGAAATCGGCGGTCAGCGCGATTTCGGGCAGCAGCACCAGCGCCTGCCGGCCTTGGCGCAGACATTCCGCAACGGCCTCAAGATACACTTCGGTCTTGCCCGATCCGGTCACGCCCTTCAGCAGGGTGCAGCTAAACTCGCCCCGGTCCACCGCCGCGACCAGCGCATCGCCCGCCGCGATCTGGTCGCCTGCCAGCCGCCCGTCAGCGTGCGCGTTCAGCGGCGGGTAGGGGGTATCTTTGGGGGCGTCCTCCTCGGCCAGCACGCCCTTGGCGACAAGACCCTTGACCACCGATGCGGTACAGCCTGCCGCTTCGGTCAGTTCGGCGAGCGTGACCGATGCGCCGTTGTAGTCGCGCAGCGCCTCGATCACGCGGAATCGGGCGTCGGTCAACTGGTTGGGCACCGGGCCTGCAAGGCGGTACACGCGGCGGGTTGCGGGCCCCGCCATCAGCCCCGGTGCACGCGTGGCAAGGCGCAGCATCGCAGGCGGAGGGGTGAGGGTGTAGTCGGCGGCGCGGGTCAGGAAGCTGCGCAATTCTGCCCGCATCGGGCGTACATCGAGCACGCGCGCCACGCTGCGCAGCTTGGCCGGATCAAAGCTGCCCTCGCCCGGCCCCCAGACCACGCCCAGCACTTTGCGCGGCCCCAATGGCACCTCGACCAGATCGCCGTCGCCACAGCCGCCTTCGGGCGCGCGGTAATCCAGCACACCCAAGCCCGACCGCCCCAGCGGTTCCGTGGTCAGCACACCCACGGTCTGGCCGGTGGAATAGCTTCGATCTGCCACTGTTAGCGCTCACATCCGTCTTTTGTTTTGCTGTGTCTTGGGGTAAACCCCCATGGAACCCCTCGCAACCCATCGAAGGACGCGCCCCATGAGATTTTTTGTAGATACCGCTGATGTCGAGGCGATTGCCGAGCTGAACGATCTTGGCATGGTGGATGGTGTCACCACCAACCCGTCGCTGATCCTGAAATCCGGCCGGGATATTCTGGAGGTGACAAAGGAAATCTGTTCGATCGTGTCCGGCCCGGTTTCGGCCGAAGTGGTGGCGCTGAACGCCAATGACATGATCGCCGAAGGCCGCAAGCTTGCCGCAATTGCCGAGAACATCGCCGTCAAGGTGCCATTGACGTGGGACGGGCTGAAAACCTGCAAGGTGCTGTCGGGTGAAGGGTTCATGGTCAACGTGACCTTGTGCTTTTCCGCCAATCAGGCGCTGCTGGCCGCCAAAGCCGGAGCCACGTTCATCTCGCCCTTCATCGGGCGGCTGGATGACATCAACCTGGACGGGTTGGAGCTGATCAGCGACATCCGCCAGATCTATGACAATTACGGCTACGACACGCAGATTCTGGCGGCCTCGATCCGCACGGCAAACCATGTCACGCAATGCGCGCTGATCGGCGCGGATGTGATGACAGCACCGCCAGCGGTGATCAAGGCCTTGGCAACACATGTCTTGACCGACAAGGGGTTGGAGCAGTTCATGAAAGACTGGGCGAAGACCGGCCAGAAAATCATCTGATCAGGACAACGACAGCCACAGACGGGCGAGCGCCAGCTCTGCCGTTTCGTGGCCGCCGTTTTCTACACCGGCAGACCACAGCGCTGCGCCGGCAGCATAGGCGGCGGGCATCAGCCCGCCGTTTTCGCATTGGCTGACCGCGCGCAACCGGCACCCTCGCCCGGTGGCCGAGTGCAGGGCATCGATGAGCGCGGGATCTTGCATCATGGTGCCCGCCCCATAGACGCGCAGCACCGCGCCATCCAGTTCGGCCAGTGCTGCCGACAGCGCGGCGGCCGGCAGGCCGGGGGAAAGCGACAGGATCGCCAGCCCGCGTGTTGCAAAGCGGCGGGCGGTTGGCGCACAGGCGGTTTGCGGGATGCTGCGGAACGCGTTTGCCGCATGGCTGTCTTGTTTCACCAAACCCGCCGCGGGCAAAAGCTGTCCATCAAAGGCCAGCCACACTCCGGGCGTGGCGGTCAGGGCCGATGACAGCGCCAGTGAGAGGTTGGCCTCGGCATCGCCCCCAGTGTTCAGCGGAGCCATGGAGCCGCACAGGATCACCGGCAGGCGCGTGTCGGCCAAAGCGCAGGACAGGACGGCGCCGGTGTAGGCCATCGTATCGGTGCCGTGGACGATGATCACCGCGTCGCCTGCCCATGACTCGATCAGGTCAAGCATGTGGTTCCAGTCGGCGGGGCAGATATTGGCGCTGTCGATCAGGGGGCTGAATTGCTCGACGGTGAAAATGGCGCCGGGAGGCGCCAGCGCCGCGAGTGCAGTTTCCAGCACGCCCACGCCAGGATGCAGACCGTCAGGGCCGGGCACCATACCGATGGTGCCGCCAGTATAAAGGATCAGAAGGTTTGCCATGATGCCGCCCGTTTGCCAGTGACCACCGCGACATATCAGATACAGGGCGGCGCTGGAATACGACTGCGGCACATGGCGCGGTGTCTTAAACCTTCCCCATGCTTGCCAATTTCCGCTATCGTGCATGTCAAATCACCAAGAAAAGCCAGGCAGAGTTACCATGATCGAACAAGACCTGCGTGACCGTATCATCGCGGAACCCGAGACAATTCTCGAAGACCGCGACCTGATGGCTGCACTGATCGGGGCGAACGAGCGGGCGATGGGCAGCAACATCGTCGATCTGCGCGGCATCGCGATGGAGCGGCTGGAAAACCGGCTGGATCGGCTGGAGGACACCCACCGCACGGTGATCGCGGCGGCGTATGAGAATCTGGCGGGCACAAATCAGGTGCACCGGGCGATTTTGCAGATGCTGGACCCGCTGAGCTTTGAGGATTTTCTCAAGAACCTGTCAACAGATGTGGCGGCAACCCTGCGGGTTGATTGTGTCCGGCTGGTGTTGGAATCGGTGCAGGATGCCGAAGATCCGGCACTGCGCAAGCTGGGTGAGGTGCTGTTCGTGGCCGAGCCGGGCTTTGTGGGCGAGTATCTGTCGGGCGGGCGCAATGTGCCCTTGCGCCCGGTGACGCTGCGCCAGACCATCCCCTCGTCGGATGCGATATATGGTGACCGGGCGGGTTGGATCCGGTCCGAAGCGCTGCTGAAACTTGATTTCGGCAAGGGCCGATTGCCGGGCATGCTGGTTCTGGGGGCGGAAGATCCGCATCAGTTCAAGCCAACACATGGCACCGATCTTCTGACATTCTTTGCAGGCGTGTTCGAACGGACCATGCGGCGCTGGCTGTCGTGACCGCGATCTCGCCACAGGTGCGCGATGCTCTGGCCACTTGGGGCCAGCAGCTTTCCGCGATCCATGGGGCGGCGCAAAATACAGTTGTGGCCTACACGCGCGATGTGACCGGATATCTGCATTTTCTCGGGGTCCATCGCGGTGGGGCCGAGGGGCTGGCGGGCCTTGCCAGTCTGCCACAAAGCGATCTGAGGGCCTGGATGGCGCATGAACGGGCGCGAGGTTTGTCCGCGCGGTCGCTGGCGCGGGCCCTGAGTTCAGTGAAAAGCTTTACGGCATGGGTGGCAGACCGCGCAGGCGCGGACGCGACCACGGTGCTGTCAGCCCGCGCACCGCGCTTCAAGCGCAAGCTGCCGCGTCCATTGAGCGTGCAAGGCGCGCAAGACATGATCGACACGGTCGCGGATCAGGGGAGGGAAGACTGGATCGGCGCGCGCGACCGGGCTGTGGTCACGCTGCTTTACGGCTGCGGGTTGCGGATTTCCGAGGCGCTTGGCCTGACCGGAGCGGCGCATCCGCTGCCCGAGGTGTTGCGGATCACCGGCAAGGGCAACAAGACCCGATTGGTGCCGGTGCTGCCGGTGGCGCGGGCGGCGGTGGCCGATTATGTGCGGCTTTGCCCCCATGATCTGTGCGCCGATCAGCCGCTGTTTCGCGGCGTGCGGGGCGGGCCGCTGCATGCACGGTTGATTTCAGCGGTGATGGAACAAGCCCGGATGCAGTTGGGCCTGCCCGCAACGGCAACGCCCCACGCGATGCGGCACAGCTTTGCCACGCATCTTTTGTCGGCGGGGGGCGATCTGCGCGCAATTCAGGAATTGCTGGGCCACGCCTCGCTGTCGACAACGCAGGTTTACACGGCGGTGGATGCCGCGCGGCTGATGGAGGTGTATGAAAAGGCACATCCACGCGCCTGACAGGTTGCACCCGACGCAGGTTTGCGCCATCAAACCCTGATGCAACTTCGTTATAAAGCCCTCTCCGTCCATCTTTTGACCGCCACCGGCGCGGTCTTGTCGATGTTTGCCATGCTGGCGGCGGTGGAGGAAAAATGGAGCCTGATGTTCCTGTGGCTGGTGGTCGCGCTGATCGTCGATGGGATCGATGGGCCTTTGGCGCGGCGCTATGAGGTGGACAAGAACTGGCCGACCTATGATGGCGTGCTGCTGGACCTGATCATCGACTTTCTGACCTATGTGTTCATTCCTGCTTATGCGCTGTTCAAATCCGGGCTTTTGCCGGGCTGGACGGGGTGGATCGCGATCATCGTGATCGTTTATGGCTCGGTGATCTATTTTTCTGACACCCGAATGAAAACGAAGGACAAATCCTTTGCCGGATTTCCCGCCTGCTGGAACATGGTGGTGCTTGTGCTGTTTGCGGTCACCCCCAACACGGCGCTTATTCTGGCAATCGTGATCGCGCTGACAGTGGCGATGTTCACGGGGCTGAAGTTCATTCACCCGACCCGCACGCAGCGATGGCGCAGCGTGTCCTTGCCGGTGTCACTGCTATGGGTCGTGTTTGCAGGATGGGCGGCTTATGTCGATTTCAACCCCGCGTCTTGGGTACATTGGGGGCTGATCCTGACGTCGCTTTACCTGACCTTCGCCGGAATCGCGCAGCAGATCATCCCCGAGCGGCCGGGCCGCGCTTAGGGTTCGCGCGGCTTTGTGTATCGGTCACAATCGCGCGCTGGCTGGAATGCGGATCTGCTTGTAAGGCTTTTCGCATGTTCGAGCGCATGTCCCTTGATGATGCCCACACCTTGCCGCGTTGGCGCAGGCCCGAGGCGCTGCTGTACGTGATGGCGGCGGCGATGCCCCTGGCCTTTGCCACCTGGTCGGCGGTGCTGAACAATTTCGTGATCGAGCAGGCCGGATTCACCGGGGTGGAAATCGGCTGGCTGCACACGGTGCGCGAGATTCCGGGGCTGCTGGCGGTGCTGGTGATCGCGCTTTTGCTGGTGCTCCGCGAACAGGTTCTGGCGCTTTCCAGCCTGCTTTTGCTGGGGCTGGCCACCGCCATTACGGCATGGTTTCCCAGTTTTGGGGGTCTTTTGATCGTCACGCTGCTGTCGTCGATCGGATTTCATTATTTTGAAACGGTGAACCAGTCCTTGCAACTGCAATGGGTGGAAAAGACCCGCGCGCCGCAGGTGTTGGGCCGGATCGTGGCGGTGGGGTCGGGGGCATCCTTGCTGGCCTATGGCCTTCTGGTGCTGCTGTGGGATAGGTTCAACCTGACCTATGACGCGGTGTATATGGTCTCGGGCGGGGCAACGATTGCGCTGACGCTGTTTGCGGCACTGGCCTATCCGCAGTTCGTGAACCCGATCAAGCAGCGCAACACCATCGTGCTGCGCCGCCGCTACTGGCTGTTTTATGCGCTGCAATTCATGGCCGGATCGCGGCGGCAGATCTTTGTGGTCTTTGCCGGGTTCATGATGGTGGAACGCTTTGGCATGAAAGTGTCAGAGATGACGGCGCTTTTGCTCATCAACTACGTCCTGCAAATGGTGGCCGCCCCCGCCATGGGCCGCGCTTTGGGGCGGTTTGGCGAGCGGTCGGTGATGGCGTTCGAATACACCGGGCTGACGCTGGTGTTCCTGTTTTACGGCGGCATCTACTGGTTTGGCTGGGGGCTGGTGATTGCGGGGGCGCTTTACATCGCGGACCAGATGTTTTTTGCGCTGTCGTTTGCGTTGCGCACCTATTTCCAGAAGATCGCCGATCCGGCCGATATTGCCCCCACGGCGGCGGTGTCCTTCACCATCAACCATATCGCTGCGGTATTCTTGCCTGCGGGGATGGGCTATCTTTGGGCAACATCGCCGGATTATGTGTTCCTGCTGGGGGCCGGCATGGCCTTGATCGCGCTGATGTTGGTGCTGCTGATCCCGCGCCATCCGGAGCCGGGGTATGAGACGATTTTTGCGCGCGGCCTTGCGCAACCGGCGGAGTGAGTGGCAGATTTCGCGGGCGCACCTATATATCGGGTCTGACCCCAAGGGAGTTGCACAATGTTTTTCATGAACCGCGCCAAATCGCAGATGGTTGACCCCAAAGACGCCCTGCCCGGCCGGGCTGAGCCTTTGCCAACCGCCGAGACGCATTTCATATCGAACCTACCGCTGAAATCGCCGGTGCCCGAGGGCATGGAAGAGGCGATGTTCGGCATGGGCTGTTTCTGGGGGGTGGAGCGCAAGTTCTGGCAAACCCCCGGTGTCTGGCTGACGATGGTGGGCTATGCGGCGGGCTACACGCCGAACCCGACCTACAAGGAAACCTGCACCCAGTTGACCGGCCATAACGAGGTGGTGCGGGTGATCTATGACCCGGCTGTTGTGACCTATGATCAGCTGTTGAAGCTGTTCTGGGAAGGCCACGACCCGACCCAAGGCATGCGGCAGGGCAATGATATGGGCTCCACCTATCGGTCGGGCATCTACACCTATACCGACGCTCAGGCACAGGCGGCGCTTGCCACCAAGGCGATGTATCAGGGTGCGCTGACGGCAGCGGGGCGCGGGGCGATCACCACCGAAATCCTGCCCGCGCCCACATTCTATTTTGCCGAGGATTACCATCAGCAATACCTGCAAAAGAACCCCAACGGCTATTGCGGCATTGGCGGCACCGGCGTGACCTGCCCGATCGGCACCGGCGTTTCGGCCTGATCTTGGGGGGCACCAGCCATGATGTGCTGGTGATCGGGGCAGGGCCTGCGGGCTCTGCCGCAGCCATGACTGCCCTCAAGGCGGGTCTGCGGGTGGCGTTGATCGACAAGGCGGCGTTCCCGCGTGACAAGCTGTGCGGTGGCGGTGTGACCGCCCGCGCGCATGGCTATGCGCAGGCGGTGTTCGGGCCGCTGCCCGAGGATCTGTTCCACATCAGCAAAAGTGTGCGGTTTTCCACCGGCACGCAGACGCTGGCGCGGCTGGAAGGTGCGCCGCCGATCTACATGACGATGCGCGCGGGGTTTGACGCAACGCTGCGCGCGCGTGCCATCGCGGCAGGGGCGCAGGATTTCTGCGGCCAGCGCATGGCGGAGTGCGTGCCCGAGGCGGGGCGGGTGACGCTGGCGGATGGCCGGGTGCTGACCGCGCCGGTGGTGATCGGGGCTGATGGGGTTCATTCCACCGTCGCCCGCGCGCTCTTTGGCCGCGCGATTGACCCTGCCACCATCGGTTTCGCGCTGGAGGCAGAGGTGCCGGGCCCGCCGGGACCGGATACCGAACTGGACATGACCGCGCTACGATGGGGATACGGCTGGGATTTCCCCAAGGCGCAGGGCCGCACCTTGGGCATCGGCGGTGTGTCGGTGCAGGACAAGGATCTGCGCCCACGCTTTCACGACTGGCTGCGGGCGCGGGGGGTGGACCCTGCTGCGGTCAGGATCAAGGGCCATCACCTGCCATCCGGTGCGTCGCGCGCGGTGCCGGGGCGGGGCGCGGTGCTGCTGGCGGGCGATGCGGCGGGGCTGGTCGACCCGATCACCGGCGAGGGCATCGGCTGGGCGATCCTGTCGGGGCAGTTGGCAGCCGAGGCGGCGGCGCAGGCGCTGCGGGCGGGCACGCCACAGACTGCGCTGACAGTCTATCAACAGCGGATGCGCCCGATCCGGGCCGAACTGGTGCGCGCGCGCCTGCTGGCCCATCTGGTGTATCATCCGCTGCTTCAGCCGCGCCTGCTGCGGGCGCTTGGCAAATCCGATCACTTCCAACGCCGCTATCTGGCACTGCTGGCGGGCCAGATCGACTATGCCGATCTGGGCCCCCGGCGGATGGCTGGCGTGCTCTGGCGGGTGCTCAGCGGGCGGGCAGGTCGCAGTCGTCTTGACGCCAGCGACGGCGGCAGCTAGGCCAAGGGGCAGATTTGCCAGAGGTTTTGCCATGCCCACCTATACCGCGCTGTCTACCATCGCCGGCGACGATGCCGCCGAAGCTTTGGCGCAGGCGCTGGAGCGGATGCAACCAGAACCGCTGGAGGTCGAAATCTATGACGAGGCCGAAGTGCCGGGCCTTGCCCGTGTGGTCGCATTGTTTGCCAAAGAGCCTAACGCGGCGTTGCTCGATGTGCTGGCCGAAGCATTTGGCGCAACGCCTTTCAGCCTCACCGAACAGGCGCAGCGCACCTTTACCGCACTGACCACCTTGCCGGGTGAAGCTCCAGCCAAGGTGCTTGCCTTGGCGATCGAAGCGATGGAACCGGCCCCCTATGGCGTGGGTGCATTCGAGATCGAGGACGAGTCGGGGCTGTGGGAGGTGGGGTCGTATTTCCTCGATCCGCCTGATGTGGCGATGCTTGACGCCTTGGCCGCAGCGCATGGGGCAAAACCCTTCGCGGTTTCCGAACTGCCCGAAATCGACTGGGTGGCCAAGGTGCGGCGCGAGTTGGCCCCGGTCGAAGCGGGGCGGTTCTTTGTGTTCGGCAGCCATGATGCCGAGCGTGCGGCGGATCTGGGGCCGGACCGGGTGGCCTTGCAGATCGAGGCGACGGTGGCCTTTGGCACCGGCCACCACGGCACCACGCTGGGCTGTCTGCGCGCCTTTGACCGGCTGTTCAGCGAAGGTCTGGCGCCCGCACGGGTGGCGGATATCGGTTGCGGCACCGCGGTTCTGGCAATGGCGGCGGCGGCGGTTTTGTCGGATGCGCTGGTGCTGGCCAGCGATATTGATCAGGTGGCGGTGGATGTGGCGCGCGCCAATGTGGCGATCAACGGGCTGGAGGGCCGGATCGAGTGCATGGAGGCGGCAGGCTTTGCCCATCCGCGTCTGGCCCAAGCAGCCCCCTTTGATCTGGTGTTCGCCAATATCCTGAAGGGTCCGCTGATCGAACTGGCATCACCGATGGCGGCGCATCTGGCATCGGGGGGGCTGTGCATCCTGTCGGGTTTGCTGGTGGTGCAGGCCGAGACAGTGACGGCAGCCTATGTGGCGGCCGGCTTCGAACCAGCCGGACGCGAGGATATTGGTGAATGGTCCACGCTGGTTATGCGGCGTTTGTAAGACAAACCCCGGCGATTGTTGCCCAACTGCTGCCGCTTCTGCCCCAAAGCAGCCACATTTCTGCCCTACGTTTGCGACGTGGCGGGTGTTTGAGTGTGGAGATTGGTTGTGTCAGACCCCAGCATCACAGACTTCAATTCCCGTATCGCGCGCATCGAGAATGACCGTGCCAAAGGCCACGGCTTCGAGGCCGAGGGCGCGATTGGCCGTTCTTTCTACACACGGTCCGACCCAAGATATCGGCGCAGGTTTCGCCTGCCCGTGTTCCGCCCGCTGGTGTTTTCCCTGGTGTTCGGGACGGTGATGAAAGCCGTTTTGCTGCATCAACTTGGCACCGCTGCCTATGATGCCCGCGTGGCGGGATTGTTGGCGGGCGACAGGATTGACAGAATTGGCGGATGGCTGATGCAGGCCGATCCGGCAACCACGGCCCTTGCCCGCCAAATCGGAAATTTCGCGCGCGTGGACAGCTAGACCCTTTCGCCTTTTACGGCTCTGCGGAATGAAACCGCGCCGCACAAAAGCAAAAGACCGCCAGAGCAGTGCCCGGCGGCCTTTGTCAGTCGGCTGATCCCTGCGAAGCCTATTGCTCAGCGGGTCAGTTTATCGATGTCACCGCGGCACAGGCCGATATCGTCAAGCTCACGGTCCGACAGTTTGGACAGGGCTTTGCGGGTAATGCGGGCATCGTTCCAGGCGGAAACGGCAGCAAACATGCCACCGACACCTTGAACGGCGCGGAAAATCGAGATGGCACCGAACGGCGCCGTGCGGGTCGTCTCATAGGCGGCCATGGCGGTTATCCTTTTTAATCTGCTTAAACGAGCGGCTTCTTTGCCCTCGCAATGCCAGATAACGATGCTGCATGTGCAAAGCAAGACAGCGAAACGGCATGGCTGCCATGCGCGGTTTGCATGCGGGTTTGCCCCATTTCCGCCTTTGTTTTAAGGGCGTGTGGTCATTCTGGCTTTGCTTGTCGGGGCCAAGGTGCCAAAGGTCGCTTTTGCTGCACCTGCATAACGGTGATGTAACCGAAAAGTCAAACCGGGGCGACAAGACCCGTGTCTTCGGGGAATTGGCTTGGCGTATGTTCCCCTTTCGTGCTAACCATCGGAAAAGCGACAAGAACTGTCAAACAGAGATCGGGGCGGGGCATGCGGGTTTTGGGGATCGATCCGGGGTTGCGAAACCTTGGTTGGGGCGTGATCGACGTGGCCGGCGCGCGCATCACCCATGTTGCAAACGGCATCTGCCATTCGGACGGGGCCGAGGGGTCTTTGGCCGAACGCCTGCGCAGTCTGCATGGGCAGCTGACCGAAGTGTTGCGCATCTGGCAACCGCAGGAGGCAGCAGTCGAGCATACATTCGTCAACAAGGACGCGGTGGCGACCCTGAAACTGGGGCAGGCGCGTGGCATCGCATTGCTGGTGCCTGCGCAATTCGGGCTGGCGGTGGGGGAATACGCGCCCAATGCGGTCAAGAAATGCGTGGTGGGCGTCGGGCATGCCGCCAAGGTCCAAGTCGATCACATGGTACGGCTGCACCTTCCGGGCGTCGTGATCGCGGGGGCCGATGCTGCGGATGCCTTGGCGATCGCCATCTGCCACGCACATCATCTGCAATCGTCAGGCCGGTTGCAGGCCGCTTTGAAAAGGGCTGCGGGATGATCGGAAAAATCTCGGGCCGGTTGGACTGGCGGGGCGCGGGTGAGGTGCTGATCGACGTGCGCGGTGTGGGTTACATCGTGCATGTGTCGGATCGCACGATGGCCGGTTTGCCCCTCTTGGGCGAGCCTGTGTCGCTTTATACCGAATTGGTGGTGCGCGAGGATCTGCTGCAACTATTCGGCTTTCCCAGCATGCTGGAAAAGGAATGGCACCGGCTGTTGGTCACGGTGCAAGGGGTGGGGGCCAAGGCGGCCTTGGCCATCCTGGGCGCCTTGGGGCCGGAAGGGGTGGCGCGGGCCATAACACTGGGGGATGCACGCGCCGTGCAGGCGGCTCCCGGCGTCGGGCCGAAGCTGGCGCAGCGGGTCATTCTGGAACTGAAATCCAAAGCTCCGGCAGTGATGGCGGCGGGTGTCAGCCTGTCGGCGCGGGCAGAGGTGGATGCGCAGGTGATCGAGGATATGGCCCCGGTCGCGGCCGCGCCGAAAAGGACCACAAGGGCCGATGAAGGCCCCGCCCGTCGTGCAGGTTTCACCGCCGACGCGCTTTCGGCGTTGCTGAACCTTGGCTATGGGCACGGCGACGCGGCGCAGGCGGTGGCCACCGTGGCGGGAGAAGAACCTGAAGCGGATACCGCCACGCTGATCCGAAAAGCGTTGCGACTTCTCGCCCCGCGCTAGGGCGGCGCTGCCCCCCGTGCATTCGGGACAGCAGGAAATCAGCGGGTGAGGGACGCCGCTGCTCTTTTCAAGGGCGCGTGCCGTGCCCATATCGGGTGCTGGAAACGAGGGGTTCTCGATGGCCGGATACGTCAAGACATTCATGCTGATGGCGGCAATGACCGCGCTGTTCATGGGGCTGGGTGCGCTGTTGGGTGGGGTCAGCGGGGCGCTGATCGCGCTTGCGGTTGCGGCAGCGATGAATGTGTTTGCCTATTGGAATTCTGACAAAGCGGTGCTTTCGATGACCGGCGCGAAGGCGGTGGATGAGGCAAGCGCGCCGGGACTTGTGCGGATGGTGAACCAGATGGCCGACGGGGCGGGGATGCCGCGCCCCAAGGTCTATGTGATCGAGACCGACCAGCCCAACGCATTCGCAACCGGACGCGATCCGAAGAATGCGGCAGTGGCGGCAACAACGGGCTTGTTGCGGCGGTTGACCGGGGAAGAAGTGGCAGCGGTGATGGCGCATGAGTTGGCGCATATCCGCAACCGCGACACGCTGATCATGACCGTGACGGCCACTTTTGCCGGGGCGATTTCGATGCTGGCGAATTTCGCGCTGTTTTTTGGCGGCAGCCGCGACCGGCCCGGTGGCATGATCGGCACCATTGCCCTGATGATCCTGGCGCCTTTGGCTGCGGCGCTGGTGCAGATGGCGATTTCACGCTCGCGCGAATATGAGGCAGATCGCGTTGGGGCCGAAATTTGTGGCAATCCTGAGTGGTTGGCGGCGGCGTTGCGCAAGATCGAGGCGTTTGCCAAGGGCATCGACAATAACGCGGCCGAACGCAATCCGGCCATTGCGCATATGTTCATCATCAACCCCCTGCATGCCCACGCGCATGACAGACTGTTTTCCACCCACCCCAACACCGCCAACCGGATTGCCGCGCTGGAGGCGATGCAGCCGGCGGTGCGGTCTTCGGTGCCGCGTGTCGTGCAGCGGGCCGCAGCGAAATCCGGCCCGTGGGCGTGATGCGGGTGGCGTGATCTGACCGCTTGCAAAAGCCCCGGCGTTCGGGGATTGTTCCGCCATGTTGCAGCCTGATCCCGCCTTGCGCCCCGAGCGTCTGCCCGAAGACACCGACCGCGCCCTGCGCCCGCAGGGTTTGGACGAATTCATCGGGCAAGCCGAGGCGCGGGCCAATCTGCGCGTGTTCATCGAAGCTGCCAAAATGCGCGGCGAAGCGATGGACCATACGCTGTTTCATGGCCCGCCCGGATTGGGCAAGACCACGCTGGCACAGATCATGGCGCGCGAGTTGGGGGTGGGGTTCCGCATGACCTCGGGCCCGGTGCTGGCGCGGCCCGGCGATCTGGCGGCGATCCTGACCAACCTGGAACCGCGCGATGTTCTGTTCATCGATGAAATTCATCGGCTTAGCCCGGTGGTGGAAGAGGTGTTGTATCCCGCGCTGGAGGATTTTGCGCTGGATCTGGTGATCGGCGAGGGGCCCGCCGCCCGCACCGTGCGGATCGAATTGCAGCCGTTCACGCTGGTGGGGGCGACCACGCGGCTGGGGTTGCTGACCACGCCGCTGCGCGACCGCTTTGGCATCCCGACCCGGCTGGAATTCTATACCGATGCCGAGTTGTTCGAGATCGTCACACGCGGCGCACGCCTGCTGGGCGTGCAGGCGGAGCCGGAGGGCTGTCGTGAGATTGCGTGCCGGGCACGGGGCACACCGCGTATCGCCGGGCGCCTGCTGCGTCGGGTGGTGGATTTCGCTTTGGTGGAAGAGGGCGGGCGGATCAGCCGGGCGCTGGCGGACCGGGCCTTGACGCGGCTGGGGGTGGACAATCTGGGTCTTGACGGTGCGGACAGGCGCTATCTGGTTCTATTGGCAGAGAATTATGGTGGCGGGCCGGTTGGGGTCGAGACGATTGCCGCTGCGCTCAGTGAGCCAAGAGACGCGATCGAGGAGGTGATCGAGCCGTATCTGTTGCAGCAGGGCCTGATCATGCGCACCCCGCGGGGGCGGATGCTGGGGGCCAAAGCCTGGCGGCATTTGGGGTTGGAGGCACCCAAGGGGCCTGGACAGGGTGAATTGTTCGAAGGTTGAGCATGTTGCTGGCGTCAGAGCGGGCATGTTTGGAAAAGGTGCAAGCCTTCAGGCGCGAATCCAGTGGGTGAGCGTGTCGGGGCCGAGGATTTGCTGGCTGATCAGGCGGAAGGCTGGAGCGTCTGACAGGCGTGACAGCGCGAGCGGGCCAAGGGCAGCGGTGCCAGCGGCGCCGACAAGCTTGCCAGCGGTCAGGTGGATCAGGTCGTCGACAAGGCCTGCGGTAATCAGTGCGGCGGCGATGGTTCCGCCGCCTTCGCACAGGATGCGGGTAAGACCTTGGGATGCAAGGATATGCAGCGCCGCTGTCAGATCCAGGTGGCCGTCGCGCAGCGGACAGGGCAGCAGGCGCGCGCCAGTGGCGACCCAGGCTTGCTGTGCGTTGCGCGGCGCATCAGGGGCGTGCAGGATCCAGACCGGGTGTTCGCGCGCCGTCTGCCCCAAGCGGCTGTCGGGGTGGTGCGACAGGGTCCGGTCCAACAGGATGCGCAGAGGTTGATGGGTGGCACCGATGTCTCGGGCGGTCAGGTCGGGATTATCCGCGCGGGCGGTGCCTGCGCCGACCATCACCGCATCATGGCTTAAGCGCAGGCTGTGGACGTAGCGACGGGCTTGTGGGCCGGTGATCCAGCGAGACTCGCCGCTCTCGGTGGCGATGCGACCATCGATGGTGGTGGCGAGTTTCAGGGTGACGAAGGGAAGGGATCTGGCCACGCGTTTGAGGAAGCCAGCGTTAAGCCGACCGGCCTCTGCCCACAGGATATTTTCCGTAACTTCAACACCTTGCTTGCGCAGCATGGCGTGTCCCCGGCCCGATACCCTTGGATCGGGATCGGTGAGCGCGGTAACGACGCGCGCAACGCCGGCGGCGATGAGCGCCTCGGCGCAGGGGGGCGTTTTGCCGTGGTGGGCGCAGGGTTCGAGCGTGACATAAGCTGTGGCCCTGCGGGCATCGCCTGCTTGATCCAAGGCGTGGCGCTCGGCATGGGGGCGGCCGCCGGGCTGGGTCCAGCCGCGACCCAAGATCCGGCCCTCGCGCATGATCACGCAGCCCACCGCCGGGTTGGGCCAGGTGCGGCCAAGCCCGCGCGCAGCGAGCGCGAGGGCATGGGCCATGTGGATGTCATCCGACCCGGTCACTCTTCGGCTTTTTCACCCGGTCGCAGTTCGCTGACGAATTTGTCGAAATCGTCGGCGGCCTGGAAGTTCTTGTAAACGCTAGCGAAACGCACATAGGCCACGGTGTCGATCCGGGCGAGGCTTTCCATGACGATATCGCCGATGGTGCGTGACGGGATGTCGGTATCGCCAATCGATTCAAGCCTGCGCACGATGCCGGAGATCATCTGGTCGATCCGTTCGGGATCAATCGGGCGTTTCTGCATCGAAATGCGGATGGCGCGTTCCAGCTTGCCGCGGTCGAAATCCTCGCGCTTGCCAGAGGATTTTATGACCACAAGATCGCGCAATTGCACGCGTTCGTAGGTGGTGAATCGCCCCCCGCAGGCCGGACAGAAGCGGCGCCGCCGGATGGCGACGTGGTCTTCGGCCGGGCGAGAGTCTTTCACCTGGGTGTCGATGTTGCCGCAGAATGGGCAGCGCATGGGCCCCCTCCTTGCTTGTTCGTTGATGTGCCTGCCTCTAGTTCCGGTGTTGCCCCGGATATTTATCCACAGACTATAGGGGCAAGGCGGGCATTTGGGCTAGGGCCAAGTTGTGGGCGCATCATCTGGGGGGCGGGGTGTGGCGTGCAGGACTCAGGGGGCGCTGATTTGTGTCTGGTTCGCGTATGGCACGTGTATGGCTTTGCGCATGACGTTGGTGCGCCGCTGGTTTGCCCGATGGCAGGGCGCGCGGTGGGGCAAGGGCGGAGTCATCTCTTGGCGTCAGAAGTGTTGGTATGCGTCATATCTGTGTTACACTTTTCTGTATGCAAGCCCGACTCACCCTGTGTGTGCTGTTGCTGCCGCTGCCTTTGGCGGCGCAATCCCCGATTGCCGAGGTGATCTGCGCGCCGCGCGCTGAGATGGCGCAGCGGCTGAGCCTGACCTATGGCGCGCGTCTGACCGGGCAGGGGGTGCGCAATCTTGAAACGGTGATGGAGGTCTGGACCACCCCGCGCGGCGACTGGACGCTGGTGCAAAGCTATGCCGAGGGGCGGGCCTGCATTGTCGCGATGGGAGACGGCTGGGAGATGGCGGCCCCGCCGCAAGGCTGAACCCGTCAGGGACAGGGCGCGGTTTGCCAGGCGAGGGTGTCGAAGTTCCAACATTGGCCTGCCGATTCTTTTGCCTCGAAAACGGGGGTGAGGTCTGACGTGACCGTGCCATCCTTGCACGTCAGCTGCGCGACAAGCGTATCGGCCCTGAGCACATTGACGCCGCCCTGAAGGCCCCTTGTTGCCTCGGGGTTGCGGTCCACCGAGGTCCAGACTTCGTAGGTGATGTCGTTGTTGGTGAAGGCCAGCGAGTCCCAGATGGCAGAGCCGACGCCGGGCCAAGGGGTATAGGCGGCCTGTTGGATCGGGGTGGTCAGGGTCAGGTCCGGGGCACCTTGGGGGCCAAAGCTGTAGGTGACGGCTTCAGCCGTCAGGCACAACTGCAACTGCTTTGTTCCGATAGGGCAGGACAGGAGTGCCGTGCCCTGCGGACAGGCCAGCGCGGGCAGGGGCAAGATGGCAAGGATCAGGGGCAGTGCGCGCATCGGAACCCTCCGTTTTGGCGGAGTGTGCCAAGCGGATCGGGGTCGCGCAAGGGCGCGATTGCGCAGGGTCAGCCAAACAATGTGTCGCCCAACTGGTCGATGGCCTGCTTGGCCTTTGCGATGCTGGCCTCAACCGCCTCATCGCGTGTGGCGCGGGTATCGGCGCGAATCAACTGGTGGGTTTTGGTGTCGTCGCCAAAGGTTTTCTCGATCCGCGCGGCAATGCGAAAGGCGCTGCCATCGGGGATCGGGTCGGGGAAGATACGGAACTCTTTGTGCAGGGTGGCTTGTGCGGCGGTGGGGGTGGCCGGGGCGGATGTGCCACCGAACAGGCGGGAGAGGAATGAGGCCATGGGCGTGCTCCGGGTCCGGGCAGAAGGGAGTAGGGCGGGGGTCACCCCGCCCATGGCGGGCCGGGTGGCGGGGTGAACCCCGCCCTACGGATTTATTGATCGAGGAAGCTGCGCAATTTGCGCGACCGGCTCGGGTGCTTGAGCTTACGCAGTGCCTTGGCTTCGATCTGGCGGATACGTTCGCGGGTCACGCTGAACTGCTGGCCCACCTCTTCCAGCGTGTGGTCGGTGTTCATGCCGATGCCGAAACGCATGCGCAGCACGCGTTCTTCGCGCGGGGTGAGCGAGGCCAGAACGCGGGTGGTGGTTTCCTTCAGGTTTTCCTGAATGGCGCTGTCCAGCGGCAGGATGGCGTTCTTGTCTTCGATGAAGTCGCCAAGCTGGCTGTCTTCCTCATCCCCGATCGGGGTTTCCAGGCTGATCGGCTCCTTGGCGATCTTCATCACCTTGCGGACCTTTTCCAGCGGCATTTGCAGCTTTTCGGCCAGTTCCTCGGGTGTCGGTTCGCGGCCGATTTCGTGCAGCATCTGGCGCCCGGTGCGGACCAGTTTGTTGATCGTCTCGATCATGTGCACCGGAATGCGGATGGTGCGGGCCTGATCGGCGATGGAGCGGGTGATGGCCTGACGGATCCACCATGTCGCGTAGGTGGAGAATTTGTAGCCGCGGCGGTATTCGAATTTATCGACCGCCTTCATCAGGCCGATGTTGCCTTCCTGAATAAGATCAAGGAATTGCAGGCCGCGGTTGGTGTATTTCTTGGCGATGGAGATCACGAGGCGCAGGTTGGCCTCGACCATTTCCTTCTTGGCCTGACGCGCCTCTTTCTCGCCCTTTTGCACCTGATTGACGATGCGGCGGAATTCGGAGATGTCGACGCCGATGTATTGGCCGACGACGGCCATTTCGGCGCGCAGCTCTTCGACCTTGTCGCGCGAGCGTTCCATCAGCGCCTGCCAGCCGCGACCGCCCTTGGCGGCCATGCGGTCGCACCAGCTTGGATCGAGCTCATAGCCCTGATATTCGTCGATGAATTCGCGGCGGTTGATGCGGGCGGCGTCTGCCAGTTTGACCATGCCAGAGTTGATCGTCATGATCTTGCGGTTGATGCCGTAAAGCTGGTCGATCAGCGCTTCGATGCGGTTGTTGTGCAGGTGCAGCTCGTTCACCAAAACCACAATTTCCGAACGCAGTTTCTGATAGGCAGCCTCGTCCGTGGCGGAGAATTTGGATTTTTCCGACAGGGTCGCGGTCATCCGCGCTTCTTGCATATCGGCCAGCGTGACGTAGTCGCGGGCAATGACGGCAAGCGTTTCGAGCACCTTGGGCTTGAGTGCCGCCTCCATCGCGGCCAGCGACATGTTCGACGCTTCGTCGTCCTCGTCGTCGTCGTCGCTGCGCATCAGCGGGTTGCCGTCGGCATCCAGTTCCGGCTCGGCCGATTCGGCGCGGCGGGGTGCTGCTGCTGCGGACACGTCCACGCCTTCCAGATCGGGCGCGCCGATCGGGCCGTCCATGTCTTCTTCGCCATCAAGGCTGCGTCCGAATGTGGCCTCCAGATCGATCACGTCGCGCAAGAGGATGTCTTCGTTCAGCAGTTCGTCGCGCCAGATGGTGATGGCCTGAAAGGTCAGCGGGCTTTCGCACAGCCCCAGGATCATGGTGTTGCGGCCAGCTTCGATCCGCTTGGCGATGGCGATTTCGCCTTCGCGCGACAGCAGTTCAACGCTGCCCATCTCGCGCAGATACATGCGCACCGGATCGTCGGTGCGGTCCAGCGTTTCGGTGGTTGAGCCAGCGACAGCCACTTCGCGAGAGGTGGAGGAGGTTTCCACAAGCGCGCCGCCCAAGGGGGCCTCGCCGTCTTCGACCTCGTCATCCTCGATCACGTTGATGCCCATTTCGGACAGCATCGACATCACGTCTTCGATCTGTTCGGACGACACCTGTTCGGGCGGCATGACCTGATTGAGCTGTTCGTAGGTGATGTAGCCACGCTCGCGCGCGTCAGCGATCATCTTCTTGACGGCGGCCTGGCTCATGTCGAGAGAGACATCGGCCTCGTCTGCTTCGGGTTTGCCGTCGTCGGTGTCTTTCAGGGCCATGGGTGCTCCTTGAGGGCGCGAAGGGCGAATCGGTGCGGACGTTTTCGAATCAATAACTCGAATCACGCCGGGATAAAGGTCGGATGCTGCATTTTCTTGCCCGATTGGTCGGGAAAAGGGTTACTCAGTGCTTACCTCCACGCCCGCCACGGGTGAAATCGATGGAGTCGTGCAGCGAACGGGCACGATTCAGCTCGTCCCGGTCCAGTTCGATACCGTTCGGGGCGATCACTGATTCGCCTTTGGCATCCTGCGGACCACGGGCGGCGGAGTGTCGGGCCTCGGCGGCTTTTGACACGCGCCAGGTGAGGCCTTCATCGGCCACGCCTGTTACATCGTCCTCGGCATCGGCAATTTCAAGGCGGTGGGCGCGATCAGCCTGCAAGCGGGCCAGCGCCTCGGCCAGGCAATGCTCGGCGGCGTCGTCAGGCGCGTCGGCGCTGATGGCGGCGGTGATGCGCACATGAGGATGCAAAAGCACCGACTCGGTTGGCAAAGGGGCCTCGGCCATCAGCAGGGCCAGCAGATCCGGGGCCGACTGATGATAGAGGATCAGGCTGCACAGCGCATCATGGCCCGGGCCGATGAAATCCAGCCGTTCCAGCGCGGATTCAAACCGGGGGATCAGACCGGGGTGATGGATGCAGGCGGCCAGCACCACGGCTTCGCGCAAGCTGTCCTGCACCAGATCGGCGGGGCCGGCGAGCAGGGATTGTTTGGTGCTGGCCATCGGGGCGACGGGTTGGAAAGGTTTGCCCTTTTGCCCCGGCTGCCATGGCGCGCGGGGCGCGCGCGGGGTGAAGGGGCGACTGCCACTGCCGAACAGATCCCAGCGCAGGCGTTTGATTTCCTCGGCGTAATGGCCGCGGATCGATGGGTCTGCAATGCGTTTGAGCGCCGCGCGCAGGGATTTGTCGAGTGCTGCCTTGCGTTCGGGGCTGTCGAAACTCTTGCCTTCGATCTCGCGCTGCCAAAGCAGGCTGACCATCGGCTGCGCGGTGTCGACCACCTTTTGCATGGCTGGCGCGCCCTGTTGCTTGATCAGGTCGTCGGGGTCCAGACCAAGGGGCAGCACGGCAAAGCGCAGGCCCTTGCCCGCCTCCAGCAGCGGCAGGGCCAGGTCGATCACGCGCAAAGCGGCGGCAATGCCCGCCTTGTCGCCATCGAGCGCGATCACCGGCTCGTCCGTGATGCGCCACATCAGGCGGAGTTGGTCTTCGGTGACAGCGGTGCCAAGGGGGGCGACCGTGGCGCCAAAGCCCGCTTCGGACAGGGCGATCACATCCATGTAGCCTTCAGCCACGATCAATGGCTGGCCCTTGCCCGCCGCTTCGCGCGCCGGGGCGTGGTTGTAGAGGTTGCGGCCCTTGTCGAACAGGTCGGTTTCGGGGCCATTGAGGTATTTGGCGCGTGCGTTGGGGGCCATCGCGCGGCCGCCAAGGCTGATGGCGCGGCCGCGGGAATCGCGGATGGGAAAGATGATGCGGCCCCGGAAGCGGTCGTAGATCGACCCGTCATCGGCGCGGGCGCAAACGCCGGAGGCGACGATCAGATCGGCGGCATAGCCCTTTTGCGTGAGCGCGGTGAACAGCGATTGACGCGCATCGGGGGCGAAGCCGATCTCCCACCGTTCCACCGCCGCATCAGACAGCCCGCGTTTGGCAATATAGGCGCGGGCATCGGCGGCGGCGCCGGTCTTCAGTTGCAGGCGGAACCACTTCACCGCCTCTTCCATCAGCTCGATGAGCTTGGTGCGCTGATCCTGCTTTTCCGCTGCCTTGGGGTCGCGGGCGGGCATCTGCATCCCGGCTTCGCGCGCCAGAATCTCCACCGCTTCCATGAAGCCGGTGTTTTCCGAGTCCTTGATGAAGGTCAGCACATCGCCTTTGGCATGGCAGCCGAAGCAATAGTAAAAGCCCTTGCGGTCATCGACATGGAAGCTGGCGGATTTTTCCTGATGGAACGGGCAGGGCGCCCACCAGTCGCCCTTTGCCATGTTGGATTTGCGCATGTCCCATGTGACCTTGCGCCCCACGATCTGGGACAGCGAGGTGCGGGTGCGCAGCTCATCAAGGAATCCGGGTGGCAGGGACATGGGGTGTATATCGGGTCTCTTGGCGTGCGAGTCCAGCGTGGGCTGGGGCGGAGGCGCTTGCGGGGGGCGTATTTCAGAAAGGTGCACGCCCGGAGGCGTTGTCTTGGGCGGCGCAGGGCGATATCTGCGGACCAGCAGACGCGGGCGGGCATGGACAGACGGGGGCGGGCATGGACGCGGATCAGATCAGGGCTTTGTTCACGCGGGGCAATGGCAGGTATCTTTGCGCGCGCTGGGGGCGGCCGATTGTGCCGGTGGTGTTTGGCGTGGAGGATGCCACACTGGGCGTGATCAAGGGCGCGGTGGAGGCGGTGGTGGCGCTGGCCGGGCACCAGATGGCCGAGACGGATCCGGAGTTGGGCGCGAACCTGATGGTGTTTTTCGTGCGCGACTGGGACGAGTTGCGCGCGGTGCCGAAACTGGACCGGCTGATCGCAGGGCTTTCGCCGCTGCTGGACCGGCTGGAGGCGGCCGGGGCCAATCAATACCGGGTGTTCCGCTTTGATGCTGCGGGGGCGATCCGGGCTTGCTTCGTGTTCCTGAGGATGGATGCGCATTTGTCAGAGATGCCCGCAGAGACGCTGGCGCTGTCACAGGCGGTGCAGTCGATCCTGCTGTGGAGCGATCAGGCGTTTGTGGGCACGTCCCCCTTGGGCGTGGTCGGAGAGGTGGCGGTGCTGAAGCCCGACATCGCCGGGGTGATCCGCGCGGCCTATGACCCGGCGCTGCCGGTGATGTCGGGCGATGCCAGCCATGCCCTGCGGCTGGCGGCCCGGCTGCGGGCGGTCAATTAGGTGCAGAAAGCGGTATGACCGAAAGCGACATTTTGCCCGAGCCTTGGGTCAGTTCGCTGGCATGCGCGAGATAGACCAATGCGTTGTTGGTCTGGTCATAAATCCGCGAGACACGCAGTGATTTCAGGATCAGCGACTGGCGTTCGGAAAACACCGTCTCTCCGCTGCGGCTGCGGTCGATGTCGCCCAAGGTGATCGGTCCGGTCTGCACGCAGTCCACCGCCGAATAGGACGGGTCTTCGAACCAGTTGCCATTGGCCAGCCGGTCGATCAGCGACCGTTCGAAATAGGCAAGATGGCAGGTGACGCCTTGCACTTTCGGGTCGGGCACGCTTTCGATGATGATGTCGTTGCCCACCCAATCCACGCCGACGCGGCCGACTTCTTCGGCGGCAAGCGGGGTGGCGAGGGTCAGGGCGAAGAGGAGGGCAGTGCGGCGCATGAGAAACTCCGGGCTAAGGTGGGGGTGAACGTGCGGCGCGGCGGCGGGTTCCGTCGCAGAGGAAAAAGGGGATGACTGTGGCACATCGGTTCGGGCTTCGGGTGTATTATGAAGATACTGATCTGGCGGGGATCGTCTATTACGCCAACTACCTGAAGTTCATAGAGCGCGGGCGCAGCGAATGGGTGCGGCTGATCGGTGTGGATCAGGGGCGGCTGCGGGCGCAGAATGGCCTTGTGTTTGCCGTGCGCCGGGTGGAGGCGGATTATCTGCGCCCAGCGGTGTTTGACGATGTGCTGACGGTGACAACCGAGCTGGTCGAACTGGGGGGGGCGAGGATCGAACTGGATCAGCGGGTCTGGCGCGGCGAGGAGAAACTGTTCGTGGCGCGCGTGGTGCTGGTTTGTGTGGGGCCTGATCTGCGCGCGGCGCGCATACCGGATGGGGTGCGGACCGCCTTGCAAAGGGGGTAGCGCAGGCGGCTGCGTGAGCGTGGCGGGTTTGCGATGCGTCGCGGGCCTTGTGATGATGGCATGGTTTTGCGGTCAGGCGGGGAAGTGTTCGACATGGGTTTCGGCTGAGCGGCCATAGTAAAGCACGCGCTTGCCGGGAAAAGACACCAGATATCCGGCGCAGCCCGCGGCTTTGGCCTGCTGGCAAAACGCGGTGTAGCTGTAATCGGCGGCATCGCTTTGGGCCCAGCGGACCAGCCGGGCCATCGCTGCCGCGTCAAAACCGGCGGCGACCTGCCCGGATGAGGGCCACAGGTCGCGGACAAGGCTTTCGCCATCGGGCAGGTAGAAGGTTTGGCTGTTGCGGCGATAATCGACGGCGTAGCCTTCAAACCCCGCCGCCATCAGCTTGCCGAGGAGGATGGGAAAACCGAGGCTTCCGTCATGGGTTGCGGTGAGGCAGGTTTCGGCAAGGGCGATCTTTTCCGCGTCCATGGCGGATCCTTTCATGGCATGGGTGAGAGCGCGGGCGTGCGGACCTGATCCGGGGCGGCATCAGCGGATCAAGCAGAGAAATGCGGGGTGTCATGGCCGTCCTGCCTGCATGGTCAAAGCCACTGTGGCGCGCCTTTGTATTTGCGTCAACGGATCACAGCATAGGCGGGATCGCCCGAACCCGTGGCGGTAAGCGGGGGCGGGATGTTGCCGGGCGGGTGGTGCAGGGCGGGCGTTTCAGCAATCCGCCGCTCTGTGACGCAGTTGTGTTGGCAATCCGCTTCAATTCCGGATAGAATCAGGGCAACAGGCGGTCAACAAGGCCCCGATAACAAGAGCAGGCGTAATGGAAACGGAAACCCTTGCGATGGCGCAGGAGATTGATTTCTCTTTGATCGCCCTTTTTGCACGCGCAACACTGACGGTCAAAGTCGTGATGCTGCTGCTGATTGTCATGTCTTTCTGGTCCTGGGCCACGATCGTGCAAAAGCACATCATGTATCGTCTGGCCCGGCGCGAGGCAGAGATATTTGACCGCGCCTTCTGGTCGGGCGAGCCGCTGGATGAGCTGTTCGAAAAGATCGGGCCGACGCCGGATGGGGCGAGCGAAAAGATCTTTGCCGCCGGGATGCTGGAATGGCGACGCAGCCACCGGCAGGATGGTGCGCTGATTGCAGGCGCGCAGGCCCGGATCGACCGGGCGATGAATGTGGCGATTTCGCGCGAGAGCGAAAGGCTGAACAACGGGTTGTCGTTTCTGGCGACCACCGGGGCCACCGCCCCGTTCATCGGTCTGTTCGGCACGGTCTGGGGCATCAAGCACGCGTTCGAGCAGATCGCGATTTCCCAAAATACCAATCTGGCCGTTGTGGCCCCCGGCATTGCCGAGGCGCTGCTGGCGACCGGAATCGGTCTGGTCGCGGCCATTCCGGCGGTGGTGTTTTACAACAAACTGAATGCCGACAGTGAGCGGATCCTTGGCGGCTATGAAAGCTTTGCCGATGAGTTTGCCACCATTCTGTCGCGCCAGTTGGACGCCTGAGCCGTGGCGGGTGGGGTTCAGCAGAAGTCGGGCGGCGGATCGCGTCGGCGCCGTCGGGGCAAATCGGCGGCGATGGGCGAAATCAACGTCACGCCGTTCGTCGATGTGATGCTGGTCTTGCTGATCATCTTCATGGTGGCGGCTCCGATGTTGACGGTGGGCGTGCCGGTGGAATTGCCGCGCACGGCGGCCAGTGCCTTGCCGACCGAGCAAGAGGAGCCGCTGACCATCACGCTGACGTCGGATGGGCGGACGCTGGTGCAGAATACGGATGTGCCGGTGAACGAGCTGATCCTGCGGCTGACGGCGATTGCGGCAGAGCGGACCAGCAACAAGGTGTTTTTGCGCGCCGACGGGGCGATCCCCTATCAGCGGGTGGCGGAAGTCATGGGCGCGCTGAATGCGGGCGGGTTCAATTCCATCGGTCTGGTGACCGATACGGACGGGCCTGCGATGAACGGCAGCGGCAACTAGGGCCGATTGGGAAAACGCACGCGCGATGCAGACGGGCACCCTCATTTCCGGCGTTGGCCATGCGGCTTTGATCCTCTGGGTGCTTCTGGGGGATTGGCTGTTTGCGCGCAAGGATGCGCCGCCGGTCGAGGTGGCGGAGGTGTCGCTGATTTCGGCGGCTGAGTTCGATGCGATGGTGGCTGCTGCACCGTCTGCGCCAGAGCCTGCGCCAGCACCGGCCCCTGAACCTGAGCCTGAGCCGCCAGCCCCTGAACCGGAGCCTGCGCCGGTGGTGGAACCGCGGCCTGTGGTGCCGGACTTGCCCGCGCCGGTGCAGACCCCGCCGCCCGCGCCGGAACCAGAGCCGGTGCCGGAGCCCGAACCCTTGCCGGAAAACAACGGTGTGGCCGATGCGCTGCCCTTGCCGGTGAATCCTGATCCCATTCCCGAGGTGCCGTTGCCGCCAACCTCCAGCCCCCGGCCAAAGCCTGCGCCGCGCGTGGCCCCGGTGCCGGTGGACGCGCCTGAGCCCGCGGTGGAGGTGGCCGAGGCCCCGACGCCCGCGGTGACGCCGGACCCGGTGGAAGCGCCACAGATCGTGGAGCCGGAACGCCCGCAGGCCCAGCCCGAAGAGGCGGGCACGGTGCTGGAGACCGAAGCCAACCGCAACGATCCGGTTGAAGTGTCCGGCGCGCCGCCGACCAGCCCGCGCCCGCGCGGTCGCCCGGTGCGCAGCGAGGCCCCGGCGTTGGAAACCGCGCGGCCCACGCCGACGCCCGCTACCGATACCGATGCTGTGGCGGCGGCGCTGGCCGAGGCGCTGGCGGCAGAGGATCCCGCCCCGACGGGCGGTGCCACCAATGCACCGCAAGGGCCACCGATGACCAGCGGCGAGCGCGATGCGCTGCGCGTGGCGGTGCAGCAGTGCTGGAACGTGGGCAGTCTGTCTTCGGATGCGCTGAACACCACGGTGGTGGTTTATGTCTCGGTTGCGCAAAATGGCGTGCCGGATGCGGGGTCCATCCGCATGGTCAGTTCGACCGGCGGGTCGGATGCGGGGGCCCGTGGTGCGTTTGAAGCCGCGCGGCGGGCGATCATCCGCTGCGGCGCGCGCGGCTTTCCGTTGCCGCCCGAGAAATATGACCAGTGGCGCGAGATGGAACTGGTGTTCAACCCGGACGGGATGCGGATGCGATGATCACTTTTGCGCCAGAATTTGCCGAAACGGGGCGATCCCTGTTCCTTTTCCCCCTCACCCCGGCGATGGCTGCTCTATGCTGCCCGCAACAGACCGAGGACACCCCAAGGCCATGATGACAGTGACCCGATTTTCGATTGCCGCCCTTGCGATTGCCCTGATGGCCGTGTGCGGGGGAATGACCCCGGCGCAGGCACAGTCGGGCCCGCTTCGGATAGAGATCACCGAAGGGGTGATCGAACCCTTGCCGTTTGCGGTGCCCGATTTCGTCGATGAAGGCGGTGCGGGGGACTATGCCCGCAACATCGCGCGCGTGATCGCCAGCGATCTGTCGGGCACCGGCCTGTTCCGCGAAATCCCGCGCGAGGCGCATATCGCCCGCATCAGCAGCTTTGACAGCTCCATCGGGTATGAGGACTGGAAGGCGATCAACGCGCAGGCGGTGATCACCGGGGCGGTGACGGTTTCGGGCGACCGGATCGTGGTGAAGTTCCGGTTGTTTGACGTGTTCAGCGGCCAGCAACTGGGCGAGGGGTTGCAGTTTGCCGGCACGCCGCAGACCTGGCGGCGGATGGCGCACAAGGTGGCCGATGCCGCCTATAGCCGGATCACCGGCGAGGGCGGGTATTTCGATACCCGCGTGGTGTTTGTCAGCGAGTCCGGGCCAAAGAACCAGCGGCTGAAGCGGCTGGCGGTGATGGATTATGATGGCGCGAATGTGCAGTATCTGACCGACAGCAGTTCCATCGTGCTGGCCCCGCGCTTTTCGCCCACGGGCGACCGCATCCTTTACACCAGCTATCAGACCGGGTTTCCGCGCATCACGCTGATGGATGTCGGATCGTTGCGCACGCAAACGCTGGCGGAACAGTCGGGGACCATGACCTTTGCCCCGCGCTTTTCGCCAGATGGCGGGCGGGTGGTGTTTTCGCTGGAACGCGGCGGCAACTCGGATCTTTACATGTTGACGCTGGGATCGGGAAACCTGAGCCAGCTGACCAACGCGCCGTCGATTGAAACGGCGCCAAGTTTCAGCCCGGACGGGAGCCAGATCGTGTTTGAATCCGACCGCTCTGGCACCCAGCAGTTGTATATCATGCCGACAGGCGGCGGGGAGGGGCGGCGGATTTCGGGCGGGCAGGGGCGCTACAGCACCCCGGTCTGGTCTCCGCGCGGTGATATGATTGCGTTCACCAAGCAGCATCAGGGCCGGTTCCATATCGGCGTGATGCGCACCGACGGGTCGGAAGAGCGGTTGCTGACCGCTTCGTTCCTGGATGAAGGCCCGACCTGGGCGCCCAATGGCCGGGTGATCATGTTCACCCGCGAAACCAGCGGCGCGGGCGGATCATCGGCGCTGTATTCGGTGGATATCTCGGGGCGCAACCTGCGTCAGGTTTCGACCGATGGCGCGGCATCCGATCCGGCGTGGTCGCCTTTGCTGCCTTGACCCTTCGCTTGCGCGCCCGGTTCACAGCCCGATTCACAGGGTGCGCGATCTCTGATACGATCATGGCCAATCGAGCCAATGAACAAAAGGAAACTGATGATGTCGCTTCTTCCCAAGGCCCTTTTCCTTGTCGCTGCCTTTGGGCTGGCAGCCTGTAACAACCCGGATCGTTTTGGCGCTGGTGGCGCCGGGGCGGGCGGCGCAGGTGGCGCGGGCGGCGGCATGGGTGGCGGTTTCGTGGACACCACAGGCCTGGGCGATCCGAACAACCCGCAGTCGATCGCCTATTTCAACCAGCGTGTTGGCGACCGCGTCCTGTTCCCGGTGGATCAGCACACGCTGACCGATCAGGCCCGGCAGGTGTTGCAGGGGCAGGCGCAGTGGCTGCTGACCAACAGCAGCTATGCCGTGATTATCGAAGGGCATGCCGATGAGCAGGGCACGCGCGAATACAACCTGTCGCTGGGCGCGCGTCGGGCGGCTGCGGTGCAGAACTTCCTGATCTCGCAAGGGGTGCCGTCGGGGCGGATGCGCACGGTCAGCTATGGCAAGGAACGCCCGATCGAGGTGTGTTCGACCGAGGCTTGCTATTCGCAGAACCGCCGGTCGGTGACGGTGCTGTCGATGGGCGCGGGGGCGTAAGCGGATGCTGCGGGCTGCCGTAACGGCGCTGGTGCTGATGGCGGGGCCTGCGTTCGCGCAGGTCAACGACCAGACATTGGCTGATATCCGGATGGAGCTTGGGTTGCTTTCGGCGGAGTTCAACCGCCTGAAAACCGAACTGGTGCAGACCGGCGCTTCGGGCGGGGCTTTGGCCGGCGGGTCGGCGCTGCAACGGATGGATACGCTGGAGGCAGAATTGTCGCGGCTGACGGCGCGGGCCGAGGACATCGAGTTGCGGTTGAACCGGGTGATCAGCGATGGCACCAACCGGATCGGGGATCTGGAATTCCGGCTGTGCGAGGTCACACCCGGCTGTGATCTGGCAACGGTGGGGGCGACGCCGCCCCTGGGTGGCGATGGAGCGGGTGGCGCGGTTGGCGGGCCTGTGGCCTCCTCGACCCAGCCGCCCAATGCGATTGTGATTGAAGAACCGAGCGTGCCGTTTGCGGGCGGGGGGATTTCGGGCGGGGTGGAGCTGGCGATTGGCGAGCAGGCGGATTTTGACCGGGCCCGGGCGGTGCTCGGTCAAGGTGACTTTCGCACCGCCGCGGACCTCTTTGCGACCTTTACCCAATCCTATCCTGGCTCGCCGCTGAGCCAAGAGGCGCAGTTCAGCCGTGGTGAGGCGTTGGTGCAGCTTGGCGAGACTTCAAACGCAGCGCGCGCCTATCTGGAGGCGTTTTCGGCCGATGCCGAGGGGCCGTTTGCCGCCGAAAGCCTGCTGAAGCTGGGGGAGCAGTTGGGCGTTTTGGGGCAGACGCCCGAGGCCTGCGTGACGCTGGCCGAGGTTGGCGTGCGCTATCCCGGCACGATTTCCGCCACGCAGGCGCAGGTGGCGATGCAAGGATATCAGTGCCAGTGAACGCCGACGCGGACCGGACCCTGATTGAAAGCGCCCGTCGGGCGCTTTCATTGATTCCGGGGGGCGGTGTTGTGGGGCTGGCCGTCTCGGGCGGCGGCGACTCGATGGCGATGCTGCATCTGATCGCGGGGGTCACTGAGCGGCCTTTGGCGGTGGCAACGGTGGATCACCGCTTGCGCGCAGAGGCGGCAGCGGAAGCCGCTTGCGTTGGGCAGGTCTGTGCAGGGATGGGGCTGCCGCACGAGGTGCTGGTGTGGGACCACGGCGCGGTTGCGGGCAACCTGATGGATGCCGCAAGGCGCGCGCGCTATGCGCTGTTGGCCGATTGGGCGCGCGCGCGCGGGATCGGCGCGGTGCTGGTGGCGCATACGGCGGATGATCAGGCCGAAACGCTGCTTTTGGGGTTGGCGCGGATGGCGGGGCTGGATGGTCTGGCCGGGATGCGGCCCCGCTGGTCGCAGGCGGGCGTTGCCTTTCACCGGCCCTTGCTGCGGGTGACGCGGGCAGATCTGCGCAGGTATCTGATGCAGCGCGGGTTGTGGTTTGTGGATGACCCAAGCAACGATGATACGGGCTTTGACCGGGTGAAGATGCGCCGCGCGCTGGCGGGGCTGGGCGCGGTGGGCATCACCGCGCCGGGTCTGGCGGCTGTGGCGCGCAATCTGGCCCGTGAGCAGGCGGATCTGCGCGCGTTGGTGGCCGAGGCGGCGGCCCGGCTGGTGGTGGAGCGCGCCGGCGGGTTGCAGATTGACCGGGCGGGCTTTGCCGCGTTGCCCGATGCCTTGGCGCGGCGGCTGGTGCAGGCGGCGTTGCTGTGGTTGTCGGGCGCCGACCATGGACCGCGCGCAGGGGCGCTGATGCGGATGGTGCAGGCACTGCGCGACGGGCGGGGGGCCACTCTGTGGGGGTGCAGGCTGGTGCATCGCAAGGATGGGGCGTTGTTGGTGCGCGAGCCGCGCAGTCTGGGGCCGGAGGTGCCGCTTGGTGCGGTGTGGGACGGGCGCTGGCAGGTGACGGGGCCGGGCGCGGGCAGCGTGCGCGCGGTGGGCGCTGACGGTTTGGGGCAATTGCCCGCCTGGCGGGCTGCGGGTCTGTCGCGCGATCAGGCGCTGGTCACTCCCGCGATTTGGGAAAGTAACAGGCTGATTGCGGCACCAATATTAACACCCGGTGAAGAATTTGCTGCGACATTGACGGCAGGTTTCGGCTTATTCCTGTTATCGCATTGAACCCAGCGCCGTTCTGTCTATCTTATGTGGCAAGACCGATGCCCCGTTCCGGGCATCGGACATGTGGGGAGACGCTTCGTGGGCAATGCACGAAATATCGCATTCTGGGTCGTTCTGTTTTTTCTGATCCTTGCGCTGTTCAATCTTTTTAGCGGCAATCAGACCACCACGTCCTCGCGGCAGATTTCCTATTCGGATTTCGTGCAACGCGTCGACTCGGGCGAGGTGGCCAGCGTGGTCATCGACGGTGAGCGGTTGCAGGTTCGCGGTCGGGATGGCAACACCTATGCCGCCATCGTGCCGCAGGGCACCGATGTGACCGATCAGTTGATTTCCAAGGGCGTGGAAGTGCGCGCCGAGGCGCAACAGCAATCGGGGCTGGTGTCGATTCTGATGACGTTCCTGCCGTTCCTGCTGCTGATCGGGGTCTGGATCTTCTTTATGAACCGGATGCAGGGCGGTGGCAAAGGCGGGGCGATGGGCTTTGGCAAATCGCGCGCCAAGTTGCTGACCGAAAAGCATGGCCGCGTGACGTTTGACGATGTGGCGGGCATCGACGAAGCCAAAGAAGAGCTGGAGGAGATTGTGGAATTCCTGCGCAACCCGCAGAAATTCAGCCGCTTGGGCGGCAAGATCCCCAAAGGCGCGCTGCTGGTTGGTCCTCCGGGCACGGGTAAAACACTGTTGGCGCGCGCGATTGCGGGCGAGGCAGGGGTGCCGTTCTTCACCATCTCGGGCTCTGACTTCGTGGAGATGTTTGTGGGCGTGGGCGCAAGCCGCGTTCGCGACATGTTCGAACAGGCGAAAAAGAATGCGCCCTGCATCGTGTTCATCGACGAGATCGACGCTGTGGGCCGGGCCCGCGGTGTCGGCATGGGCGGTGGGAACGATGAACGCGAGCAGACGCTGAACCAGCTGCTGGTCGAGATGGACGGGTTTGAAGCGAATGAGGGTGTGATCATCGTCGCCGCCACCAACCGCAAGGATGTGCTTGACCCCGCGCTGCTGCGGCCGGGCCGGTTTGACCGCCAGATCCATGTGCCGAACCCGGACATAAAGGGTCGCGAGAAAATCTTGGGGGTGCATGCCCGCAAGGTGCCTTTGGGCCCGGATGTGGATCTGCGCACGATCGCGCGCGGCACCCCCGGCTTCTCGGGCGCTGACCTGATGAACCTTGTCAACGAGGCGGCGCTGATGGCCGCACGGATCGGTCGCCGTTTTGTCGCGATGGATGATTTCGAGAACGCGAAAGACAAGGTGATGATGGGGGCGGAGCGCCGGTCGATGGTGCTGACGCAGGACCAGAAGGAAATGACCGCCTATCACGAGGCGGGCCACGCAGTAGTGGGCATGGCCCTGCCGAAATGCGACCCGGTCTACAAGGCCACGATCATTCCGCGTGGGGGCGCTTTGGGCATGGTGATGAGCCTGCCCGAGATGGACCGTCTAAACTGGCACCGCGACCAGTGCGAACAGCGCATTGCGATGACCATGGCCGGAAAAGCCGCAGAAATCATCAAATGGGGTGAAGATTCGGTGTCGAACGGGCCGTCGGGTGATATTCAGCAAGCATCAGCCTTGGCGCGGGCCATGGTTCTGCGCTGGGGCATGTCGGACGTGGTCGGCAACATCGACTATGCCGAAGCCGCGGAAGGCTATTCCGGCAACGCGGGCGGCTTTTCGGTCTCGGCTGAGACCAAGCGCTTGATCGAACAGGAAGTGAAGCGCCTGATCGACGAGGGTTACGAGACCGCGCGGCGCATTCTGCTTGAGAAGAACACTGAATTCGAGCGTCTGGCGCAGGGCCTGCTGGAATACGAGACGCTGACCGGCGACGAGATCAAGAAGGTTGTTGCGGGTGAAAAGCTGGGCGGCAATGACGATGCCGACAAACCGGCATCGGGCGGCGGTCTGGCATCCATTCCGTCGATCCCCAAGCTGAAGCCCAAAGGTGCGGGTGGCTTGGAGCCAGAGCCGACGGCTTGAAGTTTTCCGTGATCTGACGTGTTATCGAAGCCCCGGAGCCTGAAAAGGCTCCGGGGTTTTTCTGTGCGAGAAGGAGAGATCATGGCGGCTTTGAAACCGACCGGGTTTGTGGGGCAGATCACTTGGCTGGGCGTGGTGCCGGACCGCGACCGTCAGTTGCAGGCAGAGCCGGTGGCGCATCTGCGGGCGGGGTTTGTCGGGCCGGAGGGCGAGGCGCATGGCGGGCTGACGCGACCGGCGTGCAGCCGGGTCAAGGCGCAGTATCCGCGCGATACCGTGATCCGCAACACCCGGCAGTTTTCGATCATGGGCGCAGAGGATCTGGCGCAGATCGCACAGCGGATGGGGATTGCGGCGCTGGACCCTGGGTTGCTGGGCGCGACGATGGTGATCGAAGGCTTGCCGGATTTCAGCCATCTGCCGCCGTCGTCCCGGTTGCAGGGCGCCAACGGGGCCACGCTGGTGGTGGATATGGAAAACCGCCCCTGCGTGCTGCCCGGAAAACCGATCGAGGCGGCGCATCCGGGGTTTGGGGCAAAGTTCAAGGCGGCGGCACATGGGCGGCGTGGGGTGACCGCCTGGGTCGAGCGCGAGGGCGTTTTCACCTTGGGTGAGGCGGTCACGCTGCATGTTCCGGATCAGCCGGTCTGGGCGCATTTGAAAGAGGCGCGGCGCGGATAGGGTATGTTCGCCATGAACGGCGGTTTTTGTGGCGCGCGTGTCGGAAAAGTCTGTGTCCTGAAGGGCATCCCCGGTAACACTTGATCCAAGCGTCGCGAAAAGGCGCAGGTCTGACCTTCGGAGAGAGACATGGCCCTGTTGTCCGATATCGAGATTGCCCGCGCGGCGAAAAAGCTTCCGATTCAAGCTATTGGCGCAAAGCTGGGCATACCGGAGGCCGATCTGCTGCCCTATGGCCACGACAAGGCCAAGGTGGGGCAAGGGTTCATCGCATCGCTGAAAGACCGCCCCGATGGCAAGCTGATTCTGGTGACCGCGATCAACCCCACCCCGGCGGGCGAGGGCAAGACCACCACCACGGTGGGTTTGGGTGACGGTCTGGCCCGCATCGGCAAGCGGGCGGTGGTGTGCATCCGCGAGGCCAGCCTTGGGCCGAACTTCGGGATGAAGGGCGGGGCGGCGGGCGGCGGCATGGCGCAGGTGGTGCCGATGGAGGAGATGAACCTGCATTTCACCGGCGATTTCCATGCGATCACCAGCGCGCACAACCTGCTGGCGGCGATGATCGACAACCACATCCATTGGGGCAATGCGCTGGAGATCGACACCCGCCGGGTGGTGTGGCGCCGGGTTATGGACATGAATGACCGGGCCTTGCGCGATGTGGTGACCAGCCTTGGCGGCGTGGCCAACGGCTTTCCGCGCCAGACCGGGTTTGACATCACGGTGGCGTCGGAGGTGATGGCGATTTTGTGCCTTGCCCGCGATCTGGCCGATCTGGAGCGACGGTTGGGTGATATCGTGGTGGCCTATACCCGCGCCAAAACCCCGGTAACCGCGCGCGACATCAAGGCCGATGGCGCGATGACGGTGCTTTTGCGCGATGCGATGCAGCCCAATCTGGTTCAGACGCTGGAGAACACTCCGGCCTTTGTGCATGGCGGCCCCTTCGCCAATATCGCGCACGGCTGCAATTCAGTGATCGCCACCACCACCGCGCTGAAGCTGGGTGAGTATGTGGTGACCGAGGCCGGCTTCGGCGCGGATCTGGGGGCGGAGAAGTTCTTTGACATCAAGTGCCGCAAGGCGGGCCTGCGACCCGCAGCGGCGGTGATCGTGGCCACGGTGCGGGCGATGAAGATGAATGGTGGCGTGGCAAAGGCCGATCTTGGGGCCGAAAACGTGGAGGCGGTGCGGGCGGGGTGCCCAAACCTTGGCCGCCACATCGGCAATGTGCGCGGGTTTGGCGTGCCGGTGGTGGTGGCGATCAACCACTTCACCACCGATACCGAAGCGGAAGTTCAGGCGGTCAAGGACTATGTGGCCGCGCAGGGAGCCGAGGCCATTGTGTGCAAACACTGGGCCGAAGGGTCGGCGGGGATCGAGGATCTGGCGCACAAAGTTGTTGAATTGGCCGAAAGCGGCGTGGCCGATTTCGCGCCGCTTTACCCCGATGACATGCCGCTGTTTGAAAAGATCGAGACGATTGCCAAGCGGATTTACCACGCCGATGGGATCGTGGCCGACAAGGCGGTGCTGGATCAACTGGCCGCGTGGGAGGCGGCGGGCCACGGGCAGATGCCGGTCTGCATTGCCAAGACCCAATACAGTTTCACGACAGACCCATCGGTGCGCGGCGCACCAACCGGCCACACCATCCCGCTGCGCGAGGTGCGCTTGTCGGCGGGGGCAGGCTTTGTGGTGGCGATCTGCGGCGAGATCATGACGATGCCCGGCCTGCCGCGCAGCCCCTCTGCCGAGGTGATCCGGCTGAACGCGGATGGCGATGTCGAAGGGCTGTTCTGACCTGTGGCATGGGGCAAATCCCCGCGTTGCCCTTTTTCGGCGCGCGCTTTATGTCGGGGCAAAAGATCGGAAAGGCCAAGATGCGCAAACCAGCCGAGTGTGAAACCATGGCCCATATCCGGGCCGAGATTGACCGGCTGGACGAAGATCTGGTCCGGTTGTTTGCCGAGCGCGCGGGCTATATCGACCGGGCCGCCGAGATCAAGGCCGAGGTGGACCTGCCCGCGCGCATCGGCAGCCGGGTGGAGGAGGTGGTGGCAAATGTGCGTCGCCACGCGCTGACCCATGGCCTGCCGCCCGAACTGGTGGAAAAGCTGTGGCGCCGCCTGATCGACTGGTCCATCGCGCGCGAGGAAAACCGCCTTGGCCCAGATTCCATGCGAAAGGAAGACTGACATGACCGCGACCCTGATCGACGGCAAGGCCTTTGCGGCCGGTGTGCGGGCCCGCGTCACCGCAGATGTGGCCCGGCTGGCCGATGCGTATGGCGTGGTGCCGGGGCTCGCGGTTGTGCTTGTCGGGCAAGATCCGGCATCACAGGTCTATGTGCGCAACAAGGGTGTGCAGACAGCGCAAGCCGGGATGGCCAGCTTTGAGCACAAGCTGGCGGCGGACACCCCCGAAGCCGATCTGCTGGCACTGGTCCGGGCGCTCAATGCCGACCCATCGGTTCATGGTATTCTGGTGCAACTGCCGCTGCCCGCACATCTGAACGCCGATCTGATCATCAATACGATCGACCCTGCGAAAGATGTGGACGGGTTCCACATTTCGAACGTCGGGCGCTTGGGCACCGGGCAAAAGGCGATGGTGCCCTGCACACCGCTGGGCTGCCTGATGCTGCTGCGCGCGCATCACGGATCACTGGCGGGGATGGCTGCGGTGGTGGTGGGGCGCAGCAACATCGTGGGCAAGCCGATGGCGCAGTTGTTGCTGGGCGACAGTTGCACGGTGACGATTGCCCATTCGCGCACCCGCGATCTGGCCGCGGTGTGCCGCGGGGCCGATATTGTCGTGGCGGCGGTGGGCCGGCCCGAGATGATCACCGGCGATATGGTCAAACCGGGGGCGACGGTGATTGACGTCGGCATCAACCGGATAGATCGGGGCGGCAAGACCGTGCTGGTGGGGGATGTCGATTTCGCTTCTGCCTCGGCGGTGGCGGGGGCCATCACGCCGGTGCCGGGCGGTGTCGGGCCGATGACCATTGCCTGCCTGCTGGCCAATACGCTGACCGCCTGTTGCCGGGCGCATGGCTTGCCCGAGCCCGAGGGGCTGACGGTTTAGCGCGGCATCGGGATGGGGCGGGCCGCCGCGCCGCCACACAGGATTGCAAGCGCGCCAGTCTGCATCAGCCCGGCAAGAGCCGGATCGTGGCACCACAGCCCGCCGGTATAGGTGCCGAACGCGGGCAAAATCAGCCGGGTGCTGTCGGCCAGAAAGCAGCGCCACGCTTTTCCGGCCAGCCGCGCCTTGGGGTGGTAATGCCCCGAGACTTCGCCGTGTGCTCCCGGCTCGGCGATGTGGCGAAACACCAGCCCGCCCATGCCCACTTCGGCCCGGTGGCTGCCCGCAATCTCCAGCGGCCCGGCGTCGTGGTTGCCCGCGATCCAGATCCAGTCCCGCCCCGCGATCAGGCGGGCGAGCCAGAGCCGGTCGCCCTCGTCCATCCCGTCCAGGCTGGCGCCATCGTCGAAACTGTCGCCCAGACAGATCACCGACCTTGCCCCGGTGGCTTCCACCTCGGCCTCCAGCCGCATGAGGGTGTCGCGCGCCTCATAGGGGGGCAGCAGGGTGCCCGCCCGCCGGGCCATGCGTTCGGATTTGCCAAGATGCAGGTCAGAGACGCACAACAGGCTGCGCTCTGGCCAGAACAGCGCACCGGAGGGGCGGGCGATCAGGGACTCTTTGCCAAGGTGCAGTGCATAGCTCATACCGCCCGATCTGCCCGGCCCTGCGGATCAATGCAATCCCCCTGCCGATTGCACCTGTCTGAAATACTCCGTCCGCAGGCATCCGATCCCTGCTGCCTGCGCCACGCCTCAGGCCAGTCCCGCCGCTTCCATCAGCTTGCGCGCCATGTCCTCGGCCAGCCGTTCCCGGCCCGCGCCTTGCACCGGGATCCGGCCCGGTTCCAGAAACAGGGGCGCGGCAAGCGGGGTGACACGTGGCAGGCGGCGGGTTTCGATCCGGTCGCCGATGCGGGCCAGCAGCTCTTCGATGCGCGCAAAGTCGATCAGCCCGCGCATCGCTTCTTCACGGGTGATCTGAAGCAGCAGATGGTCGGGGTCGTATTTGCGCAAGGTGTCGTAAAGGATATCCGACGAAAATGTGGCCTGCCGCCCGGATTTGCGCCGCCCCTGATGGCTGCGCTCGATCAGCCCGGAAATGATGGCGCTGGCGCGGAAGGTGCGTTTCATCACGGCGTTGCCCGCCAGCCACGTTTCCAACCCCTCTTGCAGCGCGTGCAGGTCAAACAGGGGGGCGGCATCGGTCACGGCGTCGATCCCCCAGATCAGGGTGGCATAGTCGGTGGCGACAAAGCCCAAGGGGGCAAGGCCCGCCTCTTCCATCGCCTTGGTCAGCAGCAGGCCAAGGGTTTGCTGCGCGTTGCGCCCCGCAAAGCCGTAAACCACCAGATGCTCGCGCCCGTCGTGGGGGAAGCTTTCGCAGAGCAGGGTGTCGCGGTCGGGCAGGCGCGAGACCTCGCGCTGGAGCGCAAGCCAGCTTGCGGTGTGCGTGGGAAGGTCGGGCCAGCGCTCTTGTTGGAATATGTCAAGGATCCGCTGGGTCAGCAGGGTGGATGTGGCGAATTTTGTTCCATTGAACACAGCGACCTTTGGATCGCGGCCGGGTTGGTGGGTCACTTCGACGGTCATTTCGCGCAATCCTTCATAGCGCACCACCTGTCCGCCGATCAGGAAGGTGTCGCCCGGTGTCAGGGTTGCAGCAAAGGATTCCTCGATCTCGCCCAGCGGCGTGCCGCCAAAGCGGTTTTTCAGCCGCACCTTGAGCGTTTCCACGTCGATGATGGTGCCCAGGTTCTGGCGGATCACGGCCGCCGCGCGCGGGTCGCGCAAGGCCCATGTGCCGCCGGTCAGTTTCAGCCGCTGCCAACGGTCATAGGCGCGCAGGGCATAGCCGCCGGTGGCGACGAAATCGAGCGTGGCGTCAAAGGCGTCACGGGCAAGGGCGGCATAGGGGCCAGCGGTGATGACCTCGGCAAAAAGGGCGTCTGCGTCGAAGGATCCGGCGCAGGCGGTCAGCAGGATGTGCTGGCACAGCACGTCGCGCGGGCCGGGGCCGCGCGGTTCACCATCCAGAGTGCCATCGCGCACCGCATCCAGCGCGGCCTTGCATTCCACCACCTCGAAGCGGTTGGCGGGCAGCAGGAGCGCCTTGGACGGTGCGTTGTAGCGGTGGTTGGCGCGGCCGATGCGCTGCACAAGGCGTTTGACGTTTTTGGGGGCACCCACCTGAATGACCAGATCGACATCGCCCCAGTCGATGCCCAGATCCAGCGATCCGGTGCAGACGATGGCGCGCAAGGCACCGGCGACCATGGCGCCCTCGACCCGTTCGCGCTGTTCGCGCGACAGGCTGCCGTGGTGGATGCCGATGGGAAGGTCTTCGGTATTGGCCAGCCACAGGTCGCGGAAGAACAGTTCGGCCTGCGCGCGGGTGTTGTGGAAGATCAGGGTGGTGCGGTGCTGCGCCACCTGTTCGAGGATGGCAGGGATCGCATAGCGCCCGCCACCGCCCGCCCAAGGGGGGGGCGTGTCGGTTTCCAGCATCTGAATATCCGGGGGCGGGCCGGGGTCGGCCAGCAGGATGCCGGTATCCGGCGCGAGGAAGCGGGCGAGGGCGGGCGGATCTTCGACCGTGGCGGACAGGCCGACGCGGCGCAGGCCCGGTGACAGGGTTTGGAGGCGGGCCAGCAGCAGCGTCATCTGGTCGCCGCGTTTGGATTCTGCCAGCGCGTGGAGTTCGTCCAGAATTACCCGTTGCAGGCCGGCGAAGATGCGGGGTGCATCCTCGTAGGACAGCAGCAGGGCGAGCGATTCCGGGGTGGTCAGCAGGATATGCGGCGGGTCGGCGCGTTGGCGTCGGCGCTGGGTATAGGTGGTGTCGCCGGTGCGGTCCTCGACCCGGATCGGCAGACCCGCGCCCTCGATCGGGGTGCGCAGGTTGCGGCGGATGTCGGCGGCCAGCGCCTTGAGCGGGGAGATATAAAGCGTGTGCAGGCCCTTGGCGGGGTGAGCGGTCAGTTCGGCCAGGGTTGGCAGGAAGCCCGCCAGCGTTTTGCCGCCCCCTGTCGGCGCGATCAGAAGGGTGGCGGGATCGTGCGCGCGCGCCAGCATGTCCCACTGGTGCGGGTGCAGGGTCCAGCCCTTTGTGGTGAACCAATCCGACAGCGCGGGGGGGAGGGTTTTCATGCGCGCAAGGTAGCGGGGTGGCAGGCCGCGTCAACGGGGCGCGGCGGTGGCCGGGCGAACGGCGCTGTTTTTGCTTGAAGGGATGGGCCGTGCGGCCTAATCGGTCGGGATGAAAATGCTTTTCCTTGGCGATGTGATGGGCCGGACCGGGCGCGCGGCGATTGCCGAGCGGCTTGCCGGGCTGCGGGCGGAATGGAACCTCGATTTTGTCGTGGTGAATGGCGAGAATGCGTCATCGGGCATGGGCCTGACGCCGGAACACGCCAAGCTGATCCTGCAAGCGGGGGCTGACTGTGTGACGCTGGGCGACCATGCCTTTGACCACAAGGACATGCTGTCGTTCATCGAACAGGAGCCCCGGATCCTGCGGCCGATAAATTTCAGCAAGGTGGCGCCGGGCAAGGGCTGGCGGGTGTTCACCGCGACCCAAGGGCGCAAGGTTCTGGTGGCGCAGGTGCTGGGGCAGGTGTTCATGAAGCGGCCGTTTGACGATCCGTTTTCGGCCATCGAGGGCGTGCTGAAATCGCATCCGATGGGTGGGATGGTGCAGGCGGCGATCGTGGATGTGCATGCGGAAGCCACCAGCGAGAAGATGGCGATGGGGCATTGGTGCGACGGGCAGGCCAGCCTGGTGGTGGGCACGCATACCCATGTGCCCACGGGGGATGCGCAGATCCTGACCGGCGGCACCGCTTATCTGACCGATGCGGGCATGTGCGGCGACTACAATTCGGTGATCGGCATGGAAAAGCTGGAGCCGTTGCGGCGGTTCATCACCGGCATGCCGAAGGCCCGGTTCGAGCCCGCAGGCGGGCCTGCCACGCTGTCGGGTGTGTATGTCGAAACGGATGACCGCACGGGCAAGGCGATTGCCGTGCGGATGATCCGCGTGGGTGGGCGACTGCAAGAGGCGCGGGTTTGAGGCGTGATGCGCGACGTGCCGTGGCGCTTGCGGTGATGCTGCCCGGCATGGCATTGGTGCAGGCAGGGGCAGACGCCCGCGCCGGGCAGGAGAGATAATGCTGGGGATCGGGTTGGATCAGGCGGTGCAGGCCTATGTCGCGCTGGCAATTCTGGTGGGCATGTTCGCGCTGTTTGTGCGCGAAACCTATCCGGTGGAAGTGACGGGGATTGGCGGGGCCTGCCTGATGCTGGTGCTGGGCATCCTGCCGCAGGCGGATGCGGTGGGGGCACTGTCGAACGCAGCCCCGTGGACCATTGCGGCAATGTTCATCATTGCGGGCGGGCTGGTGCGCACAGGCGCGCTGGATTCAGCCACGCAATACGCGCTGCGCTATGTGAAGACGCATCCGAAATCGTCGCTGGTGGTGATTGCGCTGGGTGTGATCGGAATGTCGGCGTTCATGAACAACACGCCCATTGTGGTGGTGATGATCCCTGTGTTCATGCAGATCGCGCGGCAGTTGGCGCTGTCACCGTCGCGGCTGATGATCCCGCTGTCCTACCTTGCGATTTTGGGGGGCACGATCACCCTGATCGGCACATCGACCAATATCGTGGTTGATGGCGTCGCCCGCGACCGGGGGCTGGAGCCGTTCGGCATCTTCGAGATCACCCCGCTGGGTATCTGTGCGTCTTTGATCGGCCTGATCTATCTGGCGTTGTTCACCAAGCGGCTGTTGCCGGACCGCGACAGCATGGCGATGATGTTGACCGACCGCAGCCGGATGAAGTTTTTCACCGAAGTGGCGGTGCCCGAGGACAGCCCCATAGTTGGCCAGAAAGTCGATGCCGTCGGGTTGTTCAAGCGCGACAACATGCGGGTGGTCGATGTGCTGCGCGGCGATGCGTCCTTGCGCCGTCAGTTGGCCGACGTGGAGCTGGAGGTGGGAGATCGGGTGGTCTTGCGCACGCCGATGTCAGAGGTGCTGGCGCTGCAGGAGTCCAAAGAATTGCGGATGGTGGACAAGCTGTCGTCGGTCCAGACATCCACGGTAGAGGTGTTGATCACGCCGGGTTGCGCGATGGTGGGTCGGAATCTGGGCAGTTTGCGGCTGCGGCGGCGCTATGGGGTCTATCCGCTGGCGGTGCACCGCAAGAACCAGAACATCGGGCGGCAGTTGGAGGATCTGGTGGTGCAGGTGGGCGACACACTGCTGCTGGAAGGTGCGCCCGCCGACATCCAGCGGCTGGCGGCGGATATGGATGTGGTCAATATCTCGGAACCGTCGGACCGCGCCTATCGCCGGACCAAGGCGCCGATTGTGGTGCTGGTGCTGGCCGGCGTGGTGGGGTTGTCGGCGCTGAATGTGGCCCCGATCCTGATGTTGGCGATGATCGGGGTGGGCGTGGTGCTGCTCACGCGCTGCATCGATGCGGATGAGGCGTTCGGCTTTGTCGATGGCCGGCTGATGGCGCTGATCTTTGCCATGCTGGCGGTGGGCGCTGGGCTGGAACATTCGGGCGCGGTGCAACTGATCGTCGATGCTGTGGCGCCGTTCATGCAGGGTTTGCCGCCGTTCTTGCTGATTTTCGTGGTCTATGCGCTGACCTCGATCCTGACCGAGATTGTATCGAACAATGCGGTTGCGGTGATCCTGACACCGATTGTGATTGGACTTGCGGCGCAGATCGGGGTTGATCCAAGACCGTTCGTGGTGGCGGTGATGTTCGGGGCCTCGGCCTCTTTTGCGACGCCGATCGGCTATCAGACCAACACGCTGGTCTATGGTCCGGGCGGCTATCGGTTCAGCGATTTTCTGCGGATCGGCGTTCCGCTCAACCTTGTGATGATGGTGGCGATCTCGGCCTTGATCCCATTGTTCTTTCCGTTCTGAAGGGAAACCCGATGCGTAGAGTTTTGCTTTGTCTGATCCTGGCGGGCTGCGGTGCGGGCGCGCCCGGCAATCCTGTGCCGCAGGCGGCGCGGCTGTCGGCGCAGGTGCTGACGGTGACGCTTTCGGATGGCACGGTGTGCCGCGCCGATTGGGTGGCCGCGCCGGTCGGGCGGATGGAGCGGTGCGGGCCGGGCTATGGCTATAGCGTGCGGGTGATCGACAATCCCAATATCCTGCGCCAGATCTGGACCGGGCTGACATCGGCGCTGGGTGCCGAGGGGGTTGTGGCACCTTTGGCCGAGGTGGTGATCACCGATCCGGCGGGGGTGGACCGGGTGTTCGCCTCGCCCCCGCCGGTGGTGGAGTAAGCGGATGGCGCCCAAATTCGGCACAAGCGGGCTGCGCGGCCTGGTTGCTGACCTGACCCCTGATCTGGTGGCCGATTACACCCGCAGTTTTCTGGCGGTGTGCCCGGTGGGCACCGGGCTGTGGGTGGGGCGCGATCTGCGGGCAAGCTCGCCCGCGCTGTCGGAACAGGTGATCGCGGCGGCGCGGGGCGAGGGCGTGGCCGTGACCGATTGCGGCGCGGTGCCCACGCCTGCGCTGGCCATGGCGGCGATGGCTGCGGGGGCGGCGGCCATCATGGTGACCGGCAGCCATATTCCGGCAGATCGCAACGGGCTGAAGTTCTATGTGCCGGGGGGCGAGATCACCAAGGCGGATGAGGCGGCGATTCTGGGCGGTCTGGGCCGCGCTTGTGCCGGCGGGGCTGCGGCACGGCGTGGGTCGCTGGAGACGAGCGGCGATTGGGCGGCCCGGTATCGCGCGGCGTTTGGCCCGGCGCTTGCGGGTTTGAAGGTGGGGGTTTGGGCCCATTCGGCGGTCAGCCGCGAGGGGCTGGTCGCCTGTCTGGAGGCTTTGGGGGCGCGGGTGGCGGTGTTTGGCCGGTCGGATGCGTTCGTGCCGGTGGATACCGAAGCGGTGCCCGCGCAGGTGCGCGCGCAGTTTGTGGGTTGGGCCGACGGGTTGGATGCAATTGTCTCGACCGATGGGGATGGCGACCGGCCTTTGGTTGCGGATGCTGCGGGGCAAATTGTGCCGGGCGATGTGCTGGGCCAGATCACGGCGGCGCTGGTGGGCGCGCAGGTGGTGGTGACGACCGTTTCGGCCAATACCGGCGTGGATCTGTCCGGGCGGTTCGGGCGGGTGGTGCGCACGCGCATCGGTTCGCCTTACGTGATTGCGGCGATGGAGTTGGCCGGGGGCCGCGTGGTGGGCTACGAGCCGAATGGTGGCTTTTTGCTTGGGTTTGATGCGCAGGGGCCTGCGGGCCCATTGCCGCGCCTGATGACGCGCGACAGCCTGCTGCCGATTGTGGCGGCGCTGATCGGGGCCAAGCAGGCCGGGTCGCTGGCCGCGCGCGTGGCGCAGGAACCGGCGCGTTTTACCGTGACCGACCGGATTGAGGATGTTGCGGTGGAGGCGTCGCGGGCGTTGATCGCACAACTGGATGCGGGCGGGCTGGGGGCGTTTTTGGCGCCTTTGGGTGGGCTGGTGTCAGTCGATCATACCGATGGCGTGCGCGCGACATTGGACGGGGGGGCGATCGTGCACTTGCGCCCGTCCGGCAATGCGCCCGAGTTCCGGATTTATGCCGAAGCAGGCACGGCCGCGCAGGCCGAGGCGCTTGTGGCGGCTCTGGTGGCGCAGGTCAGGGCACGTCTGGGCTGACCCTTGCGGCCAGGCTGGCGGCTGGTGTAAGGGAAACCCATCACCGATCAGACGGGCAGGAGCACGGGGCACATGGCAGGCCATTCAAAATGGGCAAACATCCAGCATCGCAAGGGCAAGCAGGACAAGCTGCGCTCCAAGATGTTTTCCAAGCTGGCAAAGGAAATCACCGTTGCCGCCAAGATGGGGATGCCCGACCCGGAGATGAACCCGCGCCTGCGGCTGGCGGTGAAGGCCGCGAAATCGGTGTCGATGCCCAAGGACGTGATCGACCGTGCGATCAAGAAATCGCAGATGGGCGACGGGGCGGATTACACCGAGATCCGCTATGAAGGATATGGCGTTAACGGCATTGCGATCATCGTCGAGACGATGACCGACAATGTGAACCGCACCGCCAGCAACGTGCGGTCGTATTTCAGCAAGGCGGGCGGCAATCTGGGCACCACCGGATCGGTCGCGCACAGCTTTGACCGGGTGGGGGAGATTTCTTATCCCGCGTCCGTGGGTGATGCCGATACGGTCATGATGGCGGCGCTGGAAGCCGGGGCGGATGATGTGGAATCGGACGAGGATGGCCACTGGATTTATTGCTCGGTCGAGGCGCTGAACGATGTGTCGGATGCTTTGGAAAAAGCCTTGGGCGAGTCGACGGAATCAAAGCTGATCTGGAAGCCGCAAACCCTGACCGAGGTGGATCTGGACACCGCGCAAAAGCTGATGCGGCTGATTGATTTGTTGGAAGAAGATGATGACGTGCAGACGGTCACGCATAATTTTGATATTCCCGAGGATGTTGCGGCACAGCTTTGAGGCGGTCTTTCGGCGTGTCATGGGACATGGCGATTGCAGGATGAGAACAGGGATTGCGGGGCCGGATCGTTTAATGCGATCCGGCCCCTTGCCTTTGCGGGCTGATTGTTGCATACAGGTCGGGCAAGTTTCTCTCTTTCGGTCTTCTGTCTGCTTCGGCCCACAGTCACGCGATCTAGACGACTCTCGGCCGGGCCACCGCATGTTGTGGGTGGCATACACTACAGGAGATCTCACGATGGCCAATGGCACCGTGAAATGGTTTAACGCAACCAAAGGCTTCGGCTTTATCGCGCCAGAAGGCGGCCAGAAAGACGTGTTCGTGCACATCACCGCGCTGGAACGCGCTGGTATCCGTGCCCTGAACGACGGTCAGGCTGTGACCTTTGATCTGGAACGTGACCGCAACGGTCGCGAATCGGCAACCAATCTGGCTCTGGCCTGATTTATCAGGTCTGACCCTTTGGTTAGACATTTGAAACGGGGGTGGCGCAAGCTGCCCCCGTTTTTCGTTGTGTCTACACCCCCGCAATCAATGCGGCGGCGATGATCCACATGGTCAGACCGATGATCGCTTCGAGCCAGACCCAAGCTTTGGGGTTTGCGAAAAGCGGGACCAGCAGGCGCGCGCCGTAGCCAAGAGCGGTGAAGAACACGAAACTGCCCGCCATGGCGCCCACGCCAAAGATCCAGTGGTGCGGTGTGTATTGGGCGGAGATGGCGCCCAGCAGAACAACGGTATCCAGATAAACATGCGGGTTGGCCCAAGTGAGCACCAGCACGGTTGCGAGGGTGCGGCCAAGGTTCGCGCCGGTGCCAGCGGCGGGACGTAGGGCATCGCCGCCACGCAAGGCCGCGCGAAAGCGCAGCGCGCCGTAGATGAGCAGAAAACCTGCTCCGGCATAAAGCATGGCAGTGGTGATCCAAGGTGCCATCGCTGCCAGCGTGCCGAAGCCCGCGACACCAGTGGCGATCAATACCGCATCGGAAAGGGCGCAGGCCAGCACGACGGGCAGAACGTGTTCGCGCCTCAGGCCCTGACGCAGGACAAAGGCGTTCTGGGCACCGATGGCGGCGATCAGGGACAACGATGTGAGCAAGCCAGCGATCAGAACAGTCATGCGGCGCCTTTCATATGTGGGTTGACTTAGACGGGATGCTTGGGATTAATCCAGTTTATCTTTCTTATGATGAATAAGCTGTGCTGATTTTTGACCCTCTCCAGTTGGCGGCTTTGGCGGCGGTTCACCGTCGCGGATCGTTTGATCTTGCGGCAGCTGACCTTGGGGTAACGCAATCGGCGGTCTCGCAGCGATTGCGGATGCTGGAGGACCGGGCGGGCGTGATGCTGATTCGCCGAGGCAGTCCCAGTATGGCGACGGAGGCCGGATTGCGGCTGATCCGGCATTTCGATGCGGTGGTGTTGCTGGAACGGCAGGTAGCCGCAGAGCTGCCGGGGGTTCACACGGGTGAGGTCACGCTGCGGATTGCGGTCAACGCCGATAGTCTTGCGACATGGGTGATGCCCGCGCTGGTGCAAGTGCCCGGCGTGCTGTTCGATCTGGTGATTGATGATCAGGATTTCAGCCAGGACTGGCTGAAGCGTGGCGAGGTGGTAGCCGCCGTGACATCGCATGCCGGGCCATTGCAGGGCTGCGATACCTTGGCGCTAGGCGCGTTGCGATACCGGGCCACGGCCAGTCCGGCATATATGGCGCGATGGTTCCCCGACGGGGTGACCGGCGACGCCCTGAGCCGTGCGCCCGCGCTGACCTATTCGGAAAAGGACGCGTTGCAGGCGCAATGGGTTGCCGCGCGCCGGTTTGGACTCCGGGCGGGTCTTCCCAGCCACCGGATGGGATCGACACACGGATTTGTCGATGCTTGCCTGCTTGGCCTTGGGTGGGGTCTGAATCCGGAGCCACTTGTGGCCGGGCATCTGGCGTCTGGGCAGTTGGTGGAACTGGTGCCGGGGGCAGCGCATGATGTGCCGCTGCATTGGCAATTTGCGAGGCTGACGGCCGATGCGATCCGGCCACTGACCGGGGCGATGCGCGCGGCGGCAGCGGCGATGTTACGGATACAATAAGGCGCTTGTTTCTGTCTTCTGACCCCTTAAGGCTGTGCGAATGATGATACCAATGCCGGACGCACGCCCGCTGTCTGCCATCTTGTGGATGCTTGGCTCGGGGATCTGTTTTGTGGGCGTTACGGGGATCGTGCGCTTTCTGGGCACAGACCTGCCTGCGGTGCAGTCAGCCTTTGTGCGCTTTGCGTGGGGGGTGTTGTTTCTGGCGCCCGCGCTGCTGGGGATGTTGCGGGCCGGACTGCCGGGGCTGCATATCCGCCTGCATCTGGGGCGGGGCGTGGTGCATGTGGCGGCCGTGGTGTGCTGGTTTTACGCGATGGCGCGTATTCCGGTCGCGGAAGTCACGGCGATTGGCTATCTGAATCCCGTGTTGCTGACACTGGGGACGGTGGTCTTTTTTGGTGAACGGCTGGCCAGGCGGCGGGTGGTGGCCATTGTCATTGCGCTGATCGGCGCGTTGATCATCTTGCGCCCCGGTCTGCGCGAGGTGACGGACGGGCATCTTGCCCAAGTCTTTGCAGCCATGTTCTTTGCCGGATCCTATCTGTTTGCCAAGCGTCTTTCGGCCATTGCCGGGGCGGGTCAGATCGTGGCGATGCTGTCGCTGGTGGTGACGCTGGCCCTTGCGCCGTTGGCATATTGGGTCTGGGTGCCGATCACGGCATCGCAACTGGGGTGGTTGGCGGTGGTCGCGGCCTGTGCCACGGGGGGGCATTACTGCATGAGCCGCGCCTTTGCTGCGGCGCCGATTGCAGTGTCGCAGCCGGTGGTGTTTTTGCAACTGGTGTGGGCCACGATTCTTGGTTCGGCCGTGTTTGGCGAAGCTGTGGACCCTTTTGTGCTTTTGGGTGGTGCAGTGATTGTGGGGGCAGTCAGCTTTATCGCGTGGCGCGAGGCGGTGCTGGCCCGGCGCCCCACGCTTGATGTGCCGGGCCCGCTGTAAGCCGGGGGTGTTGCCGCCGGGGCAGGGGCCGCGCGCGGTCGGGTCAGGGTCTGTTGAGCCGTTCACAGTAGCGTCCGTCTTAGCCCAAGTGTGGAGACGATGATGCCAGATGACACCCCGATCCTGTCGATGCCCTATATCATGCCGGCTCAGGCGCAAAAGCATGTGACGCATAACGAAGCCCTGCGGGTTCTGGATGTGATCGTGCAACTGGTGGTGCAGGACCGCACCCGCACGGAGCCGCCCGACACCGCTCAGGAAAGTGACCGGCATATCGTTGCAGCGGCGGCGACTGGTCTGTGGTCTGGTCAGGGTGGCAAGATCGCGTTGCGCGAACATGGGCAATGGTCGTTCTTTGTTCCCTTGGCAGGTTGGCAGGCGCATGTGCTGGATGAAGGCGCAACTGTGACGTTTGACGGCACGGTGTGGCAGTCTGCAGCGCAACAACCACTTGAAGTGGCACAACTGGGGATTTCGGCCACGCCGGATGGGGTAAACCGGCTTTCGGTCAACGCTTCGGCAACCTTGCTCAATCATGCGGGGGGTGGTCATCAGTTGAAGATCAACAAGGCTGCTGCGGTGGATACCGCAAGTTTGCTGTTTCAGTCCGCGTTTTCTGGCCATGCAGAAATGGGGCTGGCAGGCACCAACGATTTTTCACTCAAGGTCAGCGCAGATGGATCGGTTTGGACCGAGGCGCTTCGGTGTGAGGCTGCGACAGGGCGCGTCAGTCTGGAAGGCGGGGCAGTTTTGCCAGACGGAAGCGCGGCAACGCCGTCTGTCAGCTTTGCCGGGGATGGTGACACAGGGCTTTTCCGCAGCGCGGCAAATCAGCTTGGGGCCGCGACGGGCGGAGCCATGCGGTGGCTATTGTCCAACACCGGACTTCACGTCAACGTTCCGATCAGCGGAACGGCGGTGACGCAGACCAACGCTGATACAACGACAGGGCGGGTGCTGAAGGTCGGGGATTATGGTCTTGGTGTCATCATCGGCTCTTACACTGCGGATATCGACTCGATATCGGTCAACGGCCTTTATCGCCTGAACGGGGGGGCCTTTTCGACTGCGTCGCCAACCCCTGCGTTGGGGGCGGGATGGATTCTTTCCCATAGGGAATGGAACGTCGGCACCGCCTATCAAACACTCGAGTTGCCCAATGGCGAAGTTTATGTGCGGCGCAAATCCGGCACTTGGGGCGCGTTCCACCGCGACTACAACGCGAACACCATCATCGGCGCTGTCAGCCAGTCGGGCGGCGTTCCAACAGGGCGGATCATCGAGCGGGGCAGCAATGCCAATGGGGAATATGTGCGGTTTGCCGATGGTACGCAGATCTGCACATTTGCAATGTCCTCGGCCGCGAGCGTGAACACGGTATGGACTTTCCCGGCTGGCTTTGGTGCCGCGCCGAGCGGGGTATCAGCAATCGCCGGTGCAACAAGCGTGCGATGCCCCGCTCTGGCAGCGGTGACCACAAGCAATCTGGAATTCAATCTTTACGACACATCCAACGTCCGGGTCTCGGGTTTTGCGCGCCTGACCGCCATTGGCCGATGGTTCTGAGGAGACAATGATGAAACTGACCTTTTCACCCATTCGCATGGACATGGCTCTGGTGGCGGAAGTGCGTGGCGATACGCTGATCCTGAATGGAGAGGCCTATGACTTCTCGCCGCTTCCCGAGGCAGCAGTTTTGCCGCGTGACGCGGTTGACTGTCTTTGGCTTGCTTCTGATGTGACGCGGTGTGAGGGCGAGCTGGAGCTTGCGCTTGTCCTGCCACATGGGGCGGACGCCCCTCAGGAAACGCTTTTCCCTGTCCCGATGCGGGTCGTCAAAGACGGGATACTGGATTTGCCGCCCTATGAAACCAAGGAGGCTTGAGATGGGTAAGATTGATTTCGAACGGATCGTGACCGCACAAGCAGTAGAAGCCGCCCATCTGGCACGCACCAGAGATGACGCGGCCGCAGTTGTGGCCACAGCGATCGAGGCGGCGATGACACGATGTTCGGATACTGTCCCCATTGCAGAAATGCTGGCGTGGGGAGCAAAAGAACTTGCGGCGCGTGCGGTTGTCGCAGATCCGGAGGCGGAACCAGATGCGATTTTGATGGTCGAGGCCGAGATGACGGGCGAGAGCGTTGCAGATCTTGCCGCGCGCATCATTATCAACGCCAAGGACCACAGGTCACTGGTAAGCCTGTTGACGGGCGTGCGTCGCAAGGCCTTGGCCGCGATTGCGGCCGCGGCAGATGCCGAAGCGATTGCGGGCGTATTGAAGGATGCCATTGACCGGATCGCGGCAGCCCAAGGCGCAGCACAATGCAAAGAGCCACCCGGTCAGCGATCCTGATCTGCACGGGTCCTTCGCACTTTTTCTGCTAGCCCCATAAAAGCCTCGGCCTGTTGTCGGTAAGTGCAGACATCGACCGGCTGGGGATGTGCATCGGGTGTGTCCAGGACCCGGTTGATCTCGGCTTTCAGCCGGTCGGTTTGCTGACCCAGGGGGATCAGGCGCAACGGGTCGGCAAGCGGGTGATCAACCGTGCCGCCGCTGTCGGTCTGGATCACGCGGACGCCGCGCGAGATGGCTTCGCGGATTGTGAGACCAAAGGTTTCCTTCCATTGGGACAGAAATAACAGACAATCGATCCCGGCAAAAAAGTCGTCAAGCTGGGCCTGGGCAAATCGCGGGATCACACGGACCGTGCCCCGAAGGTTTGACAGATCGTGCCCGTCCCACCAATTGCCCCATGGGCTGCCATTGACGATGTGCAGCTCGAAATCGTCCCGGCCCAGATCGGTCATTGCGCTTCGCAGCATCGGCCAACCCTTTGAGTCGGCCGGTCCTCCGACATAGCCAAACGTAAAGGGCTTTGCCGCCGCGCGGTGCGCCGCCTGCTTGGCTGAAAAATCGACGCTGGGTGGCTTTATGCCGTTTTCCAGCACTGTTGACCGGGCAGGATCCCCCAGACCGGACCGCAAGCACAGATCCATGGCGAAAGGTGTGGGATAAGTGATCAGGTCGCAGGCAAGGGCAACCTGACCCAGCATTTCGCTGCGCGCGCGGGTGCGGGTCACGTCGTCGACGCAGCCCCGGCAGTTGTCGACCCTGATCGGGTCCTGAGCGCAATACTGTCTGTTGGGCCGCATCATGAATTGTCGCTCGCAGACCCACCAGAAATCATGGACCGAAAGGATAACAGGAATCCCGGCAGCGTTGAGGGCCGAAACACTTGCTGCGCCCAACTCCTGCACGCAATGCACATGGGCGATGTCGGGTTGCACGAATTGCGCGATCTGTGAAACACGTTCGGCCACCCGCGGATTGGACTCGATTTCCTGAACCGTTCGGCCCCAGGGCAGATTGATCAGGAAGTGTGGCATCCCGTGCACTTCGACGCGCTGGATGGCATAGGGAACCAGATCTTGCCGAGACACGGCAGAGATGATGAACACCTCGACTCCGTGATGGGTTTGGAGCGCAAGCGCCAGTTCTTCCGCGACGACCGTTGCGCCGCCATAGGTGGTCGGGTTGAAATGGACGTTCATCAACAGAAGGCGCATATGGCTATTCCTTCACCCAGGCCACCAATTCAGGCTCGATGATCGGTTGCGAGGCACGGGCCGACCAAAGATCTTCAAGCGCAAGCCTTGCATCGCGCCCCATCCTGGAGGCCATAGCTTTGTCAGCCGCCAGCGTGTCAAGCGCGGTTGCCCAGTCTTGGGGCTTTTCGGCAATAAATCCGGTTTTGCCCGGTTCAATCATTGCGGCCAGATCGCCGACGGTGCCGACGATTGCCGGCACGCCTGCCGCGGCAGCATCAATGACCCGGACCCCACTTTTACAGCGGTTGAACAGGTCATCAGCCAGCGGCATCACTGCTGCATCCGCGCGTGCCAGATGGCCAAGATAGGTTGCGTAATCTGAAAACGGTCGGGTCACGACCCGGTTGCGCAAAGTGTCTGACAAAAGATCTGATTGAAAATGGCCCAGAACCAACAGCTTGCGGTCGGGTGCCGCATCAAGGAAAGCTTCAACCTGCGGGGCGATCATCTGGAAATCAACCTCGTGGCCATGTGAGCCTGACGCGAAGCACAAAGTGAAACCATCTGTCGCAGCTTTTTCGCTGCGTGCGGTCTCTGCCGCGCGCAGACCTGACGCCAACGTATCGCGGTCTGCGAAGTTGCGGCGCACAAAACCGGGGCGGGGTGACAGCGACATTGCATGATCGCGCAAGACCGGGGTTGAAAAGCTGGTGATGTCAGCCGCGTTCAGGATATCGAGATATAGCGGCGCCTGTCCAAGGAAATGGTGCCTTGCGTCGGGTGGCAACGCGTCCATGTTGCCGTATGTGGCATAGGCCTCAACCGAAAACATTGGGTCGTCGATATCATACAGCACAGGCAGGCGCAGACGGCGGGCCTCGTACAGGTAACTGGTGACAAGATCGTGCCGCTGAAGTCTGTACAGCATCAAATGCGTGGCACCTTGCATGATATCAATGCAGCGCGGAACATCCTCGAAGTGGGAAAAGCGGTAGTCGACCCCGATCGCGCCCCATAGCTCGGTCGGTTGTTCGATCCGGTATTTCTTGCATTGCTGCAGATTCAGGTCCCCGATCATCGCAATCACGCGGTGCCGCGTCAGCAACGCCGGGGCTTTGTGCGTGGTCATCACCTGTGCCGCGGACATGTCTGACCAGAACTGGAGCAAGGGAGGCGGATGGTTTGACAAAGGCGCGCTGTGTGCGTCGGCCGCCGCCCTTGTCCGGCGGATAAAGGCCCAGCCCCGCCGCCATGTTCCGACCGGCCCGTCGGCCTTGAGAACGCGAAAGAAAGCGCGCAAAGTCGCGCGCCGGAACAGAATGGTGCGCAGATGTCTTGCCATCGTCCTAGAGCCAATTTTGGGGAGGAACGATGCCGGCATCGTGCATTTCTTCCTTTATCCGATCAACGTCCGTGCGGAACAGATCGGGGAAAAAATCGGGCATCGGCATAGGATCTGACTGGTTGACCTTGTCGCGCAGAATCCATGGTGGATAAACACCCTCTGGCACGCCGACAAACTGTTCCACGTCTCGTAAAAACCCAAGCGCGTCTGTGTGCCGTTCCGGCATGAACATGAACTTGACTTGCGGTGCGTTCAACCCTGATTGAAGCCTGCGGATGGCTTCGCCGTATTCCGCGTTGTGCCAAATATGCGGCTGCCGCAGGTAATCGCTGACCTGTTGAGGCGACCAGTCGGGCAGTTGATCCAATTGTCCGTTGTATTTGAGGTCAAACTTCAGATGGCTCCAGAGTCGGTGCAGCGGATCGCGCAACATAAACAGCACCCGCAACTGGGCGCAGGACGCGGAGATATCTTTCCACGCCCAAGCCGGCAGCTGCGCGTAAAGATTGGAAAAATCGCAAGACCATGTCTGGTTCCCCGGCGGGCGGATCACTTCGGCATACCAGTCGTCGTTCATCGGGCTGCGCAAATAGACCGTCAGCCAGCGCGCGTATTCGCGCATTTCTTCAATCCCGGTTTTTTCATCCATCAAATCGTGAACGTAAAGATTTTTGACCTGAGCGACGCGATGCACATCATTCAGGATCGAACTGTCGATATACTTGCGGTGAAAATAGTGAACTTCTTTTTCCAAAGAAAAATAAAGGTGCTTGTTAAACCGCAGGGCCCAATACACCCATGTTGTTCCTGCTTTCATCGCGCCAGCGTTGATGAAAAGATTTCCAAAGGGTTTCCGGGTCAATACATGCTCCTGACTTCGCAGCGCGACAGCTTGGGGCGCTTTTTTGCGCTGCGTCGGTGGCAAGATATCCTTGCTGCTCCGGTTTATACTGATCGCAAAGGGTGGGGCAAGGGCGCAGGCCAAGGTTGCGCCGGCGATGGTCAGATGATGAAATCATTGGCAGCCAATTGATCGATTGTGACACCGACCAGCATGACGCTGTTTCCGGCGCCAAGGTCGATCTGGACCCCCTGAGGGGTGTTTGTCATGCGCGTGTCGCGCAAGGCCCCCCATCCACCGGCAAGGCCGAGACCGTTCATGATGATCACCTCGCCGGGCTGCGACGGATCGAAATCCATGATCCTGTCGTGGCCGCCGCCGTTCAGATTGAAGCGGTCTGCCCCGCCTCCCCCAAAAAGAGTGTCGTTTCCGGCTCCGCCGCGCAGCATATCGTTTCCGGCGCCACCAAACAGCACATCATCACCCCACTCGCCGCTGAGGTCGTCGTTGCCGTTCTGTCCGTAGGCGGTGTCATTGCCGAGACCGCAAAAAAGGAAGTCATCGCCTGCGCCGCCATCCACAACGTCATTGTCCCAGCCGCCGAACATCCAATCTTCGTCTTCGCCGCCGAAAAGCTGATCGTTACCCGCATTGCCGGAAACGACATCAAATCCCTGGCCCCCCAGGATGGTATCGTTGCCGATATCACCGTGCAGAAAATCAGCGCCACCTTCGCCCCGGATCTGGTCATTTCCGGCGCCGCCGTAGATTGTGTCAAAGCCGATGCCACCGAACAGCCAGTCGTTGCCGTCACCGCCATGGACCGTGTCGTTGTTCCAGCCGCCAAAGATCCAGTCTTCTTCGGTCCCGCCATACAAAAGGTCATCTCCCGCGTTGCCAGACACCACATCAAAGCCCTGTCCACCATAAATCGTGTCGGTGCCGTCGTCCCCAAGCAGCATGTCGGCTTGCTGGCCACCGTCGATGTAATCGTCGTCCGCCCCGCCATAAATGGTGTCGAACCCCTCATCGCCGAACAATCGGTCCTCGCCTGCACCACCGTAAAGCGTGTCGTTGTGCAAACCGCCCAGAAGCGTGTCATCGCCCTCGTCGCCGTGCAGCACATCCTCTTGCGCGCTGCCATTCAAAAGATCGCTGCCTGATCCGCCAAAAAGGCTGTCTGCGCCGTCACCGCCAAACAGTTGGTCATTGGCCGCGCCGCCATAAATTGTGTCGCGGTCATCTGCGCCATGCAGTGTGTCATTGCCATTTTCACCCGTCAAAAGATCGTGGCCCAGCCCGCCGAACAGCAGATCATGGTCGCGCCCGCCCTGAAGCGTATCGTTACCGGCTTCACCGAAAAGCGTGTCATTGCCAGTGCCACCGACCAGAAGGTCGCTTTCTGATCCGCCGTTCAGGGCGTCGTTGCCCTCGCCACCAAACAGCTGATCGGCCCCGCTACCCCCAAGGATCGTGTCATTTCCCGGACTGCCCGAAATGGTGTCGTTGCCGCCTTCCCCCGAAACAGAGGTTTCGGTCAGGCCCAGATCCAACCGATCCGCGTTGTCTGTCCCCTGTACCGGAAGGTCCGTGCGAAAGTCCCCCAGTCGATCAACCGGCAAAAGGAGGTGATCGCGAAAGCTGGCGACAGGCAAGGACGCGCCGGTTGCGGTTGTGATCTCTATGATTGTGCTGCCGATGGTCAGCACCGCGCCGGTTGCCGTTGGTCTGATAGCAACCTGTGTCAGGCTGCGCAGCATGGAAAACATCGTCAGGTCAATCCTGTCCTGCATCGGGTTGAAATCGGCAATCCTGATCGTGCCCGCGACTGCAGACAGCACAAAAACATCGGTGCCATTCCCCCCCGCCATCCGGATCGCATGGCCATCGGAGACAAGGATATCGTGCCCGTCGCCGCCAACCAGTTCGGTCGTGCCAACGCCTGCGATCAGCACATCGCTGCCTTCCGTGCCTGTGAGCGTGCCCGCACCGCCTGTGCGCTGCACCCCGGAGGGGCCGATGTCGAATTCAAGCCGTGTGATCCCTTCGCCATCACCGCCCGAGACAAAAACCATCAGCCTGCCCCCGTCACCGGACAACGCGATGGCCCCGCCAGAATCAAGACTTGTCTCCAGACTGTCTTCAAGTGTGGCCAGATGGATCAACCGGCCATTCTGCAACATGGTGAACACCGAAAGACCGTGATCCGCGCCAGCCACGACAACATATACCCGACCGTCGATCTCGATCACTTCAAGCACAGTCGTTGTGTCAAATCGGGTTGTCCGTGTATCGAGGATGTGATCGGCCACCTCCAGCGTTGCGCCGGCGAGGCGCAGCACCGCCACCGAAGAACTGCCGGAGCCGGCGGCGATCACGTAGTGGGTGCCATCAGCGGTTGTGACCAAGGCAAGCACTGAAATTTCGGCAAGCCCAAGACCGCCGATCTGGGGCAAGTCCGCCCGCAGCGTCAGGGTGCCGTCTGTCGCGATGTCATGGATAAACAGCCCCGATGCGGTCGCCGTTGCCAGCATGCTTTGGCCCCCAGTGGCCAGCGCAGTGATGCTGGCTGCCGCCCCGCCGGGCAAAGTGGTGCTTGCCGCAGGCGAAAGCGCGCCATCTGCCCCCAGACGAAACACCGAGATCCGACCCGCCACAGTGGTGGCGCCGAACAGCAGTGTTGTGGTGTCGGTGTGCAGCGATGTGACCTCTCGCAGGTCGACTGGGCTCGTCGCGCCGGTCGGATAGCGCACAAGCCCCGCCGCGCCGCCGGCCCCGTTCAGTTGCATCACTCCGGATCGGGTGTTGGAGACGCCAAACGGTATGGCCAGCGATGTCACGCCGGTCGGCAGCACCTCCAACTGGGGCGTGGAAAGATACCCCAGAGACCCCGGCAACGCTGCGTTAGAGACCAGCCTGCCGTCCAGATCGTAAACCATCAGTCTTTGGCCGCCTGCTGCGAGGGCGCAAAGACGGAGTTGACCATTTATGGTTACGATATCCAGATCCACCATGGCAGGGGATACCCCCGCCGGCGCTGCACCGAAAACGGTTGCAGACGTCAGTCTGACCATGTCGCACCCCACACACCAGCACACCCCTGTGCAGGTCTGATCGTGCGCCAGTGCGGTTAATGGTGGTTTTCGCGACTATGGCGTCTTTGCGGCATTTGATCCGAAGTTTTGCCGCTGACCGGGCCGTAACCCCAATGGTTCGGCCCGGCCCGATCTGTTCAGCGCCCGCTGTCAGGCAAAGACGAAGTCATCGGCTGACAGGGCGGTTGGGGCGACGTTGATCAGGGTGATGCTGTTGCCGCCCCCCAGATTGATCACGGTATTGCCGCCGGAGGCTGACGTCGCCGCCAACACATCGGCATAGCTACCGATGCCTGCGATGCCGACAAGCGCGATGATTTCGCCCGCGGTGGTGGGAGAGAAATCACCGATCACATCCGCGCCGCTTCCGGCCGCGAATACGAACCGATCCGCCCCCGCACCGCCGAACAGGGTGTCATTGCCGCCGCCGCCGGTCAGCGTGTCACTTTCGGTGCCGCCGTAAAGCTGGTCGGCGCCTGCGCCACCATCCAGCAAATCGACCCCTTGGCCGCCAAAGATGGAGTCATTGCCGACGCCGCCATAAAGCTGATCGGCGTTGCCTTCCCCCTCGATCCGGTCATTGCCCGCGTCGCCATGCACGGTGTCAAAGCCAACGCCGCCGAAGAGGAAATCGTTGCCATCGCCGCCAAAGACCAGATCACCGTCGAACCCGCCGAACATCCAGTCTTCTTCGGTGCCGCCGTAAAGCACATCATTGCCGTCGTTGCCCGACACGACATCAAAGCCCTGACCGCCGAAGACGGTATCGTTGCCATTGCCACCCGACAGCAAATCAGCCCCGCTTTCGCCTTCGATCCGGTCGGTTCCGTCTTCGCCAAAGACGGTATCAAAGCCAACCCCGCCGAACAGGAAGTCGTTGCCTGCGCCACCATAGACCGCATCGTTATTGATGCCGCCAAACATCCAGTCTTCTTCGGTGCCACCATACAGCTGATCATCGCCATCGTTGCCCGACACGACATCAAAGCCCTGACCGCCGTAAATCGTGTCGTTGCCTTCGTCGCCGTTCAGATAATCAGCCTGGCCGCCGCCTTCGATCGAATCGTTGCCTTCACCGCCATAGATCGTGTCAAAGCCAAAACCGCCGTCCAGAACGTCATCGCCGGTTTCGCCATGGATGGTATCGTTGCCCAACCCGCCAAAGATTGTGTCGGCGCCTTTCTCGCCATTCAAATCATCGTCGTCCGCGCCGCCATCTATGTAGTCGTTTCCTGTGTCGCCAAGAATAACATCACGGCCTGCACCACCAAACAAGCTATCCGCGTTCGTGCCGCCATCAATACTGTCGTTGCCTGTGCCACCATAGATAGTGTCCGCGGCGCCGTCGCCAAAAAGAATGTCGTTGCCATCTTCGCCATAGAGTAGGTCTTGGCCCGAATTTCCGCCAATCAGATCGTCTCCAGAATCACCAAAAATGGTGTCGTTGGCCGTCCCCCCAACTAAGATATCGCGCCCCTCAAAATCGGTTTCCAAGCCGGTGCCAATGATCAGCAGTGGGTTGGTGCGAACCTGTTGGAAAATCGTGAGATAGGTCTGAATGACGCCGCCAACGTCGTAATTGTTCACCTCTGCGTCGATCGCGGCCAAGAACAGTTCCGCGCCGACGTAAGACTGGCCCCGATAGACAATCGAGGAAAGCTCTGCTGATGCCCCATCCGTGATTGGCCCGGTGATTGTCAAGATGTTGCCGGATCCGTCGATATCGATGGACACGGATGTCAATCCCAGCCCGGCAACTTGATCAAGGTTTGTAATTTCCCCTTGATCGGTCAGGACCGAGATCCGATAGGCCAGATCAACAATTTCGCCGAGATTATCCGGGAACTGCCCGTTCAAGGTTACACGTAAATCGGCGAAGCTTACCGAAAGTGAAGCATCGGCGACAGAAAAGGAAAAAACGGAAAGCCCACGGGTGGACAGCGCAAGACTGGTGATCCCGAAATCACCAAGATCATTGAACAGCGCTGTTCTTTGCGCCGAAGTCATGCTGTCCAGCATTTCAGTTTGGATCAACAGATCGGCCAGTTGGGCCAGATCGTCGAACGTGGCGGGAAGCGCGCCACCGATCGAAAACACCTCGTCCCCGGTTGTCAGTGTGTAACCCGCGCCGGAAATAGTGATGGTTGCCAGCGTGGCACCGCTGCTGGGAACGGTGACGGAAAGCTGGGTGATCGCGCCGGTTGCAAGACCGTTTTCAATGGCTTCAAAAAGTCCGTCAAGAGTGCTGACTGGTCCGATACCCGAACCCGCAGTGGCAATGCGCACGGTGCCAAGGGTCGGATGGGTGACCGACAGCACGATAGAAGATGAAGTCAACGTATTAACGGTGTAATTACCGTTGCTTAGCGCATCAATGGTGAATTGTAGCGCGTCGATGTGAAGATTGGAAAATTCGTAATCGTCACCATTATCATCAACTGCACGCCGCCAGTTTACAAGCAATTCAGACGCAGAATCGCTTATGGTCAAAATAGCCATAATTCTTCTCCTCAGAAACAATCACCTTATTGCATCGTAGCAACCAAACTCTACGATGCAAGCCGCAACAGATGATTGAATTCCCGTGAAAGGCAGTTTCTTGGTTGGCAAGATAGCATTGATTTCCGTTTTGATATGTGCCGCAGCTTCTGGCTGTTCAGGCGCCCTGCCTATTTCGCATGACTATGCCGTCGAGATCGGTCGGGCCGATCGTTTGCACATTGGCCAATCGTTGAATGCAGCGGCAGCGGGATTTCTGGGGCCAGCCCGTGAGAGCAGACAAGCTTCAGTTGCAATGCGCTCGCCACAGGCGCCGGAGATTGATCTGTCCGCGCGCGATGTTAAATACACCGCCATCAAGGATTTTTCCGTTTCCGTGGCCCACACAAGCGCAGTTCAACTGCGCCCGAGGACAGCTTTGACAGGGACAGTGCGTGCGGGTTTTGAACAGGGTCGCTATCGGCTGCCGGAAGGAATCAGCGTTTTTCGTGATCCCGCTTCGATCAATGTCGCAACGACGGTCGGGTCGGTCGAATTGGGTGTCAGACAGACACTGATCGAGAATCGGACTGTGTCTGTCAGTTTCAGTGTGAACCGGGGCGTCGATGTTGCCCGCAATCGCATTTCTATTCAGTCGGATCTGTTGGACCTGAAGGCCGTTTCGAAAAGCACAGCCCGATACAGCTCTGCCGCGCTGATGTTGGCGTCACCAATGGTGCAACTGGGCACTACCCAGCCAGCCGCAAGTATCACAGTGCGCCGTTATGACGACACTGGATACAGCGCCTTGGTTCGGTTTGTTGTGCCGATTGCCAAGAATTAGTGCCAACCGGCCCGATCTGTTCAGCGCCCGCTGTCAGGCAAAGACGAAGTCATCGGCTGACAGGGCGGTTGGGGCGACGTTGATCAGGGTGATGCTGTTGCCGCCCCCCAGATTGATCACGGTATTGCCGCCGGAGGCTGACGTCGCCGCCAACACATCGGCATAGCTACCGATGCCTGCGATGCCGACAAGCGCGATGATTTCGCCCGCGGTGGTGGGAGAGAAATCACCGATCACATCCGCGCCGCTTCCGGCCGCGAATACGAACCGATCCGCCCCCGCACCGCCGAACAGGGTGTCATTGCCGCCGCCGCCGGTCAGCGTGTCACTTTCGGTGCCGCCGTAAAGCTGGTCGGCGCCTGCGCCACCATCCAGCAAATCGACCCCTTGGCCGCCAAAGATGGAGTCATTGCCGACGCCGCCATAAAGCTGATCGGCGTTGCCTTCCCCCTCGATCCGGTCATTGCCCGCGTCGCCATGCACGGTGTCAAAGCCAACGCCGCCGAAGAGGAAATCGTTGCCATCGCCGCCAAAGACCAGATCACCGTCGAACCCGCCGAACATCCAGTCTTCTTCGGTGCCGCCGTAAAGCACATCATTGCCGTCGTTGCCCGACACGACATCAAAGCCCTGACCGCCGAAGACGGTATCGTTGCCATTGCCACCCGACAGCAAATCAGCCCCGCTTTCGCCTTCGATCCGGTCGGTTCCGTCTTCGCCAAAGACGGTATCAAAGCCAACCCCGCCGAACAGGAAGTCGTTGCCTGCCCCACCATAGACCTGGTCATTGTCGAATCCGCCGAACATCCAGTCTTCATCGGTTCCGCCGTAAAGCTCGTCATTTCCATTGTTGCCCGACACGACATCAAAGCCCTGACCGCCGTAAATCGTGTCAGCGCCGTTGTCGCCATGCAAAAGATCAGCCTGACCGCCGCCTTCGATCGAATCGTTGCCTTCACCGCCATAGATCGTGTCAAAGCCAAAACCGCCGAACATCTGGTCATTTCCGGCGCCACCCTCAATCGTGTCGTTGCTCGCAAAGCCCTGAATGAGATTGTTCGCGTCATTCCCGGTGACCAGGTCGGCCCCGGAACCAGCCAGCACGTTTTCGATGATCGTGCCAAGGGCGATGCTCAACGTCCCACGATGGCTGTAAACGTCCGACGTTTCGCCGGGGCGCAGGTCGATGCGCTGTCCGTTGGTATCGCCGCGGAAATCAAGGGTATCGGTGCCGCCGTTGTCCACGATCGTCATCGTGACGGTTTCAGAGGCGTTGCCATCATTGTTTATAGCACTGAACCTGTCAAAGATGCTGCCCGCCGTCGAATTTTCACCATATGTGGTGTTGCCCGTTCGCAGCGTGGTCGATGTGCCATAGAGCGTCTGAATGGCAAGGATGTCTGCTGTCATCGGGGTGATGACAGATGCGCGCGTCGCGTCGACGGTCCAGTTGCTGGATTGGTCGAAATAGGACATGACCGACAGCTGCCAGCTGTCGTTGACGAAACGCTGGTCCCGGCCATAGGCTGCGTTGCCGTTGTAATTGCCTGCATGACCGAGGCCGAGGGCGTGGCCGATTTCGTGAATATAGGTCTGGAAGCTATAGCTTGTCAGTCCAAGGCCGCTGTCGACCAGCCATTGTGTGGAAATGTTTACGGTGGCGGATGTGATCGCGCTTCCGCTCGTCATCGATGTGGCAAAGGCGCCTTCCTGATTGTCATCAAAGACAATATCTGCGGCGCGCCCCGCAGGAACGCGTGTGCTGAAATTGATGCCGGTAACCTGAGACCACGCCTCCAACGCATCCAGCGCCAGACGCTGACCATCAGCGGTCAGATTGGAAATGCTGACGTAAAGGGTGCCGCCTGGTTCCACATTGAACGAACGGGGAGGGCCGCTATATCCATCCGCAACCCAGAAGTCGCGTATCAGCTGATTGGCCATGTCCTGAATGGTGGCCGTTGGCCCCGCCAGTGGCGGCGGCGGTGGTGGCGTGCTCCCCTGGACCACGCCCATCGTGTAAGATCCTGCAACAGGCACAGCGGCTCCAATGACCGTGCTTTGGCTCGCCTGAATGTAGTACATCCCTGTTGTGGTAGCCGTGAAGGTGAGCTGGGAGTTGAACCCCGGACCGCCGTCATCATCGAAGCCGATAATCGTCCCGTTGTTGTCCAGCACACGCAAAAACGTATCCGGTGTAGGAACGCCGACCGGGTTGAGTGTTGCTGTCAGCGACACGGTATAGGTTTGGCCTGCGACCACATTGACCGCAATCACATCCACATCCGCACCACTGCTGTAGGTGCCTGCAAACGTATCACCAGCGTTGATCACAAAGGTCGTGGTTGGCGTGGACGGCGCATCCCCGACCTCGCTGATTGACGCCAGCAAAGGCACGTTGATCAGACCGGCATAATCGCAGTCAGGTTGGTAAGGACGCAGGGCGCTGCAGACTGTGCACATGAGGAACGACTCCGATTATGTGTTTGAAATTGATACGATCTATTTTGCAGCGTGCACGCTGGCCACCAGATTGGCGGCAAAGCTGGCGAGCGTCTGATCAGGAAACGAATCGCGGTCTATGACTGAGACGGTCATTTCTGGGCCGTCGGTGCGATCTTTCGCCAGGGTACGGGACAGTCTGGCCTGTAGAAAGGTTTGGCGCGCCTGTGTCACATGCAGATCAAACTGACCCGTTGCTTTCGGATCCAGCTTTGCCTTGACCGCATCGCACAGCCTTTGGCTTGTTGCGGGGTCACCTGCCACTAAAGTGCATGTCAAGTTCGTGGCCATGGCGCCTCCGGCGGAAAGAAAAACTGAAAGGGCAAAAAGGCTGCCAAGTCGCGTCATATTGAAACCGAAGCTGAGGTTGCGGAGTTCACTTACGGTCACACAGTTTTACGACACCCCCACAAAAGCAACCAAAGATGGCAATAATACGGTCAAAGTCGCCCGGAAATGACGGCCGCCTTGATTGCAAGATCACCCATTTTTCCCTGTCGATACAAACCCATATCCTGATGTGCAGCCAACCTTGACTTTAGATTCTTGGCACGCAATTTGGGAAACTGCGACAATAATGCCGCTGCGTCCGGTGTCAGAAGGTGCGGAACGGCGGCCATGGATCGGCAATTGGCGTCGATCCAGCGGGCGAACGTGCCGTCAATAATCCGGGTGATCCGGCCCAGTCTGGCCGATGCCGTATCGTTTCGCCCCATCGTGTTGCGATCATGCTGGCGGTAATGCACCACCGGCTCGTTGTCTTGAACAATTTTTGCTCCGGTGGCGCAGGCCAGAAGGTAAAGCCACCAATCATGTGCCGCAATATCAGCCATTTGCGCGGCGGGGGCTGCATCGGCCGCGATGTCTGCCATGGCCCGGTTCAGCATGAGTGTATTGCCGGAGGCAACATTCTGAACCAGTGCATTGCGCATTGAAAACGGGCGCGGCCAAAGCGGAGAAAGGTGCAGAGGGCGTAAATCAACATTACAAACCACGGTTCTGGCACAATAAAGGGCAGGGCTGTCGCCAAAGCCGCGCAGGGCGGCCACGCCACGGCTAAGCCGCGTGGTCAGCCATTCATCATCCTGATCGCACAGCGCCACATGATCGGACTGGCGTGCGATCGGATGTTGCAGCAACGTAAGGTAGTTCTGGGCAAAGCCCAGACGTGGCCCACGGGTCAGTGTGACCCGCCCCTTACCCGGTCCGTTGGCAAAGCGGTGCACCCGTTCGGGGCCGGTGTCGGTAGATCCGTCGTCACTGACTATCAGCGCCCAGTTCTGGTGATCCTGCGCCGCGATCGACTCCAGTTGCGCGTCGATAAAGGGGACGCCGTTGTATAGACCAAGACCGATTGCCACGCCATTCGCGCGCACCTCCGGCACCGATCACGCTTCCAGCAAGGTGCGGTGATGGCGAAACAGCAGCATCAGCCCAAAGACCGCCGTGATCATTGCAATCAACATCACGTAGGTCACGGAAGCGTAATCGGCATTGTAATTCGCGTAAAACCCGCCCCGTGTCAGCCCGATGATATGGACCAACGGGTTCCAAATCAGGATGTCCTGCCCGAACTCTGGCAAACTGTCGAAGGTCATGAATACGCCGGAAATCAGAAAGAGTGGCCGCGTCGCAATTTGCCATGCACGCTCCCACAACGGAAAGGCGGTCATCAGGTAACTGTTGAGCGATCCGATGCCAAACCCCAGGGCAACCGCCAGCCCATAGGCAAGTGCAATGGTTCCAATCTCAATCTGCGCCGAAGCATCCAGAACAAAAAGAATGAAGCTGAAAACGATGATGGAAACCAAGGTGTTGGTCAACGAGTGCAGCAGCAGTCGTGCCAGCATCGCATCCACGAACGTTACCGAAGGATAGGCCAGCAGGGGGCGTGAAAAGTTGATCGCAGTCGCCATGCGGTTTGCCGTATCGTTGAACAGCATGAAGGGCAAAAAACCCGTCGCAAAAAACAGCGGAAAATTGTCACCCAGCGGCGGCTGCGTGATGAAGGCCGAAAAAAGCGCCGTCATGATCGCCAAAGCCAGTGTCGGCTCAAGGATTTCCCAAAGGTATCCACCCGGAGAGCGGCCATAACTCGTGGCCATTTCCCGCAGCATCAGGGCCGCAATCGTACGGCCCATCCGATATTTCCGGGCGCGCATGGTATCGGCGTCAAGGGTTGGCTTCGGCCATTGGCCGGGCTTAACCGTCATGGAAGGCCTCGGTTACAGAGCGACTGGAAGTTCTTGGTCGCGTTATGTATGATAAGGACGGGCAGTGCAATTCAGGATTGCGTATGACGATATCTGCGGACTTGCACCAAAATTCTGTGGGGACCGAAATGTGTGCTGGCTATGATCGATCACGGTCGGCTGGTGGGCGTGGGGCAAGGGCCCCCTTGGCCGAATGTTTGAGTAAAGGGATTTTTCGTTGACGAACGCACCCGCCGCTGGCGCAGGACCGTCCCCGGTTGCCGCGCCCAAGGCCCCGATTGCCCCGGCCGTTGGAATTCAGACCCCATCAGCCCAACCAGCAGCGCCGGCAAAGCCAGCCCCACCTGCCGCAACGCCGCCAAACCCGACGGCGGCGCCGGCGCAAGCAAATCCGTCAGGTCCGGCACCTGTAGCAACCGCGGCGGTTTCGCCGCCGCCTTCGCCCGCTGCACCGAGGGCGCCTGTTGAACCGCCACCGGCCGCAGTGCCAGCTGCGCCCACAGGTCAGGTTGTGCCGATAAAGGCAGCGCCTGCCGCGCAGGCTCCGGCGGCCAAGGTTGGGGCGGCGCCGCAACCGCTGCACGCGCCGACACAGATCCCGCCTCTCAAGGTGCCAGCTCCGGCACCAGCCCCTGTGACAGCGGACCCCAAAAAGCCAGCGGTTCCACCCGCTGCGGGCCCTGCGCAATTGCAACGGCGGCACTATGGCATTGCGGTCAGCTTTGTGGCGGTCGTCATCATCCCCACCATTCTGGCCATTGCGTATCTGTTCGCCTTGGCACGCGATCAATATGCTTCGACGATGTCGTTTTCGGTTCGAACCGAAGAATTCCAGTCTTCACTCGACCTCCTTGGCGGGATCACCAAATTGTCCGGCTCTGCCGGCAACGATATCGACATCTTGTCCGAGTTCATCATGAGCCAGCAAATGGTGCAAAAGGTGGCGCAGGATGTGGATCTGGCTGCCGCCTTTGCCGAAGGCTGGCCATCGGACTTTGTATTCGCGTTCAATGACAGCGGCTCGATTGAGGATCTTCACAAATATTGGAAACGGAAGGTCGAATTGAACACGAATTCGGGCTTGGTCCAGATTCGGGTGCACAGCTACGATCCTCTGCTGTCAAATGCCATCAATGAGGCGATTTTCAATCGGTCCAGCGATCTGGTGAATACGCTGTCTGCCGAAGCCCGGCTGGATGCCACGCGCTTTACCGCTGAAGAGTTGAAGCGTGCCGAAGAGCGATTGGCCACGGCCCGTGAAACCATGACCGCCTTCCGCTTGCGGACTCAGATCGTCGATCCTGCGAGTGCGGCGCAAAGCCAGCTTGGGGTGCTCAATACGCTCAACGCCCAGTTGGCGGATGAACTTATCAAACTGGATCTGTTGAAACTGCAAGGCCAGACAACCGACCCCCGCACACTGGACAGCGAACGTCGCATTCAGGCAATCCGGAACCGCGTTGCCGAAGAGCAGGCGAAGTTCGGTCCGGGTGGTCAGGGTCCGGGGGGAGAGAATTACTCAACCTTGTTCGCTCAGTATGAGCGTTATGCTGCCGAACGACTGTTTGCGGAAGAAGCCTATCGGGTCGCTCAGGTGTCGCATGACAGCGCCCAAGGCGAAGCGCAGCGCAAATCACGATATATTGTTGCGCATGTGCCGGCCACTTTTGCCGAATCCAGCACCTATCCGAAGCGCTTGCAGATGTCATTCCTGACATTGATATTCATGACGTTGATCTGGTCGATGGGCTTGCTGATCTATTACAGCGTTCGTGACAGGCGGTAACCAAAAGGGGTGACCTACGGGGCCACAGGTATAGCTGCATGATCGTTCTGGACAAAGTTACCAAGACCTTTCGCGTTCGGGGCGAAAACAAAACTGTTGCGAATGAGATCAGCGTCGTCATCCCGACTGGCACATCGGTGGCCTTGCTGGGGCGCAATGGCGCGGGCAAGTCCACGCTTTTGCAGATGATAGCGGGCACGCAGATACCCACCTCCGGCAAGATCTGGTCCGATGGCACAATCTCCTTTCCGGTCGGCTTTGCCGGCTCATTCCATCCCGAGCTGACCGGCATTCAGAATGTCCGCTTTGTGGCTCGCATCTACGGGGTGGAGACGGATGTTCTGGTCGCCTTTGTCGAGGAGTTTGCCGAACTGGGGCGACATTACTACATGCCTGTGCGAACCTATTCATCGGGGATGCGCTCTCGACTGGCATTCGGTCTGTCTATGGGGATCCGCTTTGACACCTATCTGGTGGACGAGGTCACATCGGTCGGTGATGCCGGTTTCCGGGTGAAAAGTGAGGCGGTTTTCATGGAGCGGATGAGCCAGTCCGGAGCAATCGTCGTGTCGCACTCGATGGATTTTGTAAAGCGCATCTGCAACATGGCCATTGTTCTGGAAGATGGCGCAATCCAGATCTACGACGATGTTGGCGAAGGCGTCGCAAGACATCTGAAAAACATGAATGTCTGATCGGACGGCGACTGCACGTTGCGTCGTAACACCGGTGCATCCCTCCAGTCACGAACTGACTGGGACGGTCACTTGCGAAAACCAGACCCAAGATGCCATTTCCAGGCATCACTGATCATATCCGGCAAGGTCGATCTTGAGGCATGCCAACCCAGTTCTTCCTGCGCGCGCTTGCTGCCGGACACCAGCGATGTGGCATCTCCGGCGCGGCGCGGGCCTTCAATGATCGGCACTGTACCATTTGAAACTATGCGGGCTGCATCAATGACCTCGCGCACAGAAAAGCCGTGACCCGAGCCAAGATTGAAAGCCCGGTTTCCCCGGTTATCCAAAAGCCAGCCCAAGCCTTTGACATGGGCATCCACCAGATCGCTGACGTGAACGTAATCGCGCACGCAAGTGCCATCGGGGGTCGCATAGTCTGTTCCATGGATTGTCAGCGCATCCCGCTTGCCAAGAGCTGCCGCGATCAACAGGGGGATCAAATGGGTTTCCGGCTCGTGCTGTTCGCCCAACGCACCGTCAGGATCGGCCCCAGCGACATTGAAGTAGCGGAAGATCACATGTTCCAGACCATGACTCGCGCTGAAATCCTGCAAAATGTCTTCTATGGCGCGCTTTGATTTGCCATAGGCATTGATCGGTGCCTGCGGTGTATCTTCTGTCAGATCAAGACTGTCCGGGTCGCCATAGGTCGCGCAGGTCGAAGAAAACACAATGCGTTTGCAGCCCGCCTCCACCGCGCTTTCGATAAGGTTCAGGGCGCCGGTGACATTGACACGCCAATATCGTCCGGGCTCTTTCATGCTGTCGCCAACCAGGGACAGCGCAGCAAAGTGCATCACCGCGACAGGTTTATGCGCTGCAAATGCCGCTTGGACGGCGTCTTTATCCATCAGATCGGCCCGCACGAGTGGCCCGAATTTCACGGCCTCGGCCCAACCGGTCGATAGGTTGTCAAACGCGACCGGAACAAAGCCTGCTTTGGCAAGCGCCTTGCAAGCGTGCGATCCGATGTAGCCGGCGCCGCCCGTGACCAGAACTTTCTGCCCTGTCATTGAGCTGACTCCCTTTTCCGACCTCACCAAGGTTAGGCGCATCCGGGCAAAGAAACCAGCCTTGTAATGGCTTCAACCGCGCGCGCGGAACAGACGGACACATCGGCGCAGAGGTTCGGTGATTTTCCATGACGGGCTGTTCCAAAGAGCATCACGCACATGGTGTGCTGAACCAAACTGATGCATGTGGATTGTCCAGCATCATTTCTCTGTGCATTTGGTCCCTGATCCTGATTTAGAGTAGAAAAAGCCAGCACAGGCACCGATACTTCAATGCAAAAGGGTGTGGTCGGGAATGTTGCGTCAGTGAGGCGGGCGTTTGAAGGGGCAAGCAATTTGATGGTCATCATGCGCCGCCGCTCCGTATCAAAGGTGATTGGCATGCAGCGCACATCGAACGGCGTTGGAAAGCCACAGCACGATCGTCTTAATCGCCGCCAAACAGATCCCGAGAAAACACCCGGTCAAGCACGTCGTGCAATTCATCGGTAACGCGGTTTGCCACAATGACATCACAAGACGCTTTGAACACGTCCAGATCACGCTCTACCGGCGAGTTGAAAAAGAAGTCATCAGCAAGATGCGGTTCATAGACCGTTACACCGATGCCCTTCGCCTTGATTCGCTTCATGATTCCCTGAATGGAACTGTCGCGGAAATTGTCTGAACCAGCCTTCATTGTCAGTCGGTAGATGCCAACATGGGTTGGGCGGCGTGCCAAAATCTGCTCGGCCACAAAATCCTTGCGCGTTCTGTTGGCGTCCACGATTGCCCGGATCAGGTTCTGGGGAACTTCGGAATAATTCGCCAGCAATTGCCGGGTGTCTTTCGGCAGACAATATCCACCGTAACCGAAGGATGGGTTGTTGTAATGTCCACCAATCCGCGGGTCCAGACTGACCCCGCCGATGATATCACGCGTGTCCAACCCGAAGGACAAGGCATAGCTGTCCAGCTCGTTGAAAAATGCCACCCGCATTGCAAGGTAGGTGTTTGCGAACAGCTTTATCGCTTCGGCTTCACCCGCGCCGGTATACAGGATTGGAACATCTGGTTCCTTTCCGCAGTCGCGCAACATTTCTGCGAAAACCCTTGCCTCCGCACTCCGGGCGCCCACGATGATCCGGGATGGATGCAAGTTGTCTTGCAGCGCCCGACCTTCCCGCAAGAATTCGGGGGAGAACACTATATTTTCGCTTCCCGTTGTCTGCCGCAGCCGCTCCACAAATCCGACAGGAATGGTCGATTTGATAACGATGGTGGCAGTCCGATTGACCGCCAGAACATCTGAAATGACGGACTCGACCGATCCGGTGTCGAAATGGTTGGTCCGGCTGTCGTAATTGGTAGGAGTTGCCACGATTACATAGTCAGCATGGGCGTAGGCCTCGGACTTGGCCAATGTTGCGGTGAGGCGAAGTGGGACATTTGCAAGAAAATCTTCGATTTCAGGATCAATGATTGGCGATCTTCGCGCGTTGACCATTTCAATCCGTTCGGGAAGAACATCCAGCGCAGTGACATCGTGATGCTGTGCCAACAAAATCGCATTGGACAGACCAACATATCCCAAACCGGCGACAGCAATGCGCATCGATTTCTCCTCTGCCCTCCGGGCTGTGCGGCAATATATCAATCAGGGACGGCTATTCACCAGCTGCATGAGATAATTGCCATAGTCGTTCTTGGCAAAAATCTTTGCACGCGCGAGCAAATCCTGGCGGTTGATCCATCCATGATCAAATGCAATTTCGTCCGGGCATCCAACCTGCATACCTTGGCGCATCTGCAAAGTGCGCACAAAATTCGACGCATCCAGAAGGCTGCCATGTGTGCCGGTATCCAGCCAAGCGAACCCTCGCCCCATTTGTTCGACCTGAAGACTGCCTTCCTGAAGATACATCTGCAAAAGCTCGGTGATTTCGAGTTCACCGCGCGGCGACGGTTTCACCTTTGCTGCCAGTTCAGGTGCGCGACCGTCCAGGAAATACAGGCCCGTCACGGCGTAGTTTGATGGTGGAACAGCAGGCTTTTCTACGATTTCGCGGGCTTTGCCGTCGTTGTCAAAGGCTACAACGCCATAGCGGTCAGGATCCGCCACACGGTAGCCAAAAACCGTGCCACCGACGGGTTGTGCATCCGCACTTGCCAGCATTTCGGGCAGGCCGTGGCCGAAGAAAATGTTGTCCCCCAAGACCATCGCAGAGGGTGCGCCAGCAAGAAATTCGCGCGCCAGCAAGTAAGCTTGCGCCAGCCCGTCTGGCGACGGTTGGATGATATAGGTCAGTGTCACGCCCCATTGTGCGCCATCGCCGAGCAACCGCTTGAACTGGGGTTGGTCTTCAGGTGTTGTGATGATGGCAATGTCGCGCAGGCCTGCCAGCATCAGCACGGACAGCGGATAATAGATCATCGGCTTGTCATAAATTGGCAAAAGCTGCTTCGACACACCCATGGTGATCGGCCAAAGCCGGGTGCCTGAGCCTCCGGCGAGAATAATGCCTTTACGGGTCATGCGGAAAGCTCCTTCAAAATGTCATGCAGCCCTTCACGCCAATCCGGTCGGTCAATCCCGAACGCGGTCTTGAGCGCGGTGCAATCCAACCGGCTGTTGGCTGGACGGCGCGCAGGGGTGGGATAGGCGCTGCTTGGAATATCGGTGATTTGGCAGGTCAGCCCCGCACATGCCATGATTTCGCGTGCGAAATCGGCCCAAGACGTGTCGGGTGCACCGCTGAAGTGGTGAGTGCCGCCCGGTTGCCCGGCCTGCAGGGCCTGTGCGGCCTTGAGCAGCGCAGCAGCAATCGCCGCCGCCGGTGTCGGGCCACCGATCTGGTCGCCCACAACCGTCAGGCTGTCACGTTCTTGCCCGAGCCGCAGCATGGTTTTCACAAAATTTGCGCCATGTGCCGACACAACCCAGCTGGTCCGCAGGATCAGGTGATTGCCCCCCGCTGCGCGAACGCCGGTTTCGCCCTTCAGTTTTGAGCGGCCATAGGCCCCGAGCGGAGCCGTAGGATGATCAGGCGTAAAGGGAACTTTTCCTGTGCCGTCAAAGACATAATCGGTCGAGATGTGCAGAAACGGAATATCCAACGCCGCACATTCCTGTGCCATCGCTGTCGGCGCGTCCCCGTTCACCACCGTTGCGGCAGCTTCCTCGCTCTCGGCCTTGTCCACGGCTGTCCACGCGGCAGCGTTGATCACGACTGCGGGCCGATGGGTTCGGATCGCATTGGCGCACGCAGCGGGATCCGAGAGATCAGCCTGATCACGGCTGAGAAACCTTGCGTCGGGTACAAGCCGTTGCAGTTCGGTTGCGACTTGGCCGGATTGGCCGAAGACGAGTAAAGACTGTGGCTTGAAGCTGGTCATGGATTGTATCCGTTTGGTTTGTTCAGGTGATCAGCGTTCTGTCGGGGGGTGAATTACGCCTTGACCCCCAACCGCTCGCCCACGCCCTTGCGCGACTGCAGCGGGCGCCACCAGGCTTCGTTTGCCAGATACCAGTCCACCGTGCGTTCCAGCCCTTCTTCGACCGTGACCGAGGGCCGCCAACCCAGCTCATCGCGGATGCGGCTGGGGTCGATGGCATAGCGTGCATCATGGCCGGGGCGGTCGGTGACAAAGGTGATCTGGTCGGCATAGCTGCCCGATGCCTTTGGACGTTTTACATCAAGAATCCTGCACAGCGTGTGGACCAGCTCCAGATTGGTCCTCTCATTTTCGCCGCCAATGTTGTAGCTGCGACCGACGACGCCCTTTTGCACCACCAAGAGCAGCGCATCGGCGTGATCTTCGACAAACAGCCAGTCCCGCACGTTCGTACCACTGCCGTAGATCGGCAACGGTTTTCCGGCCAGCGCGTTGAGGATGATCACCGGTACCAGCTTTTCGGGGAAGTGGTAGGGCCCGTAATTGTTTGAGCAATTCGTCATCACCACTGGCAAGCCATAGGTTTCATGCCATGCTCGAACCAGATGGTCGCTAGAGGCCTTGCTGGCCGAATAGGGGCTGCGGGGGTCATAGGGCGTGGTTTCGGTGAACTGCCCCTCTGCTCCGAGCGAGCCAAACACCTCATCCGTGGAGATGTGGTGAAAGCGAAAGGACTCCGGGCGGCCCCGGCCTTGCCAATGGGCGCGGGCGGCTTCCAGCATGTTGAATGTGCCGGTGATGTTGGTTTCAATGAAATCGGCCGGGCCGTCGATGGATCGGTCAACATGGCTTTCGGCGGCAAGATGCATCACCGCATCAGGAGTGTGGCGCGCAAAGATCACGTCCAGGGCAGCCCTGTCCCGGATATCAGCCCGCTCAAAGGTGTAAAGGTTCGACTGGGCCGCTTCGGCCACATTGTCCAGACAGGCCGCATAGGTCAGGGCATCCAGATTGACCACTTCATGCCCACGCGAGACGGCAAGGCGCACCACGGCAGAGCCGATAAACCCGGCACCGCCGGTGACAAGAAGTTTCATGGTGCGGCCTCATAGCGGAAGGGGGTTGCCACATCCGCAAACAGCGGCGCAACTGCATCTTTTGCCGACAATTGGGGACCATCTTCGGGCAGGGCGCCACACATCGCCCAGTCAATCCCGATGGTCGGGTCGTCCCAGCGCACATTGCCATCGCAGTCGGGCGCATAAACATCGGTGCATTTATACTGCACCTCTACATCATTTGTCAGTGTCAGGAAGCCATGCAAAAAGCCCTGCGGCACCAGTAGTTGCTTGCCGTTATCCGCAGTCAGTTCCACCCCGAACCATTTGCCATAGGTGGAAGAGCCTTGCCGGAAATCGACGGCAACATCCAAAATCGACCCACGGGTGCAGCGCACCAGCTTGTCCTGAGCGCGGGGTGGTGACTGATAGTGCAGTCCGCGCAATGTGCCCTTGCGCTGGGAAAAAGAATGATTGTCTTGCACAAATGCAAGATCAAGTCCTGCATCTTTCATACGATCCGCGTTCCAGCTTTCGGTAAACCAGCCGCGATCATCGCCAAAGCGTTTGGGAGTCAGGACAAATACGCCCTCTAGAAAGGTGCTTTCAATCGTCATGTTCAAATACCCATTTGCTTTTACGATGAAACGCCTATCAATTCAGGGCGCATTTCTCAACCCGGCTACAGATATTCTCTTGTCCCAACCTCGCCGAGATCAATTGGCGGATGCCGCATTGCGCAAACCAATAGCACTGCCCAAAAGTCCGGCAACAGATTGGATCGCGACCACGGGGGACTCTGTGGCCATAACCGTGTCTTTGGGGAAAATACGGAACGTCCGCGCCGCGAAAAGTCCGTCAGCCGTGGTCAGATCGATGGTGAACACCACCTGAGCCTTCGTCGGCCCTGATCCGTCATTGCGCACGGCACTGGCGGGATAATCCCGCAACACAAGCACACCTTTGGGATTTGCGCGGCCATCTGTGATACCGCCGGCAATCGAGATGGCTTCCAAAGCGGTCAGCGTGTCCTTTTCGAAGTGGATCAGCCGCTCCGTTCCTGTCGCACCAAGGGCGGTATAGTAGCGTTCATCCGGCACGACCAAGACCTTGTCACCACCACGCATTGACGTGTTCTGGGCCCCGTCTGCCAGCAGGCGATCTGCCGTGATCTCATGGGTCTTGCCATTCCGTATCAGTCGCACGATCGGGTTGCGCAGTCCGTTCTGGATGCCGCCGCCTTCGGCCAGAACCGACAGGATGGTCATTTGCCGGCCATCCATCGGATAGACTCCCGGTCGCGCGACACCTGTAACCAGATCAATGGCACTTTGTTTTCCTGCCCCGCGCGTCAACACCACTTGCGCGGATGGGGCCACTGTCAAAACCTTGCTCTCGATCGTGCGCCGCGCCTGATCCGGCGTTTGGCCGCTGATCGACACTTCGCCCACATAGGGCAGGAAAATGGTTCCCGAAGACGATACGACGGTTCCCACAAGTTCGATCCGCTTGGTTCCGGGTGGCACCAGAAGCGAGTTTTCCTCGTTGTCCCAGATTGTGATGTTTACCGCATCACCGGCGCGGACCAGCCCGCCGTCAGAGCCGCGCCCCGCACCGATCCAGCCCGCAAGGCCACCGCCGCCGGTACCGGGCCATTTCGATACTTTTGGCAAGGTTTCCCGCGTGACAGGAACGACTGTGAATGTGCTGTTTTCGGCATCTGCATTGCGCACAATTTCAGATTGCAGTGCTGCACCCCTTGGCAAGGTGCATCCAACAAGCGAAAGCGAACCAACAACGGCGAAGCAGATCCTGAGAGATAATCTCACACTCGGTTCCTGACGTGCAATCTTCCGACAGGTCCGGTCTAGCGTCGGGAAGCAGGCATGGACAGTGCCTAAATGTCCTTGCTAATGTTTTATCCACAGATTTCCAGCCCCTGCTGGTGATAAAATCTGCGCAGGGGGCCCAAGATATAGACAATGCGTTGGCACAGGGCACTATATTACCAAGCGTGGATCAGGATCGTGCGTAGATATCGTCGTAGCGCTGGATATCATCTTCACCCAAGTAGGTGCCGGTCTGCACTTCGATCAACATGACCGGCACTTTGCCCGGGTTTTCCAGTCGGTGCCGCGCACCGAGCGGCACATAAATGGATTCGTTTTCGCTCAGCAGGCGAACGGCGTCCCCAACGGTGACCCGCGCCGTGCCTTCAACGACAACCCAGTGTTCGGCGCGATGGTGATGGGACTGCAAAGATAGGGCGCCGCCCGGCTTCACACACATTCGCTTGACCTGAAACCTGTTGCCCAAGGTCAGGCTTTCGAACCATCCCCACGGGCGATGGTCGCGCGGAAACTCCGTGGCTTGCTTGGAGCCGGCAGCTTTCAGCGCCTCGACTGCGGCCTTTACTTCCTGTGCCCGCGATTTTGCGGCAACCAATACAGCATCAGGCATCGCAACCACGATCATGTCGGTCAAGCCGATGCCCACCACGGCCATGCGGCTGGAGTCAGACCGCAGCAGGCTGCCGGTGCAGTCCATCGCGACGGCGCCGCCGGTTGCGACATTTCCAGCAGCGTCCGGGCCGCTTTCCTGCCAGACTGCGTCCCAGCCGCCCAGATCGGACCATTGCCCGGAATAGGGCACTGCCACCAATCCATCCACCTGTTCCATGATGGCGTAATCTATCGAAATGTCGCGAAGCTTCTCCCACGGTGCAGGGGCAAGCCGTGTCAGGCCAAGATCGGCCTGCGCGCCATCAACTGCCGCGCGCGCATCTGGCAGCATATCGGGAGCGTGACGCGCAAACGCGTCAATCAGGCTTTGGGCGCTGGCCAGAAAAATTCCGGCGTTCCAAAGATGCTTGCCGCCGTCCAGCAAAGTCTGCGCGGTGGCGCCATCGGGTTTTTCCACAAAACTGCGCAAGCCGACCGGACGATCCGGGACGGGGGCGGATTCAAGCTCCAGATAGCCATAGCCGGTCTCGGGTCGGGTGGGTGTGATGCCGAACGTCACGATCCTGCCCGATTGCGCCGCACCAAGCCCGGCCAGAACCGCCAAGCGAAAGGCCGCAGTGTCGGGGATCACATGATCTGAGGGCAGCACCAGAAGCACTGCATTTGGGTCACGTGCCGCCAGCCAAAGAGCCGCAGAAAGAATGGCCGGGGCGGTATTGCGGGCCGATGGCTCCACCAGAATTGCGGCGGCATCCACCTGACTCTGGGCCAGTTGCTCCACCACAATAAACCGGAATTGCTCTCCCGTGACTACAACCGGCCGTCCAAACTCGGGTGGCCGCACGCGCGCCAGGGTCTGTTGGAACAAACTGCCCTGGCCCAACAACGCCGAGAACTGCTTTGGATAGGATTTGCGCGACAGCGGCCAAAGCCGAGTTCCTGCGCCGCCACACAGGATTACCGGGGTGATGGTCGTGGTTTCCATCTCAAACAATCCCTTTTGCATCGGAAGACCGGGCAGGACAGCCCAAGCCCCAGATTATGACCTGCCATTGAAAAAGCGATCAAATAAGGCGAAAGTGCGGCAAGAAGGCGGACTGCCATCAGCTGACCAGATGACCCCACAGGTCATACTCACCCGCCTCATCCACCTTTACCGTGGCGATATCGCCGGGCGTCAGCGTCTTGAAACCCGCGTCGACGAACAGGTTGCCGTCGATCTCGGGGGCATCGGCCATGGTGCGGCAGGTGGCGCCTTCTTCGTCCACCGCATCCACGATCACCTGCAGCGTGCGACCGACTTTGGCGTCCAGCTTTGCCTCGGAAATGGCTTGCGCCTTTTCCATGAAACGGTCCCAGCGGTCCTGTTTTTCATCGGCCGGCACATGATCGGGCAAATCATTGCTGCGTGCCCCGGCGACGTTTTCGTATTGGAAGCACCCCACCCGGTCGAGTTGCGCGTCGTCCATCCAGTCGAGCAAGGTCTGGAACTCGGCTTCGGTCTCGCCCGGATAGCCGACGATGAAGGTCGAGCGCAGGGTGATGTCCGGGCAGGCGGTGCGCCATGCGGCGATCTCGTCCAGCGTCTTTGCCGCGGCTGCGGGCCGTGCCATCCGGCGCAGGGTTTCGGGGTGGGCGTGCTGGAACGGAATGTCCAGATAGGGCAGGATCAATCCTTCCGCCATCAGCGGCACCAGATCGCGCACATGCGGATAGGGGTAGACATAGTGCAACCGAACCCAAGCGCCCAACTGCCCCATTTCGCGCGCCAAATCGGTAATGTGCGCCCGCACCTCGCCGCCTTTCCATGGCGACATGTCATGCTTGCGATCCACCCCATAAGCCGAGGTATCCTGTGAAATTACCAAGAGTTCGCGCACCCCTGCCTCGACCAGCTTTTCCGCCTCGCGCAGCACGGCATGGGCCGGCCGGCTGACCAGACGGCCGCGCATGTCGGGGATGATGCAGAACTTGCACTTGTGGTTGCAGCCTTCCGAGATTTTCAGATAGCTGTAATGGCGTGGTGTCAGGCTGACACTGCGGGCAGGCAAGAGATCGATGAACGGATCGGGGCTGGGCGGCACCGCGATGTGAACGGCATCCAGCACCGCCTCGTACTGGTGCGGGCCAGTAACGGCGAGCACTTTTGGATGCGCGCCCGTGATGTATGCGGGCTCGGCGCCCAGACAGCCGGTGACGATGACCCGACCGTTTTCGGCCAGAGCCTCGCCGATCGCTTCCAGACTTTCGGCCTTGGCGCTGTCAAGAAAGCCGCAGGTGTTGACGATCACCGCATCCGCCCCCTTGTAATCGGGGCTGATTGCGTAACCTTCGGCCCGCAGCCGGGTCAGGATGCGTTCGGAATCGACCAGCGCCTTGGGGCAGCCAAGGCTGACCATGCCTATGGTCGGCTGGCCTGGGCGGGGGGCCTCGGAGAAGGTGGCCTTGGGGGCCAGATCAGGGCGAAGGTTGGGCGGATTTTGCGACATGGCGCGCGTTATATCCGGGATTGGTCGAGCCGGATAGGGGGTAAGACCCGCCTCAGGCGCCTCCCGCCCGCCCACCCCAGCGCCCTCGGCGGGTCTTTAGACAGGGCATGACCTCCACGGATCGACAAGAGGGGCGTCGGATTATGGCGTTGCGATGCAGGGCGGCGCTGCGTGATCTTTGCGGGCCGGTCCGGCTGTCGCGTGCAGCGATTGTGTTGGCCGCGGGTGAACGTGACCCGATGCGATCGGCAATCTGCCGCCGATTGCACTTGGTTGGTGGGCATGCCTGCGCTGATCCGTTGCGGCGCGGGCGTCTTGGGGCGTAGCTTTGTGGAAAACCATTGGGGAAGGCAGGTATCATGCGTTGGTTGATCCGCTCTGTTCTGGCTGTGTCACTCCTGCTGTTTCTGGGGGTTGCGGCGGTCTTCATGATCCCGTCGGAACGGATTGCGGCCCTTGCGACAGAGCGTTTTGCGGAAGTGACCGGGCGCCGGTTGGTGATCGAAGGCCCGGTACGGCCCAGCTTCTTTCCCACACTTGGCGTGCAGACCGGCCCGGTATCGGTGTCGAATGCGGATTGGGGCACCGAAGGCGACATGTTGCGGGCCGAGGGTCTGAACATAGCGCTGGACATGGCGGCGCTGATCGGCGGCGAGGTGAAGATCACCGCAATATCGGCGCAAGCCCCGCAACTGTTGCTGGAGCGGGCGCGCGATGGTCGCGAAAACTGGGTTTTCGGCGGACGTGGCGGCGGCGCTGCAGCCCCTGGAATGGTGGGCGAGGGCACGCCGTTCACGCTGGATCTGGCCGATGTGTCGGACGGGCGCTTTACCTTTGTTGATCACGGAACAGGTCGCCGGATCGTCTTGTCATCGGTCAACGGGCAAGCACGGATTCCAGCATTTCTTGGAGCCGCTGATTTCACATTTGACGCAATTCTGAACGACCAATCTGTCGAAACCCGGTTCAAAGTTGCACAATTCGCGCCTTTTCTGGATGGCAAGGCCGTTGACATCGACTTGAAGCTGAACGCAGGCGATGCAAGGCTGGACTTCGTCGGGCGGGCTGGCTGGGCTCCGCTGGCAGCAGAGGGGGAGGTGGTGGCGGATCTTGGTGATCTCGCATCCATCTCGCGCCTTGCGGGGCTGCCCCGGCCGGATGTCCCACAGGGTCTTGGCGCGCGGCATGTCGATGTGACGGGGCGTTTGACCCTGACTGACAAACTGTCGGCGCATCTGCGCAGTGGCACCCTTCGGCTCGACGACAACCGTTTGAAGCTGGATGCCGATCTGACCACAAACGGCGATCGTCCCAAGATCTCGGCTCAGGTGACGGCGGGGGCATTGTCTTTGGCAGCTGGTCTGGGCGGTAAGGGCCGCACTTCGGGCGGGGCTGCCGGCGGAGAACCACAAGCCGCAGGTTGGTCGACTGTTCCGATTGATGTGTCTGTTTTGGGCCTTGCTGATGCGTCGATTGCGCTGACTGCAGACAGTGTAGATCTGGGAGTGGTGAAGCTGGGCACAACCCGGGTCATGACCACGCTCGATCGGGCTAGGGCCGTGTTCGATCTGCGCCAGGTTGCTGCTTATCAGGGCAATGTCAGCGGACAGTTTATCGTGAACGGGCGGGGCGGGCTGTCGGTGGGGGGTGATCTGGTTTTGGCCGGGCTGGAAATGCAGCCACTTCTGATCGACGTCGGCGGTTATGACAGGTTGATCGGCGGCGGTGATCTGCGGTTGAAGTTTCTGGGCGTTGGCAATTCGGTAGATGCGATCATGCGAAATCTTTCGGGGTCTGGCACCCTGCGCCTTGGCAAGGGTGCGTTGCGGGGGCTGGATATCGCGGGGATGCTGCGCACGCTGGACGCGGGCTATGTGGGTGAGGGCCAAAAGACCATTTTTGAAGCCGTCACGGCCAGTTTCGCCATCGACAAAGGGGTTTTGTCCAACCGCGATCTTGATTTCAAAGCTCCCTATGTGACCGCAACGGGCGAAGGCCGCATAGACATGGGTGCGCGAACACTGGACTATCGCTTGCGCCCGGTGGCGCTTGCTGCGGTTGACGGCACCGGGGGCGTCAGGGTGCCGTTGCTGATCTCCGGCACGTGGGCCAACCCGCGCTTCCGGCTGGATCTGGAGGCGCTGGCGCGCGAGCGCTTTGAAGATCAGGCCAAGGAACTGGAGGCACGGGCCAAAGCCGAAGTTGCTGCGGCTGAAACCCGGGCGCGCGCCGAACTGGCGCGCAAGGCAGAACAAGAGCTGGGCATCGTCCGGCAAGAGGGCGAAAGTCTGGAAGACGCCGCACGCCGTCGGGCGCAAGAGGCGGTTGACGCCGAAGCTGTGCGTCTGCTGGAACGCCTGTTGGGGGGCAGAAATTGAGCAAACGGGTCTGATGACACCTGCGATCTGCAAAACATCCCCGGCGTTTGAACAGGGGCATCACCTTTGCACTATTGATGGCGCGCCGTGAACCACATGGCCAGGCGCAGACGTGCTGGCTTATGGTCTGATGTCGGTCTCGCGGTTCGTCTCAGAGACTGCCGGCATGTCGGACAAACCGCACATGCGAGGTGGCGTGATACAGAGCAGGTGTTTGATCCCGCCCCGTTCCACGATCAGCGGCGACGGTCGCGCCGTGCGCTCATCGGTTGGAACGCCACGCCGACATGAGCTTCGCAATAAGGTTTGCCGGGCAGGCTTGGCAGGCCGCAGAACCAGAAATCATCCGTAGCGGGATCGCCCACCGGCCATTTGCAGGTGCGTTCGGTCAGTTCCATCAGCGTCAGCCGTTTCGCATGCTTCTCGACCTCACGCACCGAGGCCAGCGCTTCGGGGCTGATCTCGTTAGCCGAAGGCTGCGGCGGCAGGGGCTGGCCGGCAGGAATGATCGCTTTGCGGATCGGCAGGGGAGTCACGTTCGATGGGGCGGAAGGCGCTGCAGCAACAGGACGTTCCGGCACGGCGCGCGTCGCTGTTGCCACGGGTTCCGGCCGAGGTTCCGGCGCGGGCTTTACCGCTACCTCCGGCTTGGCCGCCGCAACGGGGGCGTCCTCTTCCGGCTCATCCTTGGCGCCGCCAACACGGTTCGAAAGGCCCAGACGATGAACCTTGCCTATGACCGCATTGCGCGTGACACCGCCCAGTTCCTTGGCGATCTGACTGGCCGACTGGCCTTCGGCCCACATCTTCTTGAGCGTTTCAACCCGCTCATCCGTCCAGGACATGGTGATCTCCGCTGTTGGGCTGCGATAACGACGATTGCCGGCTATTCTAACCGCGACGGCACGGGATACAAGCTGGCAGGCCGAAGATCAAGCGCTGCCCGGCGAATCCGCGCGCCACATTTTCATTTACAGGCCGCTCATATTCGCCTATCGCCGAGGCATGACCAAAAGGCGCGCCCTTGTTCGACGTCCCCGACGCTTCTGAGCGACTGGTTTCGTGCTGCCCGGCGCTCCGGGCCACCCCCCAAACATTGACACCCCCCTTGGCCAACCGCTACGCCTTGGCTGCACCCTGTTTCAGGGCAAACCCATCGCTCCGGTTCCGCCAGATCCCGAAAGGTCCGTGCCATGATCTCCGCTGTCCTGCCCACCTATAATCGCGCCCCCCTCGCTTTTGTCTCGGGGGAGGGAAGCTGGCTGACTGCCGAAGACGGCAGCCGATATTTGGATCTGGGGGCCGGTATTGCTGTCAACGCGCTGGGGCACGCCCATCCGGTCCTGGTTGAAACGCTGACAGCGCAGGCGCAAAAGTTGTGGCATGTCTCCAACATCTACCGCATCCCGGAACAAGAACGGCTGGCCGGCATGCTGGTGGAGCGGACCTTTGCCGATACGGTGTTTTTTACCAATTCCGGCACCGAGGCGGCGGAACTTGCGATCAAGATGGCGCGCAAACATCACCATGACGCGGGCGGCCCGGAGCGCACGCAAATCATCGCTTTCGAGGGCGCGTTCCATGGCCGTTCCACTGGGGCAATCGCCGCCGCCGGGTCGGAAAAGATGGTAAAGGGCTATGGTCCGCTGATGCCGGGCTTTACCCAGCTGAAATGGGCCGATCACGATGCGATCCGCGCGGCAATCACCGACCAGACCTGCGCCGTGATCATCGAGCCCATCCAAGGGGAGGGCGGCATCCGTGTGGTGCCCGACCAATGCCTCAAGGGTTTGCGCGATCTGTGCGACAGCACCGGCACGCTGCTGATATTTGATGAGGTACAATGCGGCATGGGTCGCACCGGCAAACTTTTTGCTCATGAATGGGCCGGTGTGACGCCGGACATCATGATGGTCGCCAAGGGCATTGGCGGCGGCTTCCCGTTGGGCGCGGTGCTGGCCACCGAACGGGCTGCTTCCGGAATGGTCGCGGGCAGCCATGGCTCCACTTATGGCGGCAACCCCTTGGGCTGCGCCATTGGCGCCGCGGTTACCGACATCGTATCCAACCCTGCCTTCCTCGATGCCGTCAGCCAAAAATCGGCACAGTTCCGTCAAGGCCTTGAGGGGCTGATTGCCGGCCATCCCAAGGTGTTCGAAGCCGTGCGCGGTCAGGGGCTGATCCTGGGCCTCAAATGCGTGGTGCCCAATACCGATGTGGTCAAGGCTGGCTATGCGCGCCACGTCCTCACCGTTGCGGCCGCTGACAATGTGCTGCGCCTGCTGCCCGCACTCAACATCCCCGAAGCCGACATCGCCGAGGCACTTTCGCGCCTCGACGCTACCGCCACCGATCTGGAAGCCGTCCTCTGACGACTTTCATCTGTTCTTAAATATCCCGGGGGTCCGGGGGCAGAGCCCCCGGGACGTCCGCCAAAGTGACGAAATGACATGAAACACTTCCTTGATATCCACACCACCGACGCGACTGAACTCAGATCCATGATCGACACGGCCCATGCTGTGAAAAGCGCGCGCAACGGCCGCCCGCGCGGTGCACCCGATGATGACCAGCCGCTGGCAGGTCACATGGTTGCGCTGATCTTCGAAAAGCCGTCGACCCGGACGCGGGTATCCTTCGATGTCGGTGTGCGGCAGATGGGCGGGCAGACCATGGTGCTGTCCGGCAAGGAAATGCAGCTAGGGCACGGCGAGACCATCGCCGACACCGCCCGCGTGCTGTCGCGCTATGTCGACCTCATCATGATCCGCACGTTCGAGGAAGCGACGCTGCTGGAGATGGCCGAACACGCCACCGTGCCAGTGATCAATGGCCTGACGAACCGCACGCATCCGTGCCAGATCATGGCCGATGTGATGACTTATGAAGAACACCGCGGCCCGATCGGTGGGAAAAAGGTGGTCTGGGCGGGCGATGGCAACAACGTCTGCGCATCCTTCATCCACGCGGCTGGACAGTTCGGTTTCGACTTCACCTTTACGGGCCCGGAACCGCTCGACCCGGAGGAGAAGTTTGTCCAGTTTGCCCGCGCCAAGGGTTCGGATGTGCAGATTGAGCGTGATCCGCATACCGCCGTTATCGGAGCCGATCTGGTCGTAACGGATACATGGGTCAGCATGCACGACCCCGAGTCAGCCAAGGAGCGCCGCCACAACCAATTGCGCGGCTATCAGGTGAATGAGGTGCTGATGGCAAAGGCAAAGCCGGATGCGCTGTTCATGCATTGCCTGCCCGCGCATCGCAACGATGAAGCGACCAGCGCTGTGATGGACGGTCCCCATTCGGTGATCTTTGACGAGGCGGAAAACCGGCTGCATGCGCAAAAGGCGATCATGCGCTGGTGCCTGGGCAAATAGCGCTTTGGGCCGGGATGGCGGGGTGAACCCCGCCCTACCGCGAGGGCGGGCGACGCGCCCGGTCAGCCCATCTGGTGCTTGAGGATCACAGGGATGATCAGGTCCTCTTCATCCTCCAGATGCCGGATCAGTTGGCGTTCAAACGGAGCGAGGCTGGCGTGGAACGCCAGCGCTGCCTCGCGCGGGTCATCTGCCTGAAGGGCGGCATTGGCCGAGGTGACAAAGCCATCCAGCAACCCATCCAGCGCATGGTGATCGCGGTCGAGAAGATCAAATCCGTGTGCAAGGCTCGGTTCCAGTTCTACCATCGCGGGAAAATAACTTGCATCCTCGATCTGGTGGTGTCCGATCAGGCCTTGCACCAGTTGCTCGCCGCCACGCAACACGCGGCCTTGCCAGCGCTGAGGGTCGATCCGGCCGTCGCTCATGTGTTCGGCATCCAGACGCAGACCTGTCATCAGGTCGCGAAAGCCCAGATGTCGATCAAGCCAGAACGAAGACAACCCTTCAAACCCCGGCACATCCGACCATCTGGCCCGTGGCCAATCAGCCAACAGGGTCACAAGTTCAGGCGGCAGGCAGTCACGGCTGGAAAGGTCATCGGTCATAAGAGAATACATACGCTGGTTGCGGGCGGCATCAATCCCCCAACGCACGCGTCTGCTGCACAGTGTCAGTGCGCGGCGGTTTGTGGCACGGCCCGCACCTCATCCGCACCCGCCGTGCGTCCGGCGAGCAAAGCCACCACGACCAGCAATAGTGACAACACGCCATAGGTGACACGAAATCCGATGAGCTCCGCGACAAAGCCAATGCTTGCCGGAGCCACAAGGATGCCAGCATAGCCCACCATCGTAACGGCCGCGATTGCAGTGCCCGAGGCAACACCCGGATGATTTCCAGCGGCAGAGAACAGGATCGGCACCATGTTCGCCACGCCAAGCCCCGTTACAAAGAAGGCGAAAATCGCCATCGTGTCACTTGTCGCCACCGCCGCCAGCATCATGCCCGCCGCAGCAATCAGTCCGGACACCCGCATGGTCTGGACAGCCCCAAAACGGTTGCGCACGGCGTCACCCGCGAAACGCATGATGGCCATGGCCCCCGCAAAGAACGCAAAGCCAAGCCCGGACCGGAACACGTCCGCCCCCATTTCCCTTTGCAAAAACAATGCGCCCCAGTCCAGCACCGCACCTTCTGGCACCATTGAAAAAAGCGCCATCGCGCCCAAAAGCCAAAGCCCTGCATCCCGTGGCAGCAAAACGCGTTGTCGAGATGCGCCGACAGCGGCGCGAATCGGGGCAGGGGCCTCGCCGCGCAGCGCTGGCATTGCAGCCAACACCATCGCGGCCGTGACAACGGCGACAAGGCCCGCCTGTGCCTCTGCGCCCCATCGCGAGATCAGCCAAGCCCCGGCGGACCCGCCAACAAAGCCGCCAAGGCTCCAGAACCCATGGGATGAAGACATGATCGCCCGACCCAGACGCCGTTCCACCTCGACTGCATTGGCGTTCATCGCAACATCCATGCAGCCAATCAGCGCACCAAACAGGGCAATCGCGGGAACCAGAGCCATGAGTGAGGGCGCGAATACAACGATGGGTAGTGCGGCCGAGGACGCCAGTGCAAAGACACCCAATACCGCCACCGACCCGAAACGCCCGATCAGCTGTCCTGTGAACAGCATGGCCCCGACAGCTCCGACACCCAGCACCAGAATAAGGATTCCAAGCGTGAACGCCGTGATGTCATGGCGTGGCAACAACAGCGGGATCTGTGGGGCCCAAGCCCCCATTACGAAACCGGCGGCCATGAACATCGTCGCGACTGCCCAACGTGCGCGCTGCGCGTCTGTGATGGTCATGACGGTATCCCCTTCCTTTGCCCGGCCATGCGTAAACCGGGCACGCTGTCGGAGCCAGCCCAAAGCGCTTCACAGATTGTGTCAGCGCTAATGGCAACGGCTGCAGAAAAAAAGAAAACGGCGAACCGGGGGAGGACCGGTTCGCCGTAAAACCTGTTGGCGCAGGGAGGAGGAGAGCGCCTTCAGGAGACCTGTGTCACCTAGGGTGACTGAAACGTTGGTCACAATCGGTGACGCATTATTTCCCGTAAGCGGCTTCGCGTGCGATATCTTCAATCGAGACGCGGGCGACGTTGATGTCCGCCAGATCGCGATCGGACATGGCCGACAATTCATTCAGGGTTTGCAGATACAGCGCGCGACGTTCGCGGGCCACATTCCACTTGGCCAGAACATCGCCCATCCATCCGCCGACCTGAATGCCAGCAACCGTTTGCGTGTTCGTGTAAGCCATGATCGTTTCCTCTTCATCATCTTCGGATCGGTCAAGGCGGCCCATCCGCCTTTTCCGTTGACATCTACATGGGGTAATTGCTGCGCCTGCACAATCCACCGAATGGCTAAAGCTGCTATGCGTTTTTTGCATGTCTTTTGGCCGCGGCTTCATCCGGAGCTTGATTTTTGTCAAATTTCGGTCACGTTTGAGGCCGGATTGATGCGAAAACAGTTTCAGACCCCCTGTTTGCGCTGTGGCCTTTCCCGCGTCAACCTCGGCCCAAAAGGCCCAGCATCTGGGTTGCCGCCTCTTCGGGCGACAAGATCCCCGCCGCGACCTTTGCGCCAAGCGCTGCCATGGAACCTTTGGCCGGCTCACGCTGAAGCACCGACAGGATGCCTTGCCGCACTTCTTCCCCAAACCAGTGCCGGGCCTGATCCGCGCGGCGGGTTTCCCAGTGGCCGTTCTGTCTGCGCCAGTCGGCCAAGGCCCGCATGTCGGCCCAAGCCTCGGTCAACCCGCTGTTTTCGATGGCCGACACACAGATGGCCTTGGGAAAGCCTGCCGGATCCTGCGGGCGACGGCGCAACAGGTGGAGCGCCCCCGCGTAATCGGCCCGTGTCCGCATGGCGGCGGGTTTCAGGTCTCCGTCGGCCTTGTTCACAAGAATCATGTCCGCCATTTCCATGATGCCGCGTTTTACTCCCTGCAACTCGTCCCCTCCTGCGGGGGCGAGCAGCAGGATGAACAGATCGCAGATCTCGGATACCACGGTTTCCGACTGACCCACGCCGACGGTTTCCACCAGCACCACATCGAAGCCCGCCGCTTCGCACAACGCCACCGCCTCGCGCGTGCGGCGGGCGACCCCGCCCATCTGTGCCTGACTGGGCGAGGGGCGGATAAACGCGGATTGTTCCCGGCTCAGCCGTTCCATTCTGGTCTTGTCGCCCAGAATCGATCCGCCCGACCGGGCCGAGCTGGGGTCCACGGCCAGAACCGCCACGCGCAGCCCCTGCGTCACCAGCATCATGCCGAACGCCTCGATAAAGGTGGATTTTCCGACCCCAGGCGTGCCGGACAAGCCGATGCGCAGCGCTTGCCGCCCCGCCGCGCGCGCCAATGTCACCAGTTCCACTGCTTCGGCCCGGTGATCGGCGCGGGCACTTTCGACCCGCGTGATCGCCCGCGCCAGTGCCCTGCGGTCCCCGGCGATCACGGCCGCAGCCAGTTCGGTCATCTGCATCGGCACGTCCATCTGTCACACCTGCTTGATACTGGGGTGTCATCCGGCATTTTCCTGCCGGGAGATGATCGACACATCCCGCAATTGCCCTTTCATGCCCTATCATCCATTGTGATGCCAGCCCGTGCCGACCGACCGGCCGTTGCCACAAGGAGCCTGTGATGTTGCCCTTTCGTGCTGTTGCCGGGTGTGTTGCCCTGTGTCTTGCCAGTCCCGCCCCCGCGCAAGAGCCCGACGTGGCGCGCTATACGGTGTCGGTCAGGGGCATCACGGCAGGCAAGCTGTCGCTTGCGGCAAAGCATGAAGGTGCGGCTTATGCGCTGACTGCAACGTCGGGATCTGCCGGTATCGCCGGTGTGTTCCGCTCGTTCAGTCTCACATCGCGCACGCAAGGGGCAGAGCGGAACGGGCGGCTGATTCCCCAGCACTATACCGCCGAGGCCAAAGGCGCGCGCGAGGGGCGCGGCGCGGATCTGAGGTTTGATGGCGGTCTTGCCACCGTCATAAGTGCCGATCCGCCCGAAGCCGATGCTCCGCTGGTCGATCCGACGCAGCACAAGGGCGTGGTAGACCCGCTGACGGGCATGTATTCTGTGTTGCGCGATACGACGCGCGACGCGGCGTGTCGGCTGGATTTGAAAATGTTCGACGGCCACCGCGTCAACAGCATCACGCTTTCCGGGCCGCAGGTGGACGGCAACAACGTGACCTGTCGGGGACGATATCGCCGGATCGACGGTTATCCGGCCAAAGAACTGGCCAAACGTCCCGAATCGACGTTTACCGTGATCTATCGTCCGCTCGCGCAGGGCGTGTTGCGGGTGAGCGAAGTGACGGTCGACAGCGCATTCGGTCCCGCCCGGGTTATCCGCACGGATTGATGCTGCGCTTGACCCTTGATCTGCGGGCCACCGCGCCCTAACCCCGGATCATGTCTGACACTGTGCCCTTTCCTGATCCGCTCCCCATCGACGGGGTGATCCCCGTGCTGCAAGCCGCGATGGCGGCGAACGGCATGGCGGTGCTTCAGGCACCTCCGGGTGCAGGCAAGACCACCCGCGTGCCGCTGGCGCTGCTGGCGCAGGTAACGGGTCGCATTCTGTTGCTGGAACCGCGTCGTCTTTCTACCCGTGCGGCGGCTGCGCGGATGGCTGAAACGTTGGGCGAGCCTTTGGGCCAGACGGTGGGATACCGTATCCGGGGTGAGTCCCGGACAGGCGCACAGACCCGTATCGAAGTGGTGACCGAGGGCATTCTGACCCGGATGATCCAGTCTGATGCGGATTTGCCCGGCGTGGGGCTGATCATCTTTGACGAATTTCACGAACGGTCTTTGCAAGCTGATCTGGGGCTCGCACTGGCGCTGGAAATTCGCGGCGCACTGCGTCCTGACCTGCAACTGCTGGTGATGTCGGCCACGCTGGATGCCGCCCCGGTGGCGGCACTGATGGGCGATGCGCCGCTCATCACCTCTGCGGGCAGGGCGTTTGAGGTGGAGACCAGATGGCTGGCGCGCCCGGTTGACTCCTCTTTGCGCTATGAGTCGGCAGTGGCGGGTCTGATCCGGCAGGCCGTGGAAGAGGTGCCTTCGGGTGATGTATTGGTCTTTTTGCCCGGCGAAGGCGAAATCCGCCGGGTCGAGGCGCAGATGCAGGATCATCCCGGTCTGACCATTCGCCCGCTGTTCGGCGCAATGGAGTTTTCGGCGCAACAAGAGGCCCTGACGCCAGCGCCGGGGCGCAAGCTGGTGTTGGCCACGTCGATTGCAGAAACATCTCTGACCATTCCGGGTGTGCGCGTGGTGATCGACGGCGGACGCGCCCGGCGGGGGCGGTTCGATCCGGCCTCCGGTATGTCGCGGCTGGTTACCGAACGGGTGACAAAGGCCGAGGCCGAACAACGCCGGGGCAGGGCGGGCCGTGTGGCGCCGGGGGTCTGTTACCGGCTGTGGACACGCGGTGAAGAGGGCGGCATGCCTGCGTTTCCGCCCGCCGAGATCGATGCGGCGGATCTGACCCCGCTGGCTTTGGAACTGGCGCTGTGGGGGGCGACTGATCTGCCGTTCCTGACCCCGCCGCACCCCGGTATACTGGCCGAAGCGCAGGGCCTGCTGCAAGGCCTTGGCGCGCTGGATGCCAAAAGCGCGATCACCGCGCATGGTCGCGCGCTTGCCGCCTTGCCGTTGCACCCTAGACTTGCGCATATGCTGGTGATCGCCGGACCAAAGGCCGCCCCGCTCGCCGCGCTATTGGCGGAACGTGATCCGTTGCGCGGGGCCGGCGCCGACCTGATGGCCCGGCTGAAAGCCATCGAGAAACCACCCGCCGAGGCGCACCGCTTGACGATCGAGCGCATCCGGGCCGAGGCCCGCCGTCTGACCCGCTTGGTGCCCACCGCCCAGACGCCTGATCTGTCGCCCGCCCAGATGGCCGCGCTTGCCTACCCCGACCGGATCGGGGTGCGGCGCGCGGGTGATGCACCGCGCTGGGTTCTTTCGGGCGGGAAGGGCGCTGCGATGGCGATAGGCCAGCCGCTTTCGGCAACGCGGCTGATCGTGGCCACGGATCTGGACGGTGACCCGCGCGAGGCGCAGGTGCGGCAGGCGGTCGCGATCACCGAGGCGGAACTGCGCACACTTTATGCTGACCAGATCGGCTGGGCCGATGTCTGCGAATGGTCCCGCCGCGATGGCAAGGTGCTGGCCCGCAAACAGGAACGCTTTGGCGCTTTGGTTCTGGCCGAACGCAATTGGCCCGACGCCCCACCGGACGCACTGGCCCGCGCCGCCCTCGACGGGCTGCGGCAGATCGGCCTGCCCTGGACGGCAAGTGCCCGCCGCCTGCGCGCCCGCCTGACATTGGCGCGGAGCGATGACTGGCCCACGCTCGATGACGAAGGCCTGCTGGCGACTGCCGAACGCTGGCTGTTGCCGTATCTTGCGGGCAAGCGCAGCGAGTCCGACTTGCGCGCGCTGGATCTGACGGAACCGCTCAGGGCCCTGATCGGCTGGGACCGCATGGCACAGACTGACGCCCAGGTGCCGGGCAGCTATGAGACCCCGTTAGGGCGCAAAGTGCCAATTGATTATGGCGGCGACCACCCTTCGATCGAGTTGCGTTTGCAAGAGCTGTTCGGCGTGACCCGCCACCCTACTGTGGGACCTGCGCACCTGCCGCTGCGCATCACCTTGCTTTCCCCCGGTCAGCGCCCGGTGCAGGTGACCCTGGACCTGCCTCGGTTTTGGGCCACAAGCTATGCGGATGTGCGCAAGGACATGCGCGGCCAATATCCGCGCCACCCGTGGCCCGAAGACCCCACCGCCGCCGACCCCACCCTGCGCGCCAAGCCGCGTGGGACGTGAAGAAAATGGAGCGCGCTGGCGCGCGCATTGTTTTTGTCTTGGCTCTGGCCTGCAGCCAACCGCCTCGGGCTTGTGCTCTGAGCGATGAGTGATTGGAAGGCAAAGGCATGGGTGTTCTGCCAAGGCTTGCAGCTTTTTCCAAATACTCCGGGGCTTGCGACAGCGACCCAATTCTTGTGCGGGGCAAAGGTGAATCGCTTGACGGGGAGGGCGATCGCGCGTAAACGCAGCCATCGAATTCGAGGTCGCGCCTGCGCAGGCCTTGTTTGTTTTGCATCTTACGCCCTGCTGGCGTTGACTTGAAGGATAACGACGATGTCGCGCGTCTGCGAACTCTCGGGCAAGGGCCCGATGACCGGAAACACCATCAGCCACGCGAACAACAAATCGCGTCGCCGTTTCTTGCCCAACCTGAACGAAGTGACCCTGATCTCGGATATCCTGGGCCAATCGTTCAAGCTGCGGATCTCGGCGGCTGCTTTGCGCACCGTTGACCATCGCGGTGGTCTGGATGCGTTTTTGGCCAAGGCCAAGGATGATGAGCTGTCGGGTGCGGCGCTGAAAATCAAGAAAGACATTGCAAAGGCGCAGGCAGCCGCCTAATCCTTTCAATTCTGTTGCAAAGGCCCGCCCGCAGACTTGCGCGGCGGGTTTTTGTGTTTGGTGTGCACGTCCGCATAGTGCAGCCAAGATTGTGGTTCGTCGGTGACATCGCACAAAGGCTCTGTGCCCCTGCGACGCTTGCAAGACAAGATCGCTGGCGTTGGAATGGGCGCTGTCTTGCCTGCCTGCGACCGTGCCTTCGAAAGGTTTGCAGTCGGGCATGGGCACATCAGGCGTTTGTCACGTTGAGGCTACCGGCCCATTGCAGGGCCGGCCAGCACAGAGCAGTCACCGGGTGCAATACGCCTCGGCCTGCTCGCCAAAGGCTTTGTAACGGCGCCAGAAATCGTTGTCATTGTCCGATTTCGACATGCGGACCTTTTGGGCGCGGTCCGGGTCTTTGAAAAAGGCTGCTGCCTTGCGCTGGTCAGGTCCGCGCAAGGTCATGTCGGCAACCTGCTGAACACAGGCGCAGACCGGGCGGGTAGCGGCTTTGCGGTCCGATTGCAGGCAAGCGCGTTCAATCGGCCCGGCCGAAGCAACACCGCCTGAAAGAGTGAGGAACATGGCAGCGCAGGCTGCCAGAACAACAGGTTTCAACATATTTTTCTGCCTCTTTGCCGGGGACGGGAAAACACTCCGCCACTGGTCGTTTTTCTGGCACCATCATGACGATTCGTCCGAGGTTTTTCAATGCCGCAGCGCGGCTGGGCGGGGGATTGCTCAGGCCCGCCACGGGTTGGGGATAGGCTTTCCAAAACTACAAGATCAAGCGGTGCCTGGCACGCGAAGAGCGCCGCGCCGTCTTCCAGCCTGTCTCATCAGGCCGAGGCGCGCACTTGTTGGGTTGGCCTGATGGCGAATCGGACAGCCAAACCAGTGCCAGTGTGCACAATGCACCGTTGTCGCCGGCAAACGCCGCATTCCTCTTCCCGGCCCCATATTTCCAAGCTATATGCCGCGAATGACCCAGCTTGATCTCATCCGCAACTTTTCGATCGTGGCCCATATCGACCACGGCAAATCCACCCTCGCCGACCGGCTCATTCAGTTGACCGGCACGGTGGCCGCGCGCAACATGAAAGAGCAGATGCTCGACAGCATGGATATCGAGCGTGAGCGGGGGATCACCATCAAGGCCAACACGGTGCGGATCGAATATCCGGCAAAGGATGGCAAGACCTATATCCTGAACCTGATCGACACCCCCGGACACGTTGACTTTGCCTATGAGGTCAGCCGCTCCATGCGCGCCGTCGAGGGCTCCTTGCTGGTGGTGGATGCGTCTCAGGGGGTCGAGGCGCAGACGCTGGCCAACGTCTATCAGGCGCTGGATGCGGGGCATGAGATTGTGCCGGTGCTGAACAAGATCGACCTGCCGGCGGCCGAACCCGAGCGGGTCAAGGCGCAGATCGAGGATGTGATCGGGCTGGATGCCTCGGACGCCATCAATATTTCCGCCAAGTCGGGTCTGGGGATTCCCGATGTGCTGGAGGCGATCGTCACCCGCCTGCCGCCGCCGAAGGGCGACCGCGATGCGCCGCTCAAGGCGATGCTGGTGGACAGCTGGTATGACAGCTACCTTGGCGTGGTGGTGATGATCCGCGTCATCGACGGCGTGATCCGCAAGGGTGACCGCATCCGGATGATGCAGACCAATGCGGTTTATGGTGTGGACAAGCTGGCGGTTCTGAAGCCGCAGATGGTGGATATCGACGAGCTTGGGCCGGGAGAGATCGGCATCTGGACTGGCTCGATCAAGCAGGTGCGCGATACCCGCGTGGGCGATACCATCACCACCGAGAAAAAGGGCTGCGAAACCGCGCTGCCGGGCTTCAAACCGGCGCAGCCGGTGGTGTTCTGTGGACTGTTTCCGGTGGACGCCGCGGATTTCGAGGATCTGCGCGATGCCATCGAAAAGCTGCAACTGAACGATGCTTCTTTCAGTTCCGAAATGGAAACCTCGGCCGCGCTTGGCTTCGGCTTCCGCTGCGGTTTTCTGGGCCTGCTGCACCTTGAGGTGATCCGTGACCGGCTGGAGCGGGAATATGATCTTGACCTGATCACCACCGCGCCTTCGGTGGTGTTCAAGCTGCACATGAAGGATGGTGAGGTGCGCGATCTGCACAACCCCGCCGACATGCCCGATCTGACCTATATCGACCACATCACCGAGCCGCGGATCAAGGCCACCATCATGGTGCCCGATGAATACCTTGGCGATATCCTGAAGCTGTGTCAGGACCGTCGCGGAATCCAGCTTGATCTGTCCTACGCCGGCAGCCGCGCGATGGTGGTGTATGATCTGCCGCTGGCCGAGGTGGTGTTCGATTTTTATGATCGGCTGAAATCGGTGACCAAGGGCTATGCCAGCTTTGACTATGTGATCAGCGAGTATCGTGAGGATTTTCTGGTCAAGATGTCGATTCTGGTCAACGAGGAACCCGTTGACGCCCTGTCGATGATGGTCCACCGCGACCGGGCAGAGGCGCGGGGCCGGGCGATGGTGGAAAAGCTCAAAGAGCTGATCCCCCGGCACATGTTCAAGATCCCGATTCAGGCGGCCATCGGCGCGCGGGTGATCGCGCGTGAGACGTTGAGCGCGATGCGCAAGGACGTGACGGCGAAATGCTATGGCGGCGATGCGACCCGCAAGCGCAAGCTGCTGGACAAGCAGAAGGCCGGGAAGAAGAAGATGCGCCAGTTCGGGAAAGTGGAGATCCCGCAGGAGGCGTTCATTTCGGCGTTGAAGATGGATGGGTGATAGCTGCTTGCATGTGGCTGGACAGTCAAACTGATCGCAGAAACGCAAAAGGCGGCGCACATGCGCCGCCTTTTGCTTTGGTGTCCGGCCAAGCTCAGTTTGCGGCGGCGCGTGCTTCTTGCGTGATCGTTGCTCCGGCGACTTGCAGGTCGCGGCCAGCCCCCGCGACGGTGCCGCAGGCAGAGAGGGTGAGGGCGGCGAGCAGGGAAACAAGGGTCAGGCGGGTTTTCATCGGGCGTCCTCTCGGTGATTTCGCAGGCCAACGCGCAGGCAGGGGTTTGGTTCCTTTCACGTCATATCTTTCACAATTTTTACGAAGTGTTAACCAAACCCGCGCCATTTTTGCCAGATGCGCGCGCTTTGTCTTATCCTTATCTTGTCTGCCTGCGGCGCTCAGCCCGCGCCACAATTCTTTGGGGCCAAGCGCACCAATGTCAGCCGTGATGGGCGCAGTTACACAGTTTTTCAGAAGGGGGAAGCGGTGGAGATTGTCCGCCTTGGCTATGCCGGGCGGGGCGAGCATCAGGGCATCCGCGCCACCATGATCACTTTGATCCCCGAAGTGACTGGCTGCACGTTGGTCGAAAGCAGTCTGCAGGGTGACAGTGGCGAAATGCGGGGGCGGTTGCGCTGTTGAGGTATGTTGGCATTGATCGGTCGGTCCGGCCCGCCCTATAGAAGCAGGGACTTGACCCAAGGACGCACAATGATCGCTGATCCACCCGAATTTCTTCGTCGCCTCTTTGATCGTGCTGTGGAGGTGGCCGATCCGATGCGCTCTCTCGCGCAACATCTGCCGCCGCGCCCTGCGGGCCGTGTTGTGGTGGTGGGCGCCGGCAAGGCCAGCGCGCGCATGGCCGAGGCGGTGGAAGCGGCCTGGGGGCCGTGTGATGGATTGGTGATCACACGTTATGGTTACGCCCGGCCCTGTCAGGGGATCGAGATTGTCGAGGCAGCCCATCCGGTGCCCGATGCGGCGGGGTTGATGGCGACCGCCCGAATGCTGGATCTGCTGGCCAATCTTGGAGCCGATGATCATGTGCTGGCGCTGATCTCGGGTGGCGCATCGGCGCTGCTCGTGGCCCCGACGCTTGGCGTGACGCTGGCGGAAAAGCAGGCGGTGAATGCGGCGCTTTTGGCGTCAGGCGCGCCGATTGACCGGATGAATACGGTCCGCAAGCATCTGAGCCGGGTGAAGGGCGGACAACTCGCTGTCGCTGCCTATCCGGCGCGGATGCTTGCGCTGATGATATCGGATGTGCCAGGCGATGATCCGGCCTTTATTGGCTCTGGCCCAACGGTGGGGGATGCCACAACGCCAGCAGACGCAAGATCGATCCTCGATCAGTGGCAGGTCACGGTGCCCGCTTCTGTGCTGACGGCGTTGCAAAGTGGCTCTGGCGTGGTGCCGCCGAATGACCCGCGCCTGTCGCACGTGATCAACCGGATCTATGCCGCGCCAATCCAGTCGCTGACCGCTGCGGCCACCCTTGCCCAAGAGGCTGGCTGCGAGGTGCGCCTGTTGGGCGATGCGCTGGAGGGCGAAGCCCGCGATGTGGCCGCCGGGCACGCGGCAATGGCGCTGCGCATCAAGGCTGATCTGCGTCTTGGTGACGCTCCGGTGCTGTTGCTGTCGGGGGGAGAACTGACAGTTACCCGGCGTGGCGACGGCATCGGTGGGCCCAATGCGGAATACGCGCTGGCGCTGGCCATCGCTCTGGAGGGTGCTGCTGGAATTCACGCCATTGCCTGCGACACGGATGGCGTTGATGGCGCGGCAGAGATTGCTGGGGCCGTTGTCTGTCCCCATACCCTGTCCCACACCAAAGTCAGCCCGGCGGTTGCCCTTAATCGCAACGATGCGCACAGCTTTTTCAAGGCAGTTGGCGGGCAAGTCGTAACCGGGCCCACGCTGACCAATGTAAATGATTTCCGCGCGATCCTGATCGCGCCATGAGCCGTGCCATCAGACTGATTGAAGTACCTCAGACTTTGGCGCAATGCCAAGGGTCATGGCCCAGCCAACCGTTTCAGATATCGCACGCGCGGCAGAACTCCGGCGCACAAATCAGCTGGTGGTCGAGGCGCCTCTTTACCCGGACAGACTCATCCCGGAGCTTCCGTGACAGCTATGCCGAGCGCGGTGAAGCCGTTCAGCACGGCAACCCAAACCTGAAACTCGGCGACCTGACGATCAAAGCCACTCGCCCTCAGGCGCTGACCCAGCAGTTTGGCACAGTGCATCCTTGTCCCGAAGAGGCTTCGGCAGTGATAGTCGCTCCATCGTTGCCAGATGGTTCGACCGAAGCGCTTTGACGCGCGCATGGCTTCCTTGCGGATGACTGCGCTTGGGGTGAGCGCTTCGTTGCAGGCCGGCCAGTTCTTGGTCTTGTAGGCGGGGGGACGGGTCTGCTCATGCCATCCAGCTACCACAATGGAGTCACGAGATGAGTCCCTCACTGAATTCGTGCAATAGTGCCGCAAAGTGTTAAAAGACACAGAAGATATATTGATTGTGCTGCAAAATTCGGTCTCTCTGAGCGCGACGCCTGAACCGAGTTTCCCATATGATCGCCACCATCGCGCTGGAATCGCCCCTTGGGCCTGACCTTGGCCTGCTGATGCAGCGCCACACCGCTGACATGCATGCCGACACGCCACGAGAAAGCGTTCATATGATGGACGCCAGCCAACTTGCAAAACCGGGCATCTGGTTTTTTGTGATGCGGGAAGAAGGCGATCCCGTCGGGATGGGTGCCTTCAAGCAGATCGACGATACCCATGCCGAGATAAAGTCCATGCACATCCTGGCCGAGGTCCGGGGCCGGGGCCTGTCGCGCCGGATGCTGGAACATCTGGTCGACGCTGCCCGCGCCGAAGGGTTCACGCGCTTGTCACTTGAAACCGGCATCCAGCCCACATTTGTCGCTGCCCGTGCGCTTTATGCCAATGCGGGATTTACTGAATGTGGGCCGTTTGAAGGATACACCGAGGATCCAAACTCTGTTTTCATGACGCGCAGCTTGGTCTGATCCACGCGATTTGCGCGAAGATTGCCCGGGTGTTCTTTAGATCAGCGGGAAATTTGATTGCGTGCCTGGCGTTCGGTCTGGATGAAAGCATCGACGTGACGTTTGAAGGTTCCGAAGCCGCTGGACGTAACTGACCTGTTTCGCCGATCCCCAGATCCCGTGTTGCTGCCAAAGAGTTAGGTTGGGGATTGAAGGTGATTTCGACCTCAAAAGCCAGCGTTTTGCCGCCTTTTGGGGTCGTCGTTGTTCCATACTACCATAGCGCTCAGGCACGGGGATGCACGATAGGCACCTTGGCTCTTGGAAATGCGATCGCCGCAAAGATGAAGATAGCGCCCGAAACCGGCTGCGGAGATGGCATCGGCGCGTTGCGACGCATCTCTGTTGTGGTGGGCCAACATGTTCGCCCAAACATCGATTGCGGCGACCCGCACGAAAGACCCTGAGTGGTGCGCGGTCTGGATAATATGCCCTGCTTGACGGAATGACGGCGTTGATGGCCCACACCGGGCCCCGATGCGATTGGCTGCTCTTGGCCGTGTGTCTTTGACATCTTGTTCGGGGCCAATGGAACGACCTGTTCGAACGGGCAGCGCCTCTGTGCAAGCCGGCCCATCAGGAACAAGACTTGCCTGCAGGCGGGTCTGATCTGTGCCGTCGTTGCCCCGGCGCGCATCAGGGGTTGGGCTGTTTGATCAGGGCAGATCTTCGTTTTGATTGACACTGGGCGACAAGTTGATCATATCGTTCATCGACGATATTTGATGAAGGGGAGCCGTTCCGATGAAAAGCTCTGAGGTTCCGGATGATGCCCGGCTCGCAGAATTGGCCAAAGCTCTTGCCCATCCGGCACGAGTGCGCATTTTGCGGCTCTTGCTGTCCACTCCAGGATGTATCGGGGGTGATATTGTCGGGGCGGTGGGTCTGGCGCAATCCACGGTCTCCGAACATCTGCGCATCCTGAAGACCGCAGGTGTCATTTCGGGAGAGATTGACGGGCCACGGGTTTGTTATGCGCTTGTACCCGCGGCCTTGCGGCCGCTGGCCGACCTAATCACCACCTTTGCGCCGCCTTCGGGCGACGCCTGTTGTCTGCCGGATGCGAAGGAAACGGCATGAGCCTGTTTGAGCGCTATCTGACGCTCTGGGTCGCTCTTGGTATTATTGCTGGACTGGTTTTGGGTAATCTGGTGCCCGACCTGTTCGGGAGTCTGGCGGGGTTGGAGTATGCCTCGGTCAACCTTGTCGTCGCGGTCCTGATCTGGGCGATGGTATATCCGATGATGATTGCCATCGATTTTGGTTCGCTGCGCGAGGTGGGCAAGGCGCCAAAGGGGTTGATCATCACTTTGGTCATAAATTGGCTGATCAAGCCTTTCACAATGGCGGCGCTGGCGATTCTGTTTTTCGATCATCTTTTCGGCGGGCTGATCGACCCGGCCAAGGCGCCAGAATATATTGCCGGTCTGATCCTGTTGGGGGCGGCGCCCTGCACAGCGATGGTGTTTGTCTGGTCGCAACTCACCAAAGGTGATGCAAACTACACTTTGGTGCAGGTTTCGGTGAACGACCTGATCATGGTGGTGGCATTCGCGCCAATCGTGGCATTCCTTCTCGGTGTCACCGATATCGCGGTTCCTTGGGAAACGTTGATCCTTTCGGTCGTCCTTTACATCGTCATCCCGCTGATCGCGGGGGCGCTGACCCGGCAAGCGTTGCTCTCACGTGGCGGAGAGACGGCGGTCGCGGCATTCACCAGTCGGGTCAAACCGGCATCGATCCTTGGTCTGCTGCTGACGGTCGTGCTGCTTTTCGGCTTTCAGGGACAGGTCATCCTGTCGCAACCGTTGCTGATCGCGTTGCTGGCGGTGCCGATCATCGTGCAATCCTATGGTATCTTCGCGCTGGGCTATGCCTTGGCCTGGGCATGGAAGCTGCCGCATAGAGTGGCCGCACCATGCGCGCTTATCGGAACATCCAACTTTTTTGAACTCGCAGTCGCGGTGGCCATAGGCTTGTTCGGGCTGAACTCCGGTGCTGCATTGGCGACGGTCGTGGGCGTGCTCGTCGAAGTGCCTGTGATGTTGACCTTGGTCGCCTTCGCCAACCGCACGCGGGGGAGTTTTGCCCAATGACGTTTTCGGATTCCTTCCCCCGGACGCTTGATCGCAGCATCTTGCCGCCTGTTTTGGGCATGATCCGGACAGCGGCGCGTGGGGCTGTGGCACGCGCTTATCCGATACTTGAGAACCGGGGCATTGTCTGCACGCCCCTGAAAATGTGCACCTGTGCCACCGATCGGAAGGGGGTCGGTCTTGTCAGGCAGTTGGCCGATCGGGCCCTCTGGCAATGCTGATGGCCAATTGATTCCAGACGCGAAAGGACGCCGACTTGTCTGATACACTCAACATTGATGACGCCTGCTTTTCCGGCATCGACCAGTCGGCGTTGCTGACCCCGGCCCACCAGAGCCACCCGCCACGCATCCTGATCCTGTATGGTTCACTGCGCGCGCGCAGCTTCAGCCGATTGTCGGGTGAGGAGGCCGGACGGATCCTGACGCGGTTGGGTGCAGAGGTGCGGTTCTTCAACCCCTCTGGTCTGCCGTTGGTGGATGATGGCGTGGACGCAACCCACCCCAAAGTGCGCGAATTGCGCGATCATGTGGCCTGGAGTGAAGGTATGGTCTGGTCATCGCCCGAACGTCATGGCGCGATGACCGGCCTGATGAAAACGCAAATCGACTGGATCCCCCTATCAGAGGGCGCCGTACGTCCGACCCAGGGCAAAACACTCGCAGTGATGCAGGTGTCAGGCGGATCGCAAAGCTTCAACGCGGTCAATCAGATGCGGCTTCTGGGGCGCTGGATGCGGCTTATCACCATCCCAAACCAATCTTCGATCCCCAAGGCGTTTCAGGAGTTTGACGAGGCGGGCCGCATGCGCCCATCGCCGCTTTATGATCGCATCGTCGACGTGATGGAGGAATTGGTGAAGTTCACTCTGCTCACCCGCGATCGGGCCGATTATCTTGTTGATCGCTACTCTGAACGCAAAGAGACGGCCGAGGCGCTGATGAAGCGGGTAAACCTTTCCGCTGCGACGTGACAGCGGCACACTTTTTACAGGTCGGGCACGACTGACAGGCACGATGACCGAAACCTGTGAACGCGGGCCATTTTTCATTGTCACGGGTCCGGCCTGAGCCGCGTTCTGTCACAATTGATGGATGTCTGATCACGCGCGGCCGCCCTGCTCCATGCGCTTCGCAAGGGTCCACTTGGCGGGTGCGTCAGTTTTTCACTGGATGGCGTTGTCCTGATACGATCGGCGCTTCAGATGGCGCGGGCCTTCAGCCATGGAACGACCTCTTCGTCGGACAGGGGTGTGCCTGTGCCGCCAACAGAAGCTTGAGCCGGAGCGAATCGTTTTATCGCCCGCAGTGCGGAGTGGAGAAATTTCGAGTTTGGGAAACAGCCCGGCGTGTATCTCGCCACGCGCGCGACGCAATTTAAAAGTGTATAGATCAATTTAAAATCAACTTTAAAATGTTCGCGCCACCTTTTGAAGTGATCAACCTGATCTTAAAATACATCCTGTGGATGAGTAATAGGAAACATTTACAACCTTTAATAATTCCGCCCCGGTGTTTTCATCAACATGCTGAGGTTAATTGTCTTTGGGATGAAGAAAGTGATTGTTGTGGCTACGCATTGTGTTCGGGCGCCGCGATGATGAAGGTGTCAACCAGAAAAATCTTAATAATTGGGCAAAAATGTGTCGCAAGTTTGGCCTTTTCTGCTAAAAGAAAGGCGTCGTCATGCTTTGCTTTTTAAACTGACCTCAGGTGACAGGGCGTTGTCAGGAGCTAAACAACCCAGCCAATTTTTGGCTTGGACATGTTTTTTATGCCGTGAAAACGCCTGAAATTGCAGGCTCGGGGGCGAGCGACTGAAATTATGACCAGTAATCTATGGAGATGACTATGAAATCCTCGAACATCCTGTTTGCCACCGCTAGCGTCATGGCGCTTTCCGTAACTTCTGCGCTTGCAGACAACAACGAAGCCTGGCTGACCCAAACCAACAACGGTCACTCGGCATCGATCGATCAGTCTGCCGGCAGCAACAACCAAGCGGGTAGATCCGGCCTGCAGGTTGTCCAGCTTGGTGAATTTACGCTGCTTGGCAACACGCTGTCGATCACGCAGAGCGGCAACAACAACGATATCGGTCTTGTTGGCGGCGGTTTCCGTCAGTTCAACCAAAGCGGCCCGGGCAGCACGGCAACTGTGACTCAGAGCACCGACGATAACGTGATCGGATCCGTGCTCCAAGTCGCACGCACGGCCAGTGCGACCGGCAACAGCTTGGTTGCGACCCAGCAAGGTGGCAACGGCAACACCATCAACCTGATTGCGCAAGACCGTAGTGGGCAACTCGGCGCCGGTGCTTCTACCCGGCGTGGCCACTCTGCGGTTGTCACGCAAAACGGTGCGCACAACTTCATCGACGTTGTGCGCCAGGGGACCCAGTTCGACAGCAGCGCCGGCAACGTCGCAAGCATCATCATCAATGGCGACAACAACGGTGGCGGTTCTTTGACTGGCCTTGCATTGGTTGGTGCGGCCAACTCCAGCTCGGTCCAAAGTGGCACCGCCAACGAAATCGGCTTCCTCGTCTCTGGTGGTTCGTCGAACCAGTTTGGTTTCCGTCAGGTTGGAAGCGCGAACCAAGCGGTTGGTCTGGAGCTTGTGGGCAGCAACAACGAGCTGGGTGTCAATCAGGCCGGCACCACCAACGTCGTGTCGCTTGCCACAATCGGTGGCGATGGCAACGTGATCGGGTTCAATCAGGCCGGCACCAGCAACCAGGCTTCGGCAACCGTCTCTGGGACAGGCAACAACAACGAGTTCGCGATCCTGCAAAATGGCACAACCAACTCGGCTGACGTGTCGATCGTCGGAAGCGACAATGGCGCAACCGCATCGAATGGTCTGTTCGGTGCGGCACTTCTGACAGGTGTTACCGCTGGTCTGATCGAACAGTTTGGCAACTCGAACGAAGCCGAATTGGACATCATTGGTGGCAACAATGCCTTTGCCTTCCTGCAAGGCATCGGAATGGTTGATGGTGATTTCAACAGCATCACGGGCACCGTGACCGGCAACAACAACGCCGCTGCGGTTTCGCAGTCCGGCAGCTCCAACACCGCCAACTTCACCCAAGTTGGCAACGGCAACAGCGCCGGCATCAAGCAGTAATCCTAAAAACGGCCCTGCCCCACAAAAGGGGCAGGGCCTTTCTCTTATTATCGACGGTGTATTATGAACCGCAAAATCACTTTGAGTCTTGCCAGCAGCCTTGTCGCGCTGATCGCGTCGGGTGCATTGGCCGACAACAACGAAACCATCCTGACCCAGACCGGCAATAGCAACGCGGCATCCGTTAACCAGTCTGCCGCCAGCAATTCGCTCGTCGGCGTGGGAGGCTTGATCCCAGCGACCCAGAGCGGCAACAGCAACGTGCTGACCATCACTCAATCTGGTGACGCCAACCGGGTCGGCAGCAGCGCTTCCCAAGCGCAGGTCCTTCAGGGCGGCAACTCGAACACTGCGACGGTTGCACAAAACCGCACCGTGCCGACACCAACTCCAGCCACAAACACCGGGAACATTGTGACTGTGCTTACGCAGACCGGAGACAACCAGTCCGCGACGATCAATCAGCAAACCGGAAACAACCGCAACTACGCCAATGTGCGTCAGTCAATCGGCGGGACGACCGGCAACGGCAACACGGCGACGGTAAACCAGACCAACACAGCGACAAACAACCAGAATGTGAACCGCAACGAGGTTTCCTCGGGTCCGGGTCACACGGGTGGCATCATCCAGGCGGGTTCGCGTAACGCCGCGGTGGTCACGCAGTCCGGGCAAGAGTTGCGGCTGAACACGCTGGGTCAAACCGGCAATGACAACCAAGCGAATGTGTTCATGAGCGGGACCGGGACGGGCGTTGATGGCTTGTCCGGCGCGTCGGCCGAGAGCAACGCAGAGTCGTCCAAAGTTCTGCAAAGCGGTGATCGCAACCAGACAGAACTTTCGCTGACGGGCAACGGCACAGCCTATGGCGTAAAGCAAAGCGGCGACGACAACCTTGCGTTGGGCATCGTCGTTTCGGGTGATGACAATCTTGTCGGTGTTGGTCAATTCGGCGACGAGAACGAGATTGCCTTGTCGGCAATCACCGGGGACCGCAATGACACCGGATTCCGTCAGACCGGCGATGAAAACTTTGCCAGCACCAGCATTGACGGCGATGACAACACTTCGCTGACCTTGCAGACCGGCAACAACAACGATGGTGACATGACCATCATAGGCGATGGCAATGCCACCGGCATCGACCAAAGCGGCAATTTCAACCTTGCCACGGGCTTTGTCGATGGCGATGACAACGAGACCGACATGGTCCAGAATGGCACCGCAAGCGTCGGCACTGCGACTGTGATCGGCGACTCGAACGTGACGGAAACAGATCAGGACGGCACCGCAAACATCGCAACCGCAACTGCTACGGGTGACAGAAACACGACCGGCGTTGCGCAAGACGGTTTTGCGAACATCGGCACGGCGATTGCTGTCGGCGACGATAACGACACCAGCATCGATCAAACCGGCGCCACCAACATCGCAACGGCGTTGTCGTTCGGGGGTGGAAATACAACTGGGGCGACCCAGAATGGCAACTTCAACATTGCGACGGCATTTGCGACCGGCAATACCAACACAACCTCGGTTGACCAAACTGGCACCGCCAACGTCGGGTCAGCCTTCGTCACCGGGTCCAGCAACACAACTGACGTGATGCAAAACGGCTCGGCAAACAACGGCACCCTGACGATTGACGGATCGGGCAACACGTCTGCGCTGAACCAAATTGGTCTGCGCAACATTGCTGACGGGACTGTGACCGGGAATGACAACGCGATGACTGCGACGCTTGATGGCGAACGGAACCGTCTGCAGATGACACAATTCGGAAACACGAATACGATGTCGGTTAATGTTGAGGGGGATCGCAACAACCTTGCGCCCGGCTTTCTGACACTTGGCTCACCTGCTTTCTCGGGACCGGCGCTGATGGCAAACCTTGGCGCTTTGACGCGTGGCGAGCTGATCCAGACGGGGAATGCAAACGGACTGGATCTGAACGTTGACGGTGACCGCAACAGCTTTGCCATGCTTCAATTGGGCAGCAGCAACAGCATTGATGGTCAGATCACCGGCAATCAAAACCAAGCGGTCGTGACGCAGGTGGGGATGTCGAACGGGGCCAATTTCACCCAGACCGGCAATTTCAACAACATCGGCATCACGCAGTAACAAAAGGCAACCATCACGCGCCCCGATGACCGGGGCGCGTGACACTTTGATTTTATTGAGATTTCAATATGTTGGTCAGAAGTTCGACCATATCTCTGGTTGCGGCAGCGCTTGTATACCCGATTGCCGGTTTGGCAGACGGGAACACAGCCTTTGTGTCACAAGGGTCACTCCAGGTGACGCCCGGCACCAGCAACCAGGCCTTTGTTGACCAGGCAAACGGCGCAGGGAATGCAGCGGGACGCGCAGATTTGTTGATGCGTCAGGCGGGCATGATGAACAAGATCAACGTTGTTCAATCCGGCAATCAGAACACCATCGGTCTGCAAGAGGTTGCGCCGAATGCAGGCTTTGGCGTGCTGCAGGCGTCGGACACCGTCTTTGGAACAAACCGCACAAACATCATTCAGAGCAGTGACCGCAACCAAATCGGATCTGTCTCGCAAATTGCACAAGGCGCTGGTTTGGAAGTGGTTGGCAATGATCTGATGATTGAGCAAGGATTGGCCAACACGTCTTTGTCCGATGACAACAGGATCGGCACAGTGCAACAAACCCGGATCGGCGCGGTGCAGGGAAATGTTGCGGTGTTGCGCCAGGCTGGCGGTCAGAATATCGTTCAGAAGATCGCGCAGTTCGCAACAGGGCCGGGGGCCGGCACCCAGAACCGGATCGAACTTTTGCAGCAGGGCAATGGAAACGGGACATCAGTCCTTTCCGGGCGCGCGGCAGAGGTTGGCGCATTTGGTGGACAATTCATTCAAGGCAGCCCAAGCAGCGCAAGCCATGGAAACCAGCTGTTCTTGACGATCTTTGGCGATGGCAATCAGGCCGGAACAGTCCAGCAGGGCATTGGCAATACGATTGGCGATGCATCTGCGGCCATTATCTCGGGGCAAAACAATCAGCTCGGAGTGCTGCAATCCGGACTGGAAAACCGATTGTCTGTGCTGGTTCTCGGCGATGAAAACAATATCGGAGCACGTCAGGTCGGTGTTGGCAATTCTATCGCGGCCAGTGTGGCGCTTGGCGGAACCGATAACAACTTTCTGCTTGAGCAGGTCGGAAGCGACAATCAGGCAGTCGTTTCTGTAACGGGCGATCTGAACGCTGTTTCGTTGCTGCAGGATGGACTTGGAAACGTCAGCATGTTTTCGACGATCGGAAACCAGAACGCCATTTCCGGGAAGCAGTCGGGCAGCGTAAATCTTGCGACCGTCTCGCAGAACGGAAATCTTAACATTGCGACTTTCTCCCAGCATGGGGGTTTCAACTCGATTGCGATCAACCAGTGATTGATGTTCGACAGGCGGATTAAAATGACAAAAAACAACAAAAAACTCACTGGTATTGCTGTGGCGCTGATGATGTCATCCGCTAGTCTGGCACTTGCCCAAAATATTGATAACCGCACAGTGATTGATCAGAACGGTGCCGAGAATGATGCGGTGATCGATCAGATCGGGTTCGGCAACACGGCCGGAACAGAAGCACTTATTTTGTTCCAGCAAGGTTTCTACAATCGCCTGACGATTTCACAGAACGGCAATTCAAACGCAGTCGGCTCCGTTGGCTCTGGCTTGTTGCAGCGCAATGACTTCGGGACTGCCGACAGTTTCAACAGTGCCATGATTCGTCAGGAAGGTAACAACAACCGGGTCGATGAAGTCGTACAGCGTGTGCTTGGACCCGTGCCGTCTTTTGCAAATCGTCTGCGGGTTGATCAGGGTGGCGGCGACGGCAATGTAATTGTGCGCGTCGATCAGAACCAGCAAGCTGGGGCCCCAGGGCAGGAAGTGGGCGTCACCATGATTGGTTTCGGCAACAGGATTGAAATGATCCAACAGGAAAGCGCCACGGATCTGCTCAACGAGGCGAACGATATTTTCGTGCTGCTCGAAGGCGACAACAATGGCACAACAGCCTTGCGCGGGTTCGCCGGATTTACAGGCGCGGTTGCCTCTACCTTGATCCAGCGTAGCGGAACAGAAGATACTGGCGCCAACGGAAACCAGATTAATCTCGAGGTCCTCGGCAATTCGAATGCCTTTGGCGTGTTACAAAGGGGGCGGATCAATCGCACAGGTCCGATTGTGATCACCGGCGACGGTAACGCCATCGGTATTGAACAGGATGGCACCGAAAACGACATCATCCTATCCCTGATCGAAGGCAACGATAACGAGATCGGTCTTTCCCAACTTGGCACAAACGTCGCAGATCTGTCCTTGCGTGGGAACAGCAGCGACAATCAGATCCTGATTGATCAGTATGGCACCAACGACGGAACCATAGAGGCAGAGGGTGACCGGAATATAATCGTGATCATGCAGGGGTTCGATGCCGGTCTGGGTGGCACAAATACCGCTAAGACTCAAGTTATTGGCGATGACAATCGATTTGACGTACTGCAATCGGGGCGAAACGAGATTTCGATGTTGGTCGAGGGAAACGGAAACAACAATACGGTAGCGTTCTCTGCACCCCTTGCCATGGCTGGGCTCGCCGAAGGTAGCTACGTTCAACAGGGTTTCGGAAACGATGCATCTGTAACCATTACAGGTGACTCGAACCTTTCTGCTTTGCTCCAGTCGGGTCTGAACAACAGTATTTTATTTGTTGTCCAAGGCAGTGAAAACGAGGCTATTCTGCGTCAAATCGGAAATGGGAATGCGGCTGGTCTCACCCAGAATGGCATCGCAAACGTCGCAGTGATTTTGCAATAGCGCTGGCAAACCCGAAATTATTCGGTGGCGACAGTGGTGCAACCTGATTTGTAGGTTACGATCGGCCATTCACCGCGGCGAAGTGCTGTCTTTGCAACCCAGCCCGAGGTTTCGCCGAAACTAGCTCTGCACCACGTACCATCGGATGCGATCAGACATTGGTTCACAAGCAAACAGGTTGCCGATGGGATTGTGCCGATCTGAGCCGCATCACGCCTTGGCTGTGCCCGCACCATCAGCGTCCCGAATGTTTCAAGCTGTGCCAGCGGACGGGCGTCTCCCTCGGCTACGAATGTGGGCGGAGCCATGTCTTGGGCACCTGCACAGATCGACGTAAGGCCGATATAATAACAACGATGCTTTCGCACCGCGACCGCGAGCGCCTCTGAGTTGCCATCACCATTCGACCGCTCGACCACAAGACCCAGCATATCCGGCAGTGTTGTGCCGGTGATCCGTCTTTGGTTCCCGCCAAGTTCCGCGCGCTGATTCTCTGCCTCGTCAAACAACCGCAAGACGCCGCCTTCAACGCTCCAAGACCCCAGTGAAGACAAAGCACCGGCGCAATTGACGGAACTGCTGGCCATTCGCCCATCCGAGCTGACCTCTGTTCCGGTCAGAGTGACCGAACAAGGTTCGGCGCCGGACTTGAATGCCGGTTCAAAAACGAACCACTGCCCTGAAAATGCCTCGACAAGCTGCGTGCGCGTTTGCGCCAATGTCGGGGTGGAAAACGCCAAAGTTCCGATCGCAGTCAAAGTGAAGGCAAATTTTAGGCGCATGCTCATAGCTTCTTCTAAAGGGGAATCAGTTGGTTTCTGGAGAAAGACGGGTTTGACTGTGGGCCACAACACCATCTTCGGCCTCGACAACAAGATCGATGATCAAGGTCGAGTCTGGTCCAATGTTCAGCTGGGTCATTGCGACAGAAACACGCGTGCCTTCGGCCAGTGTCACCTTTCGGCCTTGGCTTGTGTTCATGCGACCGCCAGTGCCTTCGTGAAGGATGACAAGTTTGGCGGTTACGTCACCGGTCCCGCCATCGATAACACCCTCAATCTGTATGGAGTCTTGCAATCTTGTCAGTTCGATCACTGACACTGGCAATGATTGTGCGAAGGCACCACCTCCACCAAGCACCCCTGCAGCGAGGGTCACCGCAACTTTTCCTCGCGCACGCATTTCAGAACGAATATTGTGTGATGGCGACACTTCCGCCATTTGAGACCACAGTCACGCCCTGAGGATTCGCGTTGTTGTTTCCGATTTGGGTGTAACTCGCCGATGTGCCCGCACCTTCAACCACCAATGCGTTGGAATTTCCCCTGCCAACTTGGCGTAGCGTGCCATCGGCCCCGCGTCCTGTGACAGAGAGTTCGGCCGAGTTGAAAAAGCCCAACTGTGAGATTTCGCCAGTTGCAGGGTTCAGGGGGTCGGCTGAGTTCACGGTCAGCGTTGCAACATTACCGTCGCCGAGTTGTTGTATCGACCCAAACCCGAAAAGGCCAGAAATCACACCATCTGCCTGATTGCCGATTCCCAATCCAGAAAAAGCGTTATTCTGAAGAATTGCCAAAGATCCGCCGCTGCCCTGAATATCGAACGATGCTGTATTGGCGCTGCCAATCTGCGCTGCCGGCAATAGCCCAAGCCTGTCGCCCCCGACGTTGGACCCCGTCGACTGCGACTGATCTATGTACAGCGTGTTTCCGATCAGTCCATTTGAAACTTGCAGAACATCGATATTGTTGCCGTCACCCGCAACAGCTAAGGACGTGGAGCAAACCATTGCGACCAAAGTCCATTGCAAAAAATAACGCACGTCAGCCCCCAAAAAACTATACTAGATTTTCTAGGACCATAGCATCAGTGGCTAGTTTGCGAAACTCTTATTGTGTTGTGCTGCCCGGATTGTGAAAATGAGACGCTGTTGCCTGCTCCGGTTTGCTGAATGGCCGTTTGATTTGCATGGCCGATTATTGTTCCGGCAACCTGATTCGAACTTCCAATTTGGCTGACCGCAAAGACGTTGTCCGATCCGACGACCTGAAGATCAATCGTATGGCCCCAGCCAGACTGGACCAATGATCCCGGTTCGAGCCCGAGGGACGAGGTCAAACGAGAGCGCCAAGGCGTGTGGCCGCCGTTCCGGTCGCCGATGATCCCGACGTTGATGCGATTTGGCTGCGCTTGCGTCGGCGAAAGGTAATCTTGGGAGATGAACAGAGTGTTGTCGGCTCCCGTAACAGACATCAGCAAGATGTTGCTTTCACTGTTCAGAAGATCTGCGTGCGCCTGCGTTGCGGCAAGTCCCACCATAGACACCACCAAAAGAGCCCGAATATTCTTTGTAACCTTGGTCATGTTTTCGCCCCTACACGCTTCAGTTGTGTGAGTGTGTCGGATCGAAAAGGTCAAATTATGACGGAACTGGGGCCAAACTTGAGAGGAACAAGCAATTTTTGCGAATCAGAACAATCGACAACGGCGCCAAAGTTGGCGCCGTTGTGAAAAAATAATCTCTTAATTATAGTCGGTTGACCGAAATTATCCAATCACCTCATCGCCGCTGCCCGGAGGTGGCGGCGTTACTGGGGCAGGCTGGGCCGGAGGCAGAACTCGTTCTTGCACAGGCCGTGCCGTTGTTCGTGACCGCTGGACAGGGCTTGTTGGAATCACGCGTGTGGCGTTCTTCGTGTCCGGTGGCACTGAAACCGATGCATTGACGGGCATTGTCGTGCCGCGGTACTTCTCGCGACGATAGATTTCCAGCATGCGTGCGCCTTTGGCCGGTTCTGCAAACGACCAGACACCCAGATCGGCGCCTTCCAGAATAAGACTGAATACGGCCTTTTCGATCGCCATCTGAACAGCGATCTGCTTTGGCTCGTTGGCAGCAACGCCGGTTTCAACCTCCAGCAGCTTGTCGAGTTCGACGTAAGTGAATGCCCCGCCGCGCAGTGATGTCGAGGCGATCGGCTTATCCACCATCACACTGGCAAGAACTTCACCTGTGTCGCTTGAAACAGCACGAAGGCTGACCGTCACCGTGTCGAGCTTCCATTGCTGATCGCCGCCAACACCCAGATACCGCGCTCCGAAACCGCCGGTTTGAACGTTGCTGTCATATCCGACAATCGCACCCTGAATGATGATGCTTGCGTGCCGCAACGGAGGTATCGCATTCGGATTCGGGTCGGTCTCACCGCGATACAACCGGCGCATCTCGGTCACGATTTGCCGTTCGCGCAACAAATTGTCCAAGGCTGTCCGGTCAAGAACAGAAAACCAGCGCCGTTCTCCCGCGTCTTGCAACGATTTGATAAGCATGGGCCCACCGCCTTGGCTTACCGCACGCGACAGGGACTGCACATTGTCGCGTTCTCTGAATTGTCCGGTAAGATCCGGCAAATCGTAAACTGAAACAGTGATCCTGTGTGTTGGCCCCGGCAACAACCGAAGCTGCAGGTTCTGCTCTGTCACAGCGGTGACCATCGCAGGCTCTGGTGCGCCAAGGATCTTTGCTCCGATCTGGCTGCAACCTGACAAGGCAAGTGCAGAGATGGTGACAAGAAGCGCTCTGGAAATCCTGGATTGCATCATTGGGCAAGCGCGACAAGTTGGGGCACGATGATCTCCGTAACTGTTCCATCAAGCGTGTTTGTGATCACCAGACGAATGGAGTCAACCGTGCGTTCGAAAGACACGGTCGTGGTTCCAAACGTGACTGTTCCACTTTCCTGCGGGTTGGTCCCAAAGATTGCGTCGGTAACCTGCGCGGCGAGTGCTGACAGCAAGCGACCCTGAAGCTGGCGCACGAACAGGTCGGCATCGCTGCTTCCCGGCGCGCCGCCGTCAAATCCACCTTGTCCGGGCGAGGGCGCATCCCTTGCTGTCGCCGAACGCTGTGCGCCCGCGATTGCAAGCAAGTGTGACGAGTTCAGGGGGTTTCCTCCGAAGCTCGGGTTGATGGGACGGTAAACAAGATCTTGCGATATCCCGGGAGATGCGACTGCAAACGCAAGCGCAGACCCCACCAAAATGGCGATTCTCATCAGTCGACCTGCCTCTCAAACGTCTGGGCTTCTAATTCGGCTCAACAATACCCGATTTTCTGAACTTTGATAGACGCACACGCAAGGTTATTGAACGTTTTGGCGACCTGAGCCCACAGCAGTGGCAAATTTGCGACGAAGATCGCACGCAAGAGTTGTGTCCCGAATTTGGATGATGTGGATGTCCGATGTCGGTCGGCGTTGCCAGATTTGTGACTCGTTAATTGCACGGACAGTCGCTGCGATTGACAGGCTGCCTGCCTCTGTCTTTGGTGTCAAAGAACTTGGTTGCCGACAATCGGATTGGGTGCCGGTAGTCGAATGATCACTCGCACACACTGTCAGTGTCATCTATCCATCTTGCCGGTATTGGATGTTCAATCTGAATGTCGCATGCCAACCGGCTGATTGGCAAAGAAAAATCGTTTGATCCCAAGAGCAGTGGTGGAGGACGGCAAACTTGCGTGCTTTCGCGCAGCTGCGCGGTTTTCTTCACACGCGTGTCATGCGGATTTGGCACTGTTGCACCACACGGCGACTTGAGGATTCTCGAATGGTTGATCGAGCGACAGCATCAAATGCGACGGGCCGTCAGGTGCGGCTGCTGGAGCGTCTTCAGCTGCGCGCCTATGCCCAAACGCAGGATCTGTCCGCCTTTCTCGGCGTGTCGGAAGCGACGGTGCGGCGCGATCTGATCGACCTTGAGGCCCGCGGCCTGATCCGGCGCACCCATGGCGGTGCAATGCCCCTGGCGCAGATTACCAAAGATTTCTCAAACACGGAACGTTTGGGCCGAAACGCCAGTGAAAAGGCCAGAATTGGCAAGGCAGCAGCCTCGCTTGTCGCAGACGGAGATGCGGTATTCCTCGACTCGGGGACGACCACGCTTCAGGTCGCTGGCCAGCTTGTCCACCGTGCCGGACTGACCTTCGTGACCAACGGAACAGATGTCTTCAACTGCCTTGCCGGTGCGGGCGCAGAACGGCTTTATGTGACGGGTGGCGAATACAATGATGTCAATCACGGCCTGACCGGCGCGTTGGCGGTCGAGGCCATCCGCCGTTTCAACGTCGACAAACTGTTTCTGTCGGTGTCAGCAGTCGATCTTCGGCGCGGTCAAATCGTGATTTCGCATCCGGCACTTGCGGAAGTGCAGCGCGCCATGATCGAAATCGCCCAGCAGGTGATCGTTGTTGCCGACTACTCCAAATTCACCCGCAACGCGATGATTGTAATCGCGCCGTTGGAGGATGTGGATTGCGTGGTGACCGATACCGCTTGCCACGAGTGCCTTGGCGACATTCCCGACACGCTTCGTCGCAAATTCATTTTTGCCTGAGGATCGCCCATGCCCGTTCTTTCCCTCTGTGCACTGAACAAATCCTGGGGCGAAACCCAGGTGGTGCGCGATCTGTCGCTGGAAATCCGCGAGGGCGAGTTCATTGCGCTTCTGGGTCCGTCAGGATGTGGCAAATCGACAACGTTGCGTCTGATCGCCGGGCTGGAGCCGGCGACATCGGGTCACATCAAACTTGATGGGCGCGATATAACAGGTCTGCCTTCCGCGCAGCGCGGCATTTCCATGGTGTTCCAGTCCTATGCGTTGTTTCCACATCTGACGGTCGGGCAGAACATTACGTTCGGCCTGTCGGTAAGGGGCGAAAGCCGTGCAGTGCAGGCGCAAAAGCTGTCGCGCGTCGCCCCGCAACTGGGCTTGGAGGCATTGCTGGATCGCAAGCCATCACAACTTTCGGGCGGGCAGCAGCAACGGGTGGCCTTGGGCCGTGCCCTGATCGCAGAGGCACCGATCTGCTTGCTGGACGAGCCGCTGTCAAATCTTGACGCATCGTTGCGCGCCGAAATGCGCAGCGAGATCCGCGCCCTGCAACGCCGCCTTGGCATCACGATGATTTTCGTCACCCATGACCAGACCGAGGCAATGAGCATGGCAGACCGCGTGGCGCTGCTGCGAGATGGCCGTCTGGAGCAGTTCGACACGCCTCATGTGTTGTATTCCCGTCCTGCCAGCACCTTCGTTGCCCGATTTATCGGGGCGCCACCGATGAATGTGCTGACGCTGGCCGATCTGGGCCGACAGGCGCCGCATTTGCCGCCCGATGTGCTGGTGGGGCTGCGCCCAGAAGACATCACGCTTGCCGAAGCCGGGCTGCCCGGCCGTGTGCAGCAAGTGGAGTATTTCGGGGCGGATTCGATCCTCTCTGTTGATATTGGCGGCCCGCATCTCGCGGTGCGCCTGCAGGGGCGCCCGGCACTCGGGCCGGGCGACGCTGTACACCTGGGATGGCAGCCATCGGCGTTGCATCTCTTTGATCCCACGACCGGGATGCGGCGAGACCCCGCCGCGCCCCACCTTTCCCGAAGCCAACTTCAAACCGCCTGAGGACATCATGACCGCATCTTCATTGACACGGACGCTGCTTGCCAGCGTCGGCATAAGCCTGCTTGCGCTGTCACCCGCGCTGGCGCAAACGAAAGTCACATTCTTTTATCCCGTTCAGGTTGGCGGCCCGCTGACTGCGGTGGTCGATGGCTATGTCGCCGACTTCGAGGCGCAGAACCCCGGCATCGACATCGAGGCGATTTATTCGGGCAGCTATACCGACACCACGACTCGCGCCCTGACTGCCGCCCGCGCTGGCACGCCGCCGACAATGGCTGTGCTGTTGGCCACCGACATCTTCACGCTGATAGATTCAGGTTTTGTCGAACCTGTCGACACATGGATCAAGACTGATGCCGACAAGGCCTGGGTCGATGGCTTCATGCCCGCCTATCTGGCTTCGGCCAATGTGGAAGGGCACCTGTGGGCTGTGCCATTCCAGCGTTCTACCGCTGTGATGTATTACAATAAGGAAGCCTACAAGGCCGCCGGACTTGACCCGGAAACCCCGCCGAAAACCTGGGACGAGATGGTCGAACACGGCAAGGCGCTGACAGTGCGTGACGCGTCGGGCGCCGTCACACAATGGGGCCTGGGCATTCCGGGCAGTTCAAACGCGGTGCATTGGCTGTTCGGCGCTCTGGTGGCACAAAACAAGGGGAAATTGTCCAGCGATGACGGGCTGCACACCTTCTTCGACACGCCCGAGGTGATCGCTGCGCTGCAATACTTTGTCGACCTCAGCGCCAAGCACGGCATCCACCCGCCCGGCGTGCAGGAATGGGGCACCACACCAGCCGATTTCATGGAAGGTCGCCTTGCCATGGCCTGGACCACAACGGGCAATCTGACCAACATCCGTACCAATGCCAAATTCGACTTCGGCGTGGCGCCTTATCCTGGCAATCCCGAACCGGCGTCGGTGTTGGGTGGTGGCAACCTCTATATCTTCGAAGGTGCGTCGGATGAAGAAAAGGCGGCAGCGTTCGAGTTCATCAAGTTCCTGACCTCGGATGAGTTGCTGGCCGATTGGGGCATCCAGACCGGCTATGTCGCCCCGCGTGACGGGTCGTGGGACACGCAGGCGATGAAGGATTATGTGGCGCAAGTGCCGCAGGCCGACGTTGCCCGCCGGCAGATTGCGGTTTCGGTGCCCGAAATCTCGACGTTTGAAGGGCAACGCGTCAACGAGGTGCTGAACGCAGCGATCCAATCCGCCCTCACCGGAACGGATACCCCCGAAGCGGCGATGCAAACCGCCCAAGCCGAGGCCGAGCGCATCCTCGCGCCTTATCGCAAGTGACCTGACATGACCGTGGGAGAGAAGGCATGATCACCCGCAACGCCCGGATTGGCCTGTTGCTGCTGGCTCCGGCCATCGTGCTGCTTGTGGCCTTCACCTTCTACCCCACGGTCGCCACCCTGATCGACAGCGTGATGTCGACCCCGCGCGGACGGCGACCGTCGCAATTCATCGGCGTGGACAACTTCCGCACCATGATCGGCGATCCGATCTTTCATCAAGCCTTTGTCAACAACCTGATCTATGCTGCCGTCATCATCCCGGCGTCGATGGGCCTCGCCCTCGCTATGGCGCTCTTGGTCAACGCGCGGATCGGCGGGCGGGGACTGGTCCGATTGGCCTATTTCACGCCCACCATTCTGCCGATGATTGCGGTCGCGAACATCTGGATGTTTTTTTATGCCCCCGACTACGGTTTGATCGACCAGTTTCTTGGTCTGTTCGGCTTGGGGGGCAACAATTTTCTGGGCCAGCCAAGCAGCGCGCTTTGGGCGCTGATCGTGATCACGGTGTGGAAGCTGGCAGGATTTTTCATGATCTTCTATCTTGCCGCCTTGCAGCAGATTCCACCCACCTTGATCGAAGCGGCCATGCTGGAAGGCGCAAGCCCCACCCAACGCCTGCGCCGGGTGATCTTGCCACTGTTGATGCCGACCACGCTGTTCATCCTGATCAATGCGGTGATCGAGGCGTTCCGGCTGGTCGATCATGTCATCGCCCTGACCCGCGGCGGCCCGAACAACTCCACCCAACTCTTGCTGCACTACATTTATCAGGTCGCGTTCAGCTATTGGGACACGAACTATGCCGCCGCGCTCAGCGTCGCGCTGCTTGCGGTGCTGGCCCTGATCGCGCTGATCCAGTTTGGGGTTCTGGACAAAAGGATCCATTACCGATGAAACGCGCCGCCCTGAACCTGACCGCGTGGTCGCTTGCACTGTTGTGGGTGCTGCCGCTGCTTTACGCATTGTGGACTGCGGTGCATCCGCCGGAATATGCTGCGCGCTTCGATCTGTTCGCGCCCCTGACGTTTGAAAACTTTGTGCGGGTCTGGAATGCGGTGCCATTTGATCGCTATTTTCTGAACACGCTGATCCTGGTGGTTTTTGTGGTCATCAGCCAGTTCGTTGTCTGCACGCTGGCCGCCTATGCCTTTGTGGTCTTTCCCTTCCGGGGGTCGGACTGGCTTTTCATGATGGTGCTGGTGCAGATGATGGTGATGCCCGAGGTGCTGTTGGTGCGCAACTACGCCACCATCTCCGCGATGGGGCTGGTCGATACGATCCCGGCCATCGCGCTGCCCTATCTTGCCTCGGCTTTCGGGATTTTCCTGTTCCGGCAAGCGTTCAAAAGCGTGCCGAAGGAGTTGGACGAGGCCGCACGCATGGAAGGCGCAGGCCCGATGCAGGTGCTTTGGCGGGTCTATGTGCCGCTGGCCCGGCCCACATATCTGGCCTACGGTCTGGTGATGGTGGCCTATCACTGGAACAATTTCCTGTGGCCGCTGGTCATCACAAATTCGGTCACGACGCGGCCCATTACCGTGGGCTTGCAGGTGTTTTCCACGGTGGAACAGGGCATCGACTGGCCCACCGTCACCGCCGCCACCCTTCTGTCGGTGGCACCGATCCTCATCGCTTTTCTGATCTTTCAACGCCAGTTTGTGCAAAGTTTCATGCGCGCCGGCATAAGATAGGACCGTTCCATGCGCATCGCCCATATCTCTGACCTTCATCTGATCGCAACCGACCATGCGCCCGGAATCCTGCGCCCCGATGCGGTGGCGCGCGCCCGCGCCCTGATGGCCGATCTGTCAGCCTTTCCGGGGTTGGATCTGGTGGTGATCACCGGCGACACGGTGAATGACGCCCGCGCAGAGGAATACGCAGTTATGGCCGAGGTGCTGGCCGAATTGTCGGTGCCTTTTGTCATTATTCCCGGCAACCATGATGACCGCCGCCACTTGCGCGCGCTGGTGCCGAACCGCGCTTATGGGGATGCCGCATTGCTGTATCACGTCTGGGAAAGCGATCGCCTGCGCGTGATCGCGCTCGACACCCTGTCAGAAGGCGAGATTGCCGGGCGCTTGCTTGGCCCGCAACTGGACTGGCTGGCGGCGGAACTGGATCGCCCCTTTGCCGGGCACACGCTGATTGCCCTTCACCATCCGCCATGCGCGCCCGCCATGGGGCGGCTTGACGGGAATATCCTTATCGAGGGCAACGATCGCCTGCGTGACATGCTGGACCGCCAGCCTGCGCCGGTCACACTGCTGTGCGGCCATCTGCACCGACCGTTTCAGGCTCTTTTCGGTCGCTCGCTGGTATCCGCCGCCGCAAGCACCGCGTTTCAATTCGCGCTGGATCTGGGCGCCACGCAAGAACCGCCGACGGCGTTGGAGCCTTATCACTACAGCATTCATGTTCTGGGTGCTGATGGTGACCACGTCATCCACCGCACATTTCCTGTTTTGTAGCAGTCGGATGCGGCAGTTGCTGCCATCACGACTGTGCAACGTCCCGCACAATCGCCCGCTCAACGACCAGCGCACCCGATGAGTTCGGTCCAGATGCCCTTTGGGCCACTGGCAGCGGCGGCGTGGTCGCGCGCCGCCCGTCAGTCGCGCCCGAGACCGCCGACCCACTCCGCCCGCACCGATCCACGCCGCCGACAGCGATCCCGTCAGCATCCCCGGCACCGCAGGCAGATGCGGCGCGATCAGGTCCGGCGGCATGATGCCAACCTGTCTGTCACCCCAGCCGGATCAGGCGCGCAAGGATATCAGAGCGGTGGATCAATCCTGCAACCCTTGTTCCATCGCGCACCGGAAACACTCGGTGCGGCAGCGCCAGAAACAACTCGGCCACCACGATCAACGCGTCCCCGGTCTCGACGCTGACCACCGAACGTGACATCTGGTCTGCCACGCATCCTGACCATTCGCGATAGTAACTGGCGTGGAGTGCCGGGCGAAAGCAGTCCTTTTGCGTCAGAATACCCACCAGGCAGTCATCGTCGTCGATGACAGGGGCCGCAGCGGCGCGCGATTGCACCAGCAGGGCAGCGGCACGGCGGATCGGGGTTGTCGGGTCCAGGGTCAGAAAATCTGTTCGCATGATGGACAAGATGCGTTCTTGGGTCATTCGCCCACGTCTCCTTCAGAAATCTTGCGGCGCAATGGGCAGTCCATGCAGCGTCCCTTGGGCAAACAGGCTGCCGCACTGCAACTGGTCAGCGCTGGCCCACGCCCCAACATCAGGCCCAGCCCCAGCCCTGCAGCAGCAAGAGCCACGATGGCGACAGCAAGAACCAGTTCCATCATTGCCATGGTCCCGTCATACCAACGCCTCCGCGATGCCGCCGGTCGCGACCCTGCGCAGCGCTGATCCGTCATCAAACAGGAACAGCGCTGCAATGTCGCGGTCGCGTGCCAGCGCCGGCCCGGCATCATCACCCGCCGCAAACAGGGCCGTGGCCCAACCATCAGCCGTCATCGCATCATACGCCAGCACCGTGACAGAGCGCAGTCGGCCGTTTACCGGGCTGCGGCTGGCGGGGTCGATGATGTGGCCCCAAAGCCGCGTGCCCACGGTGTAGCTTTGGGCGCTGAGACCGGAGGTGGCCACAGACATTCCATCGGGCAAGTGCAACACAGCGGCCGGAGACTGGCCAGACAACGGGTTCTCGACCGCGACTTGCCATTCCCGCCCCGAGGGATGGCGGCCGAGTGCGCCCAGTTCGCCGCCAAGATCCACGAGCAAGGAGTCCAATCCAAAATCCCGCGCCAGATCGCAAACCCGGTCCAGCGCGCGGCCCTTGGCGATACCGCACAGATCAAGGGTCAGGTCCGCGCTGGCCTTGACGATGCGGTCAGGAGTGATCTGCACCCCACGCCAATCGGGCAGGCCGTCGCCCGTGATCGGGCCAAAACCCCAGCGAGCGACCAGCGGCCCGACAGTAGGATCAAAAGCGCCATGGCTGTCTGCGGCCAGTCGCAAGGCCGCTTGCGTCACATGGATCATCTCGGGGCTGGCAATCCAGCCGGTGGCGCTGGCGTTAAACCGGCTTGCGGCACTGTCGGGTCGCCAGGGTGACATTTCGGCGTCGATGCTGCGAAAAAGCCGTTCCAACCCGGCGCGGAACCCGGAAAGCTGTGCGTTCGTTGCGCCGACGATCCGCCATGTTGTGCCAAAGGCGTCGCCCAACACGATATCAGGTGCAGCGGCGCGGACCAGCGCGGGGCAGGCAAGTGTCGCACCGGCAAGAGCCAGAAAGCCACGGCGCGAGGAAAGGTGTCGGTGCATCTGTCAGCCTCCGAAATCGTCAAAAAAGATCATGCCGGGGTCTACCCCCAGCCGTTCCAGCGTGGCCAGTACGGCGGAAATCATCACTGGCGGCCCACAGAGGTAATACTCGCACTCCTCTGGCGCCGGCGTCTTACCCATGCCCGCGTGCAGGATTTCGTGGATGAAGCCGATCGGTCCAGTCCAGCGGTCGCCGGGCGCCGGGTCGGATAGGGCAGGGGTCCAGCTGAAGTTGGCGTGCCGGGCGGCAAGCGCATCGAATTCCTCGCGGTAGAACAGATCAGCGGCGGTGCGTGCACCGTAGAAATACCGGATCTTGCGCGTGGTGCCATGGCCCAGTTCCTGATGGATCATTGCACGCAACGGCGCCATGCCGACACCGCCGCCCACAAAAACCATCTCACGCGCGCCGGGCTGCACATGGAACTCTCCGAACGGCCCGGACGCGGTGACCCGATCGCCCCGTTTCAGCGAGAACAGCCAGGACGACACGAGGCCGGGCGGAATGTCCTCCTCCTGCCCCGCAGGCGGCACGGCAAGGCGGATGTTGAACACAGCCTGACCGATGTTTTCGGGCGTGCTGGCCAGCGAATAGGCGCGTGTCACCTCGATATCGGACGCCACTTGCATCTGATGCCATCCAGCGATCTGCCAGGCGTCGTGGAACGCCTCGGGCAGATCATGGGTTTCGAAATCCAGTTGAAAGGGCGGGGCGGTGATCTGCATGTAATCGCCTGCGCGGAACGTGGCTGGCTGACCGTCGGGCAAATCCAGCACGATCTCGCGGATCAGTGGCGCCAGCATCCGGGTCGAAGCAACGGTGCAGGAAAAACCGCCACCCGCGCCAAGGATTCCGTCCGGCACCTGCACGGCGCAATCGCCCCGCAGCGTGGCCTGACAGGCAAGGCGCATGTGATCCCGACGCTCTTTTGGGGACAGCACACCGCGTTCTGTGGCCAGCGGCGTGCCCGCCCCGTCGCCGGTCACTTCCACCCGGCACAATCCACAAGTGCCTTTGCCGCCACAGGCTGCCGGAATACGGATTTCGGCATTGTGCAAAACCTCCAGCAGCTTGTCACCGCGCTTGGCGCGGATATGCAGCGTATCATTGACCGCGATATCAACCCCGGTGGACGGGATCAGCCGCGCCCGCAAAAGCAACAGGCCCGTTGCCAGCCCCAGAACCAGCCCCACGATCACAAGGCTGCCAAGCAAAATCTCTGTCATTGTGACATCGCCATCTGCGCGAAGGATGCAAAGCCCAGCGACATGATCCCGGTCAGCACAAAGGCAATGCCAAGCCCGCGCAGGCCCGCAGGCAGATCGGCATAGGCCAGCCTTGTGCGGATCGCCCCCAGCATCACCACGGCGACGGCAAAGCCAAACCCGCTGCCCAACCCGAACACCACGGATTGCGGGAAATCATAGCCCCGGTCCACCATGAACAGGCTGCCGGCCAAAATTGCGCATTGCACGGTCAGCAGCGGCAGAAACACCCCGAACGCCGCGTGGATTGCAGGAAAGAAGCGGTCCAGCAGCATCTCCAGCAGCTGCACGGTGGCGGCGATCACTCCGATAAAGGCGATCAACGACAGATAGGACAGATCCAGTTCCGGCTGGCCCGCCCAGGCCCCCGGCGCAAGCAGACTCTGATAAATCAGCCAGTTCAGCGGCACGGTCACGCCCAGCACACCTGTCATCGCGATGCCAAGGCCCACGGCACTTTCCGGGCGGCGCGACAGGGCCAGAAAGGTGCATAACCCCAGAAACAGCGTCAGCGGCATGTTGTCGACAAAGGCCGCCGACAGGAAAAGGGACCACAGCCCGGTCATTCGGTGGGCCTCGTGCGGGGCAGCGGTGTGTGTTCGGGGGCCTCGGTCTGATCAGGCCACAGCGCCCGGATCGCCCAGACCAGCCCGCCCAGCAAGAAGAAGGCGGACGGGGCCAGCAGCATCAGGCCAAGCGGTGTGAACCAGCCGCCCGCATCCGCCAGCGGCAGCACCGGCCAGCCGAACAGCGCGCCGCGCCCGAACAACTCGCGCACCCCGCCGATCAGCAGCAGGACCAGCGAATAACCCAAGCCGTTGCCGATGGCATCCACTGCCGCCGGAAGAGGCGCGTGGTGGCGGGCATAGGCCTCGGTCCGGCCAAGAACAAGGCAGTTGGTGGTGATCAGGCTGACATAGATCGACAGTGATCTGCTGATCTCGGCAAGGTAAGCCTGCAGGATCTGGTCGATCACGATCACCAGCGAGGCGACGATGATGATCTGCACGATCAGCCGGATTGAATCCGGGATATGGCGGCGGATCAGGCTGATCAGCACCGCCGACAGCGTCAGCACCACGGTCAGCGACACCGACATGGTCAGCGCGGTGGCCAGCGAGGTCGTGACCGCAAGTGCCGAACAGATGCCAAGGATCTGCAGCGTCACCGGGTTTTGCCGGATCAGCGGATCGGTCAGGGTTGCCCAGAAATCCACGCGCGCGGCCATCCCTCAGAACTCCCCGCGCGTGATGGCGCGGATCAGCGGGCCATAGCCATCGGGGCCCAGCCAGAACCGCACCATATTGGTCATGCCCCGCCCGGTGCGGGTGGCGCCGGTGATGCCGTCAACTTCATGGGGGCTGGAGGCCTGCGCGCGCGCAACGGCAAAGCGCAGATCGCCGGTTGCGTCGCGCAGTTCGGTGCCCGCAAAGCCCGCCTGCCACGCCGGTTCCTCGATCCGGCCACCAAGGCCGGGGGTTTCGGAATGGCTGGTGATAGCGATGCCCGCGATGGTGTTCATATCGCCGCGCAGGGCAAGGATCGCATCGATCCGGCCGCCATAGCCCAGACCCGTCATCGGCAGCAGCACCAGCGAGATCGCCTCGCCGTCGCGCAGCAGGAACACTTGCGCGAAGTTGGGCCGATGCCCCAACCCGGCCAGATCGGCGGCGGGTGCAAGGGGGGTCCAGTTCGATGTATCGGCCAGCGTTGCCGCCAGCATGTCTGCCGTCACATCGCCCGCCGCGCGCCCCTTGGCGAGGTCGATCACCAGAGTGGACAGCGTGCCCCCCGATTGCGCAAGCAGGTCGGTCATGCCCGGAATACCGCGCACCAATGCCTCGATCTGGGTCTGTTCCTCGGCGGCGCGATTGGCGGTCTGGATCGGGCGCAGCAGCACCGTGGCTCCGCTGACCATCAGCGCACAGACGGATGCGACCAGAAAGGCGATGATGATCGTCTTGGTCCGGCTTTCATTGGGCAAGGCCAGCAAGCGCCGCCATGGGTTCCAGTCAGGTCCGGCCATGAAGCCTCCGTCTTTTGGCATACCAAAGCGCCAGTGCCGCCTCGTCCAGCACCGGGGCGGCAAGCGAGGTCAGGAGAGCTGCCGCGACGGCAGTTTGCACAGGGGATGCCCCCTGCCAGCCAACCGCGAACAGCGTCACCAGCCCGGTATAAAGCGCGCCGTTCAGCCAGCGGCCGAGCAGGGTGGTTGCACTGGTGACCGGATCAGCCACAAGGATCACCAGCACGATCCCGGCGGCGGGCAGGGCGGCAGCGGGCAGTAGGCCAGCGGCAACCGCCCCCGCCGCCGCAAGGGCCGCGCCCGCCATCACCCCGACCGGCAAAACGCCAGTTGCGCCACCGATCAGTACCGCAGCCATCGCGGCCCAGGCCACGGGCGGCAAAAACTCCGGCCAGCCAAAGGCGGGAAAGCCGAAGCCAAGGAACGACAGGGCCACGGTTGCCGGGTTCACCACATTGCGGCCCCAGCCGCCAAAGACCAACTCGCCAAACACCGCGCCGAAGCTGATCCCCAGCATCAGACGGAATACGCCCAGATCTTCGGGGGCCAGCATCGCAATGGCCAGCACCGTGATCACAAAGGACAGCGAGATCGGCTGCGCCCGCGCCAGCAGGAATGCAAGGTTCCAAAAGACGAGAACCAGCGCGGCAAGACCCAGCCGCCCCACGGCCTCGGTCCCGCCGAACCACAGCCAGAAAACCGCCATAGGCAGATAAGCCGCCACCAGCATCAGCACGACTGTTTCGCGGGTCCAGATGCCCCGGATCATGCCGCATACTCCGTGCGGATGCGGTCCAGCATGGCGCGCAGCAGATCCGGCAGATGCGCGTCACCGCCCAGAACGTAATCGGCCAGCGCCACATCTTCCTCCAGCAAGGACAGCAGCCCCATCTTCATGGCAGTTTCGTCATTGCCTGATGCCAGCACCCGCACGAATGCCGCAGCGGGAAGGGTGGCGGCAAAGGACTGGTCAAGTGCCGCGTTCGGGATGACGGGTTTGGGCGCGGCAGACCGGGTCAGCGCTGCCACAAGCCAATGCGGCGGCTTGGCCTGCGCCGGCCGCGGCAGAGCCGTGGCCTGCCGGTGACGTGTCGCAAGCCAGTGGGCCGGGTACCCGCTCAGCGGCGATCCGGACCAGACCTCGTGCGGGCCGGGCAGCACGATACGGTGGGTCAGCCCGCGCAGATCGGCACCGGGCTGTGTGCGCACCAGCCGCGCCTCGCGCAGCGCAGCGCCAGCGACACTGACAAGGCGGGTCATGGGAAGCGTTCCGGTTGCAACCAGCACGCCAAGATGGGCCACATCCTCGGCATGGATGCTCCACACCGGCGTTTCGATCGTGGCCGGGAAAGCCGCATGGATGCGCAGACCCGGCGCACCTTGTGGGTGGCGTGACCCATGTTCCACCACGCGCAATTGCCCCTTGGATGTGGTCCCGTCGAACAGCGCGGGGCCGGGCTGCTGGCAGACGAAGACCGGCCCGTCAGTAAGCAGCGTCAGGGCAACAAGACCACGGCCGAACGGGTCTTCGCGCCCGGCCAGAGCCAGACGCGGATCGGGGGCCAGCGGGGCCGTATCGGACGCCATGACAAAGATCGCATCTGGCCGTTCCTGCGGAGCGGGCATTCCACCGAAAGGCCGGCGCTCCAGCCATGTCCATACGCCAGAAACCTGCATCAGCCGGCGCAGTCCCGGCTCGGTATCGGCATCAGAAATGTCGTGGCGCAAGATATCGTTGCCCGGTTCGTGGAACAGAACGATTTCTGACAACCTGTGGCCCTGCGTCAGCGTGATCCGTGCCACCCGCGCTGGCATGGGGGCAACGAAGCACACATCCGGGGCAGCATGCAGGCGGGCAAGCGGTGCGCCCTGTGGCACCAATGCCCCTTCGTCAACCGCCATCTTCACGCGCGGTTGATCGCCCCGGACGAATTGGAGCCCGGCTTCGGCGGTGATCATCTCGGACGGGTGTGCACTTTGGTCCGGCGAACAAAAGCGCGGCGCGAGTCCGGAGTGGAAGGCATAATCAATCATGCACAACGCATACCACAGCCGCCTCGTCGCTCACTTGATCCAGAGCAAGGTATCGCGTGCCGATGTGCCATAGATTGGTCGCAGCGAATTTCCGCTGCTCTCGATACCGGAGGTGATTTCATGCTCGATATCCAGACCCTCAGGCGCCCGATTTTCGCCATCAGCCTTGTGTCGGTCGTCCTTGCAGGCAGCTACGGTGTGCTGGGCCAAAGCGGGCCTGATGTAGCTGAACAAGGTCAGGACAAAGCAAAGGTTCCTTTCGCCATTCCGCTGGCCGGGCCATTCAACGCGGCGGACATTGAAATAAAGAACGCTCAGGCCATCACCGACTGGTTCCGGTCTGCCCATGCTGATTCCGCATCCGAGGCGTTCCAGCACTGGGAAGGCGAGGAACAGATCACCCCGGTCTGCGCAACCTGCCATTCCGGCGAAGGGTTTCGTGACTTTCACGGTCTGGATGGAACCGAGGCGGGGGTGGTGAACGGGCCGATCAATCCCGGTGGCGTCGTGGATTGCGCCACATGCCACAATGCCGGGCTTGCAGATGTGACCGAGGTGGCGTTCCCCAGTGGTCTTTCGCACCCGGTACAGGGGGTCGAGGCATCGTGCCTGACCTGTCATCAGGGTCGCACCTCTGGCAAACAAGTGGTCAAGGCGGTGGACGGGCTTGACCTTGATACCCCGAACCCCGAGCTGAAATTCATCAACCCGCACTATGCCACCGCAGCGGCAACCTGGCTTGGCGGCTATGGTGGAGCGGGTTACCACTATGACGGGAAGGTCTATTCGGGGCGTTTCTTTCATGCACGTCCCGTGGCAACCTGCAATTCGTGCCACCAGCCACACACTCTTGAGGTCGCGTTCGAGCCGTGCCTGACCTGCCATCAGGGCGACACGCCGCAAGCCATCCGGATCTCGCGGCAAAGCTATGACGGCACTGGCGATACGTCGAAGGGAATTCGTGCGGACATCCTCGCAAATGCCGCAACGCTTCTTGATACGGTAAAAGCCTATGCTTCGGATGTGGCTCTTGCGCCCATTGTCTATGACGGAACGCGGCATCCCTATTTCTTTTCAGATGCCAATGGCGATGGCCTTGCCGACCAAACCGCCGACGGGCCCGTCGTCTATAAATCCTGGACCCCGCGTAGTCTGCGCGCTGCCTACAACTGGAAGTTGGTGATGGCTGATCCCGGAAACTACGCGCACAATCCCGCTTACATGCTGGAACTGTTGTACGATTCCATCGAGGATCTGAGTGCGCCGTTGGGCCGGGATTTCGGTGATCTGGGTTTGTTGCGCTGAAGTGCCTTGGGTCGGGCCCTGATGTGGTGTCCCGGCCAACTGGGGCTATCCTTGGCTGAAACCGAGCCGTCGGGGCGGTCCGTTTTCCGTGCCCGCAGGGCATGATGGGCGGCCATGGGATCCTGTAATTCCCTTGTGGGTGCGATGAACCCTTGCCACATGCTTGGCGGCGCGGATACCTTCACGTCATCCTCGGCGCCGCTGGCCTGACGGGGATTTCGCCGCCCTATGACCGGATGGGAACGGGCAACGCCATGGATGAGGTGCCCCAGCACTCTGTTTGACCTCAGCCGCCACAAGACCTCAAGGATACCGTATGACTGATCAGTTGCCCCGCCGTCTTCGTTCGCAGGACTGGTTCGACAACCCCGATCACGCCGACATGACTGCCCTGTATCTGGAGCGGTTCATGAACTACGGCACGACGCCTGAAGAATTGCGCTCTGGGCGGCCCATCATCGGCATCGCGCAATCGGGCAGCGACCTGAATCCGTGCAATCGCCACCATCTGGATCTGGCCAAGCGGGTGCGGGATGGCATCCGGGATGCGGGTGGCATCGCCATCGAATTTCCGTCGCATCCATTGTTTGAAAACTGCAAACGCCCCACGGCGGCACTGGACCGCAATCTGGCCTATATGGGTCTGGTAGAGCTGCTTTATGGCTATCCATTTGATGGCGTTGTTCTGACCACCGGGTGTGACAAGACAACCCCATCCGCCATCATGGCAGCCGCGACCGTGGATATTCCGGCCATCGTGCTGTCAGGCGGGCCAATGCTGGACGGCTGGCACGAGGGGCGGCTTGTGGGGTCGGGCACGGTCATCTGGCAATCGCGCCGGAAATTTGCGGCAGGTGAGATCACGCGCGACGAGTTCCTGCAATCGGCGCTCGATTCTGCGCCGTCCATCGGGCATTGCAACACAATGGGCACAGCATCGACCATGAACGCCATTGCCGAAGCGCTTGGCCTGTCTCTGACCGGCTGCGCAGCGATCCCGGCGGCGTATCGGGAGCGGGGCCAGATCGCCTATCGCACCGGATTGCGGGCGGTCGAACTGGTGCGCGAAGATCTGCGCCCGTCGCAGATCCTGACGCGGGCGGCATTTCTCAACGCGATCCGTGTCAATTCGGCGATAGGCGGATCGACCAACGCGCAGCCGCATCTGATGGCGATGGCGCGCCATGCCGGGGTAGAGCTGCACCCCGAAGACTGGCAGACCCATGGCTATGACGTGCCGCTTTTGGCAAATGTGCAACCTGCCGGGGAATATCTTGGCGAACGGTTCCACCGCGCGGGCGGTGTGCCTGCCGTGATGTGGGAGCTGTTGCAGGCCGGACAATTGGACGGCACCTGTCCGACCGTCACGGGGCAAAGCATGGCCCACAATCTGGACGGGCACGAATCCACGGACCGCGAGGTGATAAAACCTTATCACGCGCCGATGATGAGCCGGGCAGGCTTTTTGGTTCTCAGCGGCAATCTGTTCGACTTTGCCATCATGAAAACCAGCGTGATATCAGACGAGTTTCGCGCGCGCTATCTGTCGGAGCCGGGGCGCGAAGGCGTGTTCGAAGGCACTGCCTTTGTGTTTGACGGGTCGAGCGACTATCACGCCCGCATCAACGATCCTGCCCTTGATATCGACGATCGATCCATTCTTGTGATCCGGGGAGCTGGACCGTTGGGCTGGCCCGGCTCTGCCGAGGTGGTCAACATGCAACCGCCCGATCGGCTGATCCAGCGCGGCATCACCAGTCTGCCCACCATCGGTGACGGGCGGCAATCGGGCACGGCAGACAGCCCCTCGATCCTGAACGCATCTCCCGAAAGTGCGGCGGGCGGTGGTTTGGCGTGGCTGCGCACGGGCGACCGGATCAGAATTGACCTGAACAAGGGGCGCTGTGACATGCTGGTGGATGCCGATGAGATTGCCGCGCGTATGAAAGAAGGGCTTCCCCCTGTTCCCGCGTCGGCAACACCGTGGCAGGAGCTTTACAGAGCCACTGTGACGCAACTTGTCGATGGTGCGACCATTGACGGGGCGGAAAAATTTGTGCGCATCGGCGGCACACTGCCACGGCACAATCACTGACCCAGCCATTGCGGCACGCGGCGGACGGGGACTGCGGCCCCGCTTCGCCGCGGGCTTCGGTGCTCGGCTCTGGCGATCCCGATGCTGGGAGTGGTCCTTCTGCTTCTCCATCAACGGGGGAATCCCCCATTGGCGAGTCCGCACCGCAGCATGCACAACGCAATAAATCAGTGTCTTGGCTACTGTGACAGCCGGTCCGGGCTGATTTGCAGCGTTACCACCAATCCGTCAGGCGCCCAATGATAGGAAATTGTTCCGCCCAAATGGCCGGTGACGCTCCGCTCGATCAACCGACTGCCATAGCCGGGAGTCTGTGTCGGCGGCGCGACGAGGGGACCGCCACTTTCTGTCCAGACGATGGTGATCGCTTCGTCACGCGCAGAGCATGACACATCCAAAAGCCCGTCTTCGACCGACAAGGCCCCGTATTTCAGCGAGTTGGTCGCAAGTTCGTGGACGATCATCGCAAGGATTGTTGTTGACGACTCGCCGACCCGCATCCGGGGCACGGAAACCCTGATCCGCCCGCTGAACGCGCCAAGATCGTCATAGGGTGCCAATAGAACGGTCAGCAGATCGCCAAGCAGGGCCGAGGCCGCTGCAGTCTGGCCCGGCAACGGGCGGACCAGATCATGCGCGCGCCCCAGTGCCGCAAGCCTTTGGGTCAGTTCGCGCGCCATGTCCTTGGTCGTCGATGTCGACCGTGACGTTATGGCGGTCAGACCAGAGGCAATGCTTAGCAAGTTCTTGACGCGGTGGCTCATCTCCCCCGCCAAAAGCTCGCGCCCTTCCTCGGCTTGCTTGCGGCCGGTCACATCCAGAAAAATGCCAAACATGATCCGCTGCACCATGCCTTGATCGTCGCCTTGACCGCGCGCCGAAATCCACCGCAGTTCGTTCCCGATCATGATGCGGAAATCGATCTCGTAGGGTCCGATGATTGCCCGTGTGGCATTGAATGCAGCCCGCACACGATCTCGGTCTGCCGGATGGATATGCGCGGACAGATCTTCGAACGTGACTGCAATATTGCGCTCGATCCCCCAAAGGTCATAGGCACGGTCATCCATTGCCAAGGCGTCAGTATCTACGTTCCAAGACCACAATGTGACCCCTGCCGCCTCGATCGCGCGCAACAGGTTCCGGGGTTCCCAAAGCAGGGGCTTCAGGGTGTCAGCTGTTGTGACCATGGGAAATCCCTCGAAAAATGCGGTTTTGCAGGCGAGCCATGTCACCAACACCTTCTGGTCCGGCAGGTCAATGCAAAAGGACAGACAAACCCGGCGAGTAGCCATAACGTGAATTTGATAAATGTGCGGGCGATTGGTCAGTATGCGACAAGGGCATGCTGGCGCAGCTTCTCTGGTCCGCCGCATTGGGTTCTTAGCCGCCCGCAGTCGACCAAGGCGCGCGCTGTGCTGTCGCGCGCGGATCCGGCTTTAATGATCCCTGGCGGCGGCCGGGGACTGTCCGCCCCGATTATCGCCGCCAGTTCGGGTCATTTCGCGGCTTTTCCTTCCGCTGGATTTGCCTTGTTCCAGCGGATCGAAGACCAAAGCGCGATTCCGATCAGGGTTGCGCCGCCCAGGCCCGTAATGACTTCGGGAATGTGAAAAAGGGTTTGCACATACATGATCACCGATAGAACAAGTATGGCGTAGAAAGCGCCGTGTTCCAGATAGCGGTATTGCGCCAATGTGCCGCGTTCGACCAGCATGATGGTCATCGACCTGACATACATGGCACCAACGCCAAGACCGATGGCAATGACGAACAGGTTGGAAGACAGGGCAAAGGCCCCGATCACGCCGTCAAAACTGAAACTGGCGTCCAGAACCTCCAGATAGAGGAACGCGCCCAAACCCCCCTTGGCAGCCCCTGAAAGCACCTCTTGGCTGCGGTCGAGCACACCGCCCAGCACCTCGACCAGCAGGAATGTCAGCAGCCCCCAAATCGCCGCGTGAAAGAACGTGGTCGCATATGCCGCGCCCTTCTGCACCTCGATCACTTCGGAAAACGCCAGCATGACGACCAGCACAAAGGCAATCTCGATGCCCTTCACCGAGGAGTAGGCGGTCACCTTTTCCTCCAGCCAGCGCATCCAGTGCACCTCCTTTTCATGGTCGAAAAAGAACGACAGCGCTACCATCATCAGAAAGGTGCCACCAAAAGCCGCGATGGGCAGGTGCGCCTCGTGCATGATGCGGCTGTATTCTTCGGGTTGGGTGGCTGCCATTACCAGCGCGGACCACGGGCCGACATTGGCGGCGATCACAACAATCAGCAGCGGGAACACGATCCGCATGCCGAAAACGGCGATCAGGATGCCCCAGGTCAGAAACCGGCGCTGCCAGAGCGGGGTCATGTCCTTCAGCTTGTTGGCATTGACGATGGCATTGTCGAACGAAAGTGAGATTTCCAGCACTGCCAAAACGCAGACGATGAAGAAGATCTTCATCGCACCGCCGAATGAGTGCTCGGTGGCAAAACCAAGCCACAGGCCAAGCCCAAGGCCGATTGCCGTAACGACAAAAGCCCACGTGAAATAGGACAGCGTGGAGTGCTGCGGAGTAGGGGTAGAAGACATGGGGACAGGACCGCGCGGCATGTGGCGGTTCAGGTGCCGACATCGCAGGATTGCCGCAAAAGTCCTGCCAGAGGGGCCCGGTCACCCGTGGCTTCGCCTATGCGCCTTTTCCCGCCTCCTTGCAAGTTCGCGCTTTACCAGACGTCATACCCGGAACAAAAAAGGGGGCGCTGTTGCCAGCCGCCCCGATCCATACCCGCCTTGGCTACTTTCGGGTGATGCGCCCATCGATATAAGGCGTGTAGTTTTGGGATTTTGCGATGAATTCAGCCAGAACATCCGCCAGATCGGGACCGAAATCATAGGCGTTCTCGGCGTCGACGAACATGCGGTAACCGTCACCTCCTGCGCGCACATAGTTGTTCGACACCAGATCATAGCTTGCCGCCGGATCAATCGGCGCCCACGCATCCCCGCCGACCATCACCATCACGTCCGACACCCGGCTGCCCGCCGGTTGCGCCGGATCAAAGCTGTATGTCAGCCCCGACACCTGCGCAAAGCGGCCCGCGCCATCCTCCAACCGGCTGACACCGTTTTCCAGTGCCGCCACGACATCAGCCCCCGAGACGGTGAAGGTGGACAGGGTGTTCTGGAACGGCAGCACCCCCAATACCTCGCCCATGGTGACCGGCCCCGCGTCGATGGATGCGCGCAAGCCCCCCCCATTCGTGATCGCAATGGTCACGCCTTGGGCCTTTACCCGGTCCAGCATCGCATCGGTCACCAGATTGCCCATGGTGCATTCCATCTGGCGGCAGGTTTCTCGGCTGCCATCCACCGCCTCGGTCGTTTGGCCGATCACCTTGGCCTTCAGCTCCTCGATCGGTCCGGCCAGTTCCGCCACCCGCGCCTCTATCGCGGGGTCCGGGATGACGCTGGCATCCAGCAAGATGGTGTTCCCGCCCGCATGAAGCAGGGTGCCGTCATCGGCAAAGGTCAATTCCAGATGGCCAAGGTATTTCGAATAGGCATAGGCCTGCACCACCGGCACCATGGCACCAGACTCTTGGCTGACCCAGGTTGGATAGGCCCCGGCCCGGTTCGGGTCGCTGGCCGACAGATAGCTGTGGCTGTGCCCCCCGACCACCGCATCAATGCCCGGCACCGCGGCTGCAATCGACAGATCGCGCGGCAAACCCACATGGTTCAACGCGATGATCTTGGTGACGCCTTCGGCTTCCAGTGTGGCGACATCGGCCTTCAGGCTGTCGATATCATTCTGGAAGATCACGGTATTGCCGGGGCTGGAGGTTTCGGGCGTGTCCACCGCCAAAGCCGAGATGATCCCGATTTTTTCGCCGCCCACGTCCAGCACCGCGTGGTTTTGCACACGGCCCGCCAGCACATTGGATCGGCTGACATCAAGGTTGCCCGAAATCACCGGAAAACTCACCTTGTCGAGGAATTCAGCCAGCCCCTGCGGGCCGTCATCGAACTCGTGGTTGCCAAGCGCCATGGCGTCGGGGCGCAGCGCTTCCATGAACTCGGCTTCCACCGCGCCTTTATAGGTGGTGAACATCAGACTGCCTTGAAACTGGTCGCCCGCATCCAGAAAAATAACATTCTCGCCGGCTGCTTTCAGGCTGTCGCGCAGCTCTGTCACCTTTGCCGAAAGACGGGCGATTCCGCCAAAGCACTTGTTTTCGGAAGCCTCCTCGGCCGAGCAAGTCGAGTCGAACGCGTTGATCGGCTCGATCCGGCTGTGGAAGTCATTGATATGCAGGACGTGCAGAGTGTATTCGGCCTGTGCGGCCCCCGACGACAGGGCCATGGCGGCAACGGATGCTAGCAGATGGTACTTCATCAAAAGGTCCCCTTGATGGTTGATCGGCGAAGCGTGACTCGCGCAGGTTTCGGAGTCAAACATGCGCAAGGCCCGCAGTGGTTGACGACCATGCCTGATCTGCACAAAAATCCGATGACACCAGTTGCCATTGACCAATGCCCGCGCAATGTGCATGGAAAGTCATGCTGATTTACAAGATATTCCGCCGCCCCGAATGGGATGCCTTCCGCGCCGCCGGTGAAACCGCCGGGGCGCCAGTCGATCTGGCCGATGGTTTCATCCATTTTTCCACCGCGGCCCAGATCGCTGAAACTGCGGAGAGGCATTTTGCCACCGAAAGCGATCTGGTGCTTGTGGCCTTCCGGTCTGATGCTCTGGGCGCTGACCTGAAATGGGAACCATCACGCGGGGGGGCCTTGTTTCCGCATCTTTATCGGCATTTGAAAATGGCCGATGTGGTGTGGGACAAATCGCTGCCCTTGGGCGCCACCGGCCACATCTTTCCCGAGGGTGTGTGGTGAACCCGATTGAACGTGCGGGCCTTTTCGTCCTGCATCGCATGGACCCCGAGACCGCGCATGGGCTGTCGATCCGGGCACTGAACGCGGGTTTGGTCCCGCTGCCCGGTCTGGTGACATCGCCCCGTCTGGCTTGCACTGTGGCGGATCTGCAGCTTGCCAACCCGGTTGGGCTTGCCGCAGGATTTGACAAGAACGCAACTGCGCTTGCGGCTTTGGCCCGTTCGGGCTTCGGCTTTCTCGAAGTGGGGGCGGCCACGCCGCTGCCGCAACCGGGCAATCCCAAACCGCGCCTGTTCCGCCTGACCGAAGACCGCGCTGCCATCAACCGCTTCGGATTCAACAACGACGGCATGCAGGCGATCGCCGTGCGCTTGCAAAACCGACCGCGCACCCTGCCAATCGGTCTCAATCTCGGCGCCAACAAGACCTCGTCTGATCGCGCGGCTGATTTTGCCGAAGTTTTGGCCGCCTGCGGGCCGCATGTCGATTTCGCTACCGTCAACGTCAGCTCTCCCAACACGGAACGCCTGCGCGATTTGCAAGGCCCGGCCGCGCTGTCGGCCCTGCTGGCGCGCGTGATGGCGGTGCGCGCGCAACTGGAGACACCGATCCCCGTCTTTCTGAAGATCGCTCCGGATCTGATCCCTGACGACATCGCCGAAATTGGCGCTATCGCGCTTGCGGCCGGTCTGTCGGGCATCATCGCGACAAACACCACAATTTCGCGCGAAGGTTTGAAAAGTTCAAGCCAAGCTGAAACAGGTGGCCTGTCTGGCGCGCCATTGTTCGAAAAATCCACGCGTGTGCTGGCCCTTCTTTCGCAGGCAACCGAGGGACGCTTGCCACTGATCGGCGTCGGCGGCATCGGCACGGCCGCGCAGGCTTATGCGAAGATCCGCGCCGGGGCCTCTGCGGTTCAGCTTTATACTGCACTGGTTTATGGCGGCATTGGCCTTGCCGCCCGTATCGCCCTTGGCCTTGATGCGTTGCTGGTCAGGGATGGCTTTGACTCTGTCGCTTCTGCCACGGGCTCCGGCCGCGCAGATTGGCTCTGACCCGCAAACCGCTGTTTTTCGAGCGACCCGGCGCCAAAGCCGGCAAAGCCCCCTGCGCGTGATCCAACAGGCTCTTCCATTTGATCAAATTACCGGCGATACTGCGCAAAACCAAAGAGGTCGCCATGCCACAACCACCACTTGCAGGAGTGCAGACCGACCGTTTGAGCACCTTTGCCGCGCGTGAAGCGGCACGCTATATCCGGTCGCGCCCGAAATCTGCCAAGGCGCAGGCGAATGGGGCAGGGCATTTTCTCAACGATGTACCGATGCACTGGATGCGTGACTGGCCGATGCCGCACCTGCCCTTGGTGGCAAAGGCAAAAGGTGCCCGGATCATAGATATCGATGGATATGGCATCGACGATTTTTGTTTGGGTGACACCGGCAGCATGTTCGGACACTCACCCAAGCCGGTGGCCGATGCGATCCGCAAACAGGCGCGCAACGGGCTTACCTATATGTTGCCCACCCAAAGTGCGCTGGAGGCGGGTCGTCTGCTTACCCAGACGTTCGGTGCCTTCCGTTGGCAGATCGCGGCCACAGCCACCGACGCCAACCGTTTTGCCCTGCGCGTGGCCCGCGCGGTCACCGGGCGGCCAAAGGTGCTGGTGTTTCACGGTTGCTACCACGGCACGCTGGATGACACGATGGTGGAACTGGTAGACGGCAACACCGTCAATCGTGCCGGGCTGGTGGGGCAGGTTCAGGATCTGACCCTTGCCGCGGTTTGCTGCGAATTCAATGATCTTGTGGCTGTGGAGGCGGCGCTGGCGAAGGGCGACGTGGCCGCCATCCTGACCGAGCCGGTGATGACTAATTCTTGCATGGTCTTGCCCGAACCGGGCTTCCATGATGGGCTGCGGGATCTGACACGTCGCTATGGCGCGCTGCTGATCATGGACGAAACCCACACCATTTCCTCTGCACTTGGCGGCTATACCCGGTTGCATGGCTTGTCGCCCGACATGTTTGTGGTTGGCAAATGCGTGGCCGGTGGCATGCCCACGGCGGTCTGGGGCATGACCGAAGACGTTGCGACCCATTTCAACGCTTACGATGCCAATCGTGCGCCCGGTCATTCCGGCATGGGCACCACGCTTTCGGGCAACCCGATGCAATTCGCCTGTCTGCTGGCAACGCTTTCGCAGGTGATGACCGAAGACGCCTATGGCCACATGGACAACGGTGCGGCGCGGCTGGCAGCCGGGCTTGAGGCAGCCATAAACGCGCATGGCGCGCCTTGGCATGTGATCCGTGCGGGCGCGCGGGTGGAGGTCATCTGTGCTCCCGGCCCGCTGCTCAACGGAAGCGGAGCGGCGGCCGCCCATCATCCGCAAGTCGAGGCGGCGTTGCATGTTGCGCTGCTGAACCGGGGCTGTCTGATCGCGCCCTTCCACAACATGATGCTGGTCAGCCCCGCGACAAAGCCGCGCCAGATCGACCGTCTTGTGCTGGCGTTTGATGAAATCCTGTCTGATCTTTTTGCCTGAGTAGTCCCATGACCACACTTCGTAGCCCGTCCGGTTCCACCCCAGCAGAGGCCGAGAGCTTTCTGTCCGCTCATCCGGAGATCGAGGCGTTTGATCTTGTATTGCACGATTCGAACGGAATTGGCCGGGGAAAGATCATCAGGCGGCACGAGCTTTTGTCATTTTACAATAATGGCCGACATTTGCCGATATCGATCCTCGGTTTGGACATCTGTGGCGAAGATGTGCATGAAACGGGCTTGATCTGGGATCAGGGTGATGGCGATCTGCGGGCCTGGCCGATCCCCGGCACGCTTGCGCCCTTGCACAACACGATGCCACCGCGCGGTGAAGTGCTGATGTCGCTGTATGACCTTGACGGCCTGCCAATGCCATCCGATCCGCGCCATGCCTTGCAACGGCAGGTCCATGCACTTGCGGCCGATGGGCTGCACCCCGCTGGCGCCTTCGAGTTGGAGTTTTTTCTGCTTGCCAACGAGAGGGGACCGGATGGCAAAATGCATCCTGCGCGCGACGTGCTGGATGGCCGCACATCGCGCAAGACCGAAGTATATTCGGTCGATCACCTGCACGGAATGTTGCCGTTGTTCTCCGACATTTATGCGGGCGCTGGGAAAGCCGGGATCACTGCAGAAACCATGATCTCGGAATATGCGCCCGGCCAGTATGAATTGACCCTGCACTATCGAACGGATGTCATGCAGGCCGCGGATGATCTGATGCGATTGAAGCGGATCGTGCGGGCGCAGGCCCGCGCCCATGGCGTGACCGCCTGTTTCATGGCCAAGCCGAATGAGGAATATGCCGGATCGGGCATGCATTTCCACGTGTCGATGATGGATGGCGCGGGCAAGAACGTGTTTGTCGAGCCGCAAGAAGGCGTGTGGAACAACACCCTGCTGCATGCGCTTGGCGGATTGCGGGAGACGATGGGCGAATCAATGCTGGTTTTCGCGCCGCATGCCAATTCCTGGCGGCGTTTCGCGGCACAAAGCTATGCGCCTGTCAGCCCGACCTGGGGGGTGAACAACCGCTCGGTCGCGCTGCGGATTCCGGCAGGCGATATCCGCGCGCGGCGGATCGAACATCGCCCGGCCGGGGTGGATGCAAACCCCTATCTGGTGGCCGCGACCGTTCTCGCAGGTATCCGCTACGGCTTGCAGCACAAGATCGACCCAGGCCCGGAAACGGTGGGCAACGGCTATGAAGCAGGGCAGGACGCGCCTGCCATTCCGCTGGACTGGCGGCAGGCGATCGAGGCCGCAAAGGCCTCGGCTTTTCTGAAAGATGCATTAGGCGAAGACATGCACCGCACGTTTACCGCAATCAAGGCGGCAGAATATGCGCGGGTCATGCGCACCGTGTCAGAAATTGATTTTGATCTGTATTTGCATACGGTCTGAGGGACGCGAATTTTCGCAGAAAATTCGTGATATTACATGTTCGCTGGCTGTGGGAAGCCAAGAACGTGATATCCGCCATCGACATGGATCACCTCGCCGGTGGTCGAGGCACCGAAGTCCGAACATAACCAGGCTGCCGTGCCGCCAATTGCTTCAAGCGTTGCGTTCGCGCGCAACGGAGCGTTTTCCTCGGTATGGCGATAGGTGGCCCGCGCGCCGCCAATGGCAGCCCCTGCGAGCGTTTTCATCGGGCCGGGAGAGATCGCGTTGACACGCACCTTTTGTGGCCCCAGATCATTGGCCAGATAGCGTGTTGCGCTTTCCAGCGCCGCCTTGGCCACACCCATCACGTTGTAGTTCGGCGACACGCGGTTCGAGCCCTGAAAGGTCAGGGTGATCAGGCTACCGCCGTCCGGCATCATCTCTGACGCCCGCCGTGCCACGTCGATGAAGGAAAAACACGAAATCGTCAGCGAGTTCTGGAAATTCCCGCGCGACGTGTTGATGAACCGGCCCGTCAGTTCGGTCTTGTCGGAAAATGCGATGGCGTGAATCAGAAAATCCATCGTGCCCCAGCGGTCTTTCAGGCTGGCGAAACAGGCGTCAAGGCTGTCATCGTTGTTGACGTCCACATCGACCAGAAGATCCGAGCCGACGCTGGTCGCCAAAGGCTCCACCCGCTTGCCGAATGCCTCGCCCTGATAGGAGAACGCGAGTTGCGCGCCCTCATCGGCCAGAGTTCTGGCAATGCCCCAGGCGATTGACCGTTCGTTCGCCACGCCCATGACAAGCCCGCGCTTGCCCTTCATCCAACCCGCCATGATCCGCCCCTTATCCGCGATACTTGCTCATCACCAGCGTCGCATTTGTCCCGCCAAAACCAAAGCTGTTGGACAAGACCGAATCCAGCTCAACGTCCTCACGATAGCTGGTCGCGATTTCCTCGGGTTTCAATTCCGGGTCAAGCTGGGTGACATTGGCCGAGGCAGTGATGAAACCGCCGTTCAGCATCAGCAGCGAATAGATCGCCTCATGCACCCCGGTCGCGCCCAAGCTGTGGCCGGTCAGCGATTTGGTGGACGAGATCGGCGGCACCGACCCGTCACCGAACACCCGGCGCACGGCTTTCACCTCGGTCACGTCGCCTGCGGGCGTGCTGGTGCCATGGGCGTTGATATAGCTGATCTTGCGATCCGCCGGCAGGGTGGAAATCGCCTGCCGCATTGACCGCTCGCCGCCCTCACCGCTGGGGGCCACCATGTCATGACCGTCGGATGTGGCGCCATAGCCGGTGACTTCGGCATAAATCTTGGCCCCGCGCGCCAACGCGTGGTTCAGCTCTTCAAGCACCACCACACCGCCGCCGCCGGCGATCACAAACCCATCGCGGGTGGCGTCAAAGGCGCGGGACGCCAGTTCCGGCGTCTCGTTGTATTTCGATGACATCGCGCCCATCGCATCGAACAGGCAAGACAGGGTCCAGTCCAGTTCCTCTCCGCCACCGGCAAACACGATGTCCTGCTTGCCGAACTGGATCAATTCTGTCCCGTTGCCGATGCAATGGGCGGATGTGGAGCAGGCCGAGGTGATCGAATAGTTCACACCACGGATCTTGAACGGTGTCGCGAGACAGGCGGAGTTGGTGGAGGACATGCCCTTGGTCACGCCGAACGGGCCGATCCGCTTCGGGCTGCCGGAGTCGCGCACGATGTTATGCGCCTTGAAGAACGATTTGGTCGATGGCCCGCCGGACCCTACGATGATGCCGGTGCGGTCGTTCGAGATATCCGACGCCTCCAGCCCCGAATCCTCGATCGCCTGACGCATGGCAATGAAGTTGTAGGCCGCGCCATCGCCCATGAAGCGCAGGTCACGCTTGTCGATGTTGTCTTCCAGCACGATTTTGGGCTGGCCATGCACTTGGCTGCGGAACCCGCGTTCGGCATATTCGGGCGCAAAGACGATACCGGACTTTCCGGCGCGCAGGGATGCTTCGACTTCTGCGGCCGAGTTGCCGATGGGGGAAACGATACCGATGCCGGTGATGACGACGCGACGCATGGGCGTCTCCTTCGTTTGGGGTCAGGTGGCCGAGAGTGCCACTTTCATGTCTGTCACTTGATAGATCACCTCGCCATCGGCTTCAACGATGCCATTCGCAACCCCCATCGTCAGGCGGCGGGTCGTCAGGGCTTTGGTGAAGTCCACCTTGTAGGTCAGCATCTTGCGATCAGGCCGCACCATGCCGGTCAGTTTGACCTCGCCCACACCCAGCGCATAGCCGCGCCCCTGCCAGCCGCGCCAGCCGAGGTTGAAGCCGGTCAACTGCCACAATCCATCAAGGCCAAGGCAGCCGGGCATGATCGGGTTTCCGGGGAAATGGCAATCGAAGAACCACAGATCCGGCGTGATGTCGAATTCGGCCACCACATGCCCCTTGCCATGCAGGCCGCCATCTTCGGAAATCTCGGTGATGCGGTCCATCATCAGCATCGGCGGCGCGGGCAGTTGCGCATTGCCCAGGCCGAACAATTCGCCACGCGCGCAGGCCAGAAGTGCATCTTTGTCAAAGCTGGACGGAAATTGCCCCATCGGCGCCGGTTCCCCTTTTTTGTCACGTTGGTTTCAACGCTGTAACACCCGTGGCGAGTCGGTGGCAAGGGTGGCGCGCAAGGCCGGGCCAGGGCGAAAGGCCTGTTTTGCATTGAAATCCGCCCCTTTCGCGCTTTATATGGGACAGGATGACAGGAACCCGAATGAAAAACACGGCACTAGAACGCGGAACGGAATGGTTGGCGCGTGGCGGTCTGCGACCGACGCGCCAGCGTCTGTCGCTGGCCAGCCTGTTGGTCGGTGATGGGTTGAATCGTCATGTGACGGCGGAAAGCCTGTTCGCGCTGTCGGTGCAATCGGGGGACCGGGTCAGCCTTGCCACGGTTTACAACACTCTTAGGGCGTTCTGCTCGGCGGGCCTGATGAACGAAGTGGTGGTTGACGGGTCAAAAAGCTATTTTGACACCCGCATGGATGACCACCCGCATTTCTACTGGGAAGACACCGCGGAACTGACCGACGCACCCAACGACCAGCTTGAAATCAGTGCGCTGCCAGATGCGCCCGACGGCACCGAGATTTCGCGCGTGGATGTGGTGATCCGGCTCAGACGCGCCTGACGGTCAGGGCTGCACGATTGCCGGGGCCTGTGTATCGGGAGCGGTGATCGACACCTCTTGGCGCAATGCGCCGTCCCGGCCGAAAATCAGGATCTGCCCATCTTCCGTCACCACGGCTATGAAATCGCGGCCCATGGTCACTGCTGCCGCGCGTGCGCCGGGGGGCAGGGCGATCTGATCCGGCAGCGCCATGGGCGAGATGTCCGGCATGCGGGTGACAAGCAGGCCAACCACGGTTATGACACCCACAATCATCGTGGCGGTGAGCACAATCACCAGCCATTTCAGAAGTCTCAGCGAAGGCGGAAGCGCTTCGGTTTCAGGAGTGTTGTTCATGTCAGGCCCTTTTGCCGATGCATCCGAGGACGAAGATATCACCTTGCAGGTGACCATCGCCGACGGCTGCGCTGATCGTCTTGATAAGGCGCTGGCCCGGTCTGTGCCAGAGGAAGCGTCGCTGTCGCGCACAAGGCTGATGAAGATGATCGGTGATGGTGCGGTATGGCGCCGGGGAGAGGCGCTGACCGATCCGAAAACCAAGGTGGAGGATGGCGAGGTCATCACTCTTTTCCTCGATCCGCCGGTCAGCGTCCATACGCTGGCCGAGGATATTCCCCTGACGGTGATTTTTGAGGATGAGCATCTGATCGTGGTCGACAAGCCCGTCGGCATGGTGGTTCATCCGGCCCCCGGCACACCGTCGGGCACGCTGGTCAACGCGCTTTTGGCCCATTGCGGTGACACGCTGTCGGGGATCGGCGGCGCGCGCCGGCCCGGCATCGTGCACCGGATCGACAAGGACACCACCGGCCTGTTGGTCGTGGCAAAATCCGACAAGGCGCATCATGGGCTGGCCAGCCAGTTCGAACGCCACGATGTGAACCGCCGCTATGTTGCCCTGGTTCACGCCGTGCCCAATGCTGCCGATCCGCGCCTGCGCGGGATCAAAGGGGTGACCTTCGAGACCGGCGGCATCATCAAGATCGCCACCCTGCTGGCCCGGCACAAGACCGACCGCCAACGTCAGGCCGTGGTCTGGCACGATGGCCGCCACGCGGTCACGCGGGTGCGGGTTCTGGAGGCATTTGCCGATCAGGCGGCGTTGGTGGAATGTTGGCTGGAAACCGGGCGCACCCATCAGATCAGGGTGCACATGGCGCACGCCGGGCACGGGCTGCTGGGAGATCAGACCTATGGCGGCAAGCGCAAACTGTCGCCAAAGGCACTTGCTCCGCTTGCGGCTGACATGGGCAACGGCTTTCCCCGCCAGGCGCTGCACGCGGCGACGCTGGGGTTCAACCATCCCGTCACCGATGAGTGGCTGGAGTTCACATCGCCGCTGCCGGATGACATGGCGACGCTTCTGGCCGCGATGCACACCCCGAAAGAGTGACATTCGCGTGAAATGCCGGTCACAATCCTTCCCTTGTGGAACGGAAAGTCCTTCATTCGGCGTTAATCTAGGGATGATACACCGCGCCCTTGCAAGGGCGGCAGGCAGACCTTAGGTTACTTGGCCCTCGGGGGCTGATGGCACCGGGGATAACAGGGGGCGTGACATGAGCACCTATACCAATCTACCCGCACCAAGCCCTGAACAGGGCTTGAACCGCTATATGCAGGAAATCCGCAAATTTCCGCTGCTGGAGCCTGAAGAAGAATACATGCTGGCCAAGGCCTGGGTTGACCGGCAGGACAGCGCGTCGGCGCACAAGCTGGTGACAAGCCATCTGCGTCTGGCGGCAAAGATCGCCATGGGCTATCGTGGTTATGGCCTGCCGCAGGCCGAGGTGATTTCCGAGGCGAATGTCGGTCTGATGCAGGCAGTCAAGCGCTTTGATCCGGAACGCGGCTTCCGTCTGGCGACCTATGCCATGTGGTGGATCCGGGCGAGCATCCAGGAATATATCCTGCGGTCCTGGTCGCTGGTGAAGCTGGGCACCACCAGCGCTCAGAAAAAGCTGTTCTTCAACCTGCGCAAGGCCAAGGCCAAGCTGGGTGCATTGGAAGAGGGCGATCTGCGCCCGGAAAATGTGGCCCAGATCGCCAAGGATCTGTCTGTGACCGAGGATGAGGTCATCGCCATGAACCGGCGGATGGCGGGCGCCGATGCCTCGCTGAACGCTACTGTCGGATCCGAGGATGGCGGCGCGCAGTGGCAGGATTGGCTGGAGGATGAAAACAGCGATCAAGCCACAGCCTACGCCGAAAGTGACGAGATGGACATCCGCCGCCGCCTTTTGGTTCAGGCCATGTCGGTGCTGAATGATCGCGAGAAGGAAATTCTGATGCAGCGCAGGCTGGCAGAAGAGCCAGTTACACTGGAAACCCTGTCAGAAAAGCACTCGGTCAGCCGCGAGCGCATTCGACAGATCGAGGTGCGGGCATTTGAAAAACTGCAGTCCAAAATGCGCGAATTGGCCAAGGGCAAGGGGATGGTCGTTCCGGGTTGAAGAAACGTTGAGCCGAAACGGGGGCGGTCCTGCCGGGGCCGCCCTTTGCATATGCGTCGCGTCCCACCTTGCGATCCATGCCGCCGGTGCTGGCACGGAAACCACTCCTGCGGCTCTGCCGCCCCTTGGCCTTGGCGGCGCAGAGCGTTAGCACATCTTGCAGGGCAGGGTGGAACCCTGCCGAAAATCTGACGTTTTTGTTGGCCGATGCGTCGTTTTTGTTTGCCCCTGTCAGAGGTGCAGGCTACGTCTTCTGCCTAAGGTTGAAAGGACCGGACCAATCATGACCATGCTGGGCACTTTTCTCAAGCCGATGCACCCTGAGGGATACAAATTCGTGGCGATCTTCGCCGTGATCACCCTTGTGTTGTTCTGGCTGTGGGAGCCTTTTGGCTGGATCGGCGTCGGGCTGACCGTCTGGTGCTACTATTTCTTCCGCGATCCTAAACGCGCCGTGCCGCAGGGTGCGGGACTTATGGTGTCGCCAGCCGATGGTGTGATCAGCCTTATTGAACGCGCTGTGCCACCCCCAGAACTGGGTATGGGGCCTGACCCGCTGATGCGGGTTTCGGTGTTCATGAACGTGTTCAACTGTCACGTGAACCGCGTGCCGATTGCGGGCACCATCGGTGCCATGAGTTATCGCCCCGGCAAATTCCTGAACGCATCGCTGGACAAGGCGTCGGTGGACAATGAACGCAACTCGCTGCGGATCGATCTGGTTGATGGCCGCCAGATCGCCGTGGTGCAAATTGCCGGTCTGGTGGCACGCCGCATCATGTGGTGGGTCTCCGAGGGGCAAGGGATGCGCACCGGCGAACGCTTTGGCCTGATCCGCTTTGGCAGCCGTGTCGATGTTTACCTGCCCGAGGGTGTAACGCCGCAGGTCGCCATCGGCCAATCGATGGTGGCGGGCGAAACTGTGTTGGCTGTGCTGGGGCGCGATCTGCCACAAGCCGTGGGCCGCATCGAATGACCGAGCAAGCGCCTGCCAAGCACCGTCGCAGGATGCATATCCTGCACCTTTTGCCCAACCTCATCTCGATTCTGGCGTTGTGTGCCGGGCTGACCGCCATCCGAATGGCGGTCGAGGGGCGTTTTGGCTGGGCGGTGGCGCTGATCGGGCTTGCCGCAGCGCTGGACGGAATCGACGGGCGGCTGGCGCGTATGCTCAAATCCGAAAGTGCCATTGGTGCGGAGCTCGACTCGCTGTGTGATCTGGTCAACTTTGGCGTCACGCCCGCGCTGGTGCTGTATTTTTGGGGCATGCGTGCCGATACCGCGCTCGGCTGGATTGCGGTGCTGATCTATGCCGTTTGCTGCATGCTGCGGCTGGCCCGGTTCAATGTGGGCAACCGCGTGGCGGAAAGCGAGGAAAAGCCCAAGGGCTTTGTCGGTGTGCCCTCTCCGGCAGGGGCGATGCTGGCGCTGCTGCCAATTTACCTTGCCTATGGTTTTGACAATGCCTTGCGCCTGCCGCCATGGGCGGTGGCGATCTGGATGGTGTTTGTGGGGGGGCTGATGATGTCCCGCATGCCGACGCCATCGTTCAAGGGTGTGCGCATCTACGCCGAAAATGCCCGGTTCATTCTGGTGGGCTCGGTCGCGGTGATTGCAGCTTTGCTGACATATCCGTGGGTTACGTTGCTGTTGCTGGATGTGGTGTATCTGGTGGCCATTCTGTTCCTGTGGCGCAAAAGTGCCCGTTCCTTAAGGAGTGTTGTCTGACATGGATATCCACGCCGTTCGCAAGTCCTATGCCCGCTGGGCCCCCGTTTACGATGCCACCTTTGGCGCAATCACACGGGTCGGGCGTCGCCGGGCGGTGTCGGTGTTGAACGGACTTGGCGGGCGCGTTTTGGAGGTAGGGGTCGGCACTGGCCTGTCCCTGCCATCCTACCGGCCCGAGGTTTCGGTGACCGGCATCGACGCCAGCGCAGAAATGCTGGACAAAGCCCGCGAAAAGGTATCGGAGCTCGGCCTGTCCAATGTCGAGGCCCTGCGGTTGATGGATGCCCGCGTTCTGGAGTTTCCCGACAACTCGTTCGACCATATCAGCGCCCTGCACATCATGTCGGTGGTGCCCGAACCTGAACGGGTGATGGCCGAAATGACCCGTGTTCTGCGTCCCGGCGGCACCATAGTGATGGTGAACCACTTTGCCCGCGATCCACAGGTTCGCGGTGCATTGCCGTGGCTGGAGCGGGTCTTTGCCCCCTTTGCCGACCGTCTGGGCTGGCATTCGGACTTCCAGCGCAGCACGGTCACGGATACGGGCGGATTGAGCCTGATCGGTGAAGCAGCCCTGCCGCCATTCGGCATGATGACCCTGATGCGTTTTCGCAAAGACTGACCCGCGCGCGTGAGGTGGCTTCCCCCAAGCCCATCGGATTGTTAGACTGATTGCGCTAACAGGGAGAACAGCAAATGAAACCAGTTCGGTGGGGCGTGCTTGGCGCGGCCAAATTCGCGCGTGAGCATATGGCCCCCGCAATCCACGCCGCAGACGGGGCCGTTCTTGCGGCCCTGGCAACCTCTGACCCGGCCAAGGCCGATGGTTTCAAAAGCTTTTGTCCGGATCTGCAAATTCATTCTGGTTACGACGCGCTGCTTGCCGATCCTGCGATCGATGCAGTTTATATTCCGCTGCCCAATCATCTGCATGTGGAATGGAGTCTCAAGGCGCTGGCCGCAGGCAAGCATGTGCTGACTGAAAAGCCGATCTCGTTGCGGGCCGATCAGATCGACCAGATCATTGCCGCCCGCGATTCCAGCAGCCTGCTTGCGGCCGAAGCCTTCATGATCGTGCATCATCCGCAATGGCAGCGGGCCAAGGAATGGCTGGCGGCTGGCGAGATCGGCCAGCTGCGCCATGTCGATGCGGCCTTCAGTTACAACAACGCGGCAGAGCCGGGCAATATCCGCAACCGCCCCGATACCGGAGGCGGATCCTTGCGCGATATCGGTGTCTATACCATCGGGTCGATGCGATTTGTCACGGGCGCAGAGCCGGTGGATGTGGCCGCACGTGTGATCCTTGATGGCGGAGTCGAGGTGTTTGCCGACGTGAATGCCATGATGCAGGGGCCCACTGGCCGGTTCACCTATCGGTCGATGACGTCCATGCGGCTATCCAGCCGCCAAGAGGTTGTCTTTCAGGGTGACAAGGGCATGATCCGGGTGGGCTCTGCGCCCTTCAACGCAGGCGTTCACGACATCGCAGAGGTTGAGCTGCATTTGCCCGGCCAGCGTGTGATCACAGATCGTTTTCCCACGGCCAATCATTACAAGCTTCAGGTCGAGGCATTCGTGCGCACCGTCCGCAGTGGCGTTGCTTATCCGTGCCCGCTCGAATTTGTCAAAGGCACCCAGGTGATGATGGACCTTGCCCTTGATTGTGCAGTGGAAATTGCGCTTTGAGGCCTGACTTATTCAATATCCTGCGGCGTGGTCACGATCTTCGCCGCAGGATATCTGCAAAACATGTCTGGACAGGTTGACACATTTGGAGAAAGATCATCCAAGGACAGGAATCGTCCGGGGGGAACGCCCCGCGTCATCAGGCCGGTCAGCCAAGACAGACGCGCGGCCCAAATTAAAGTGACTAGACATGGCAATACGTTCTTCAGCGTCTGGCGCTGCAGCCGAATGGACTGTTCGTTCTGATGGCGCAGAGCAGATGCGCCCCCGTGCCAACGTTTATTCCTTTGCCGAAGAGGTGATCCTGCGCGTCGCGGCCCAAGCGCGCCGTGACCGGATCGAAGCGACCGCACCAAAGATAACGCTGCTGTCAGAGGCGCTTTTGGGTGCCGACGATGCGGCAGCGGCCGATCTTGTACGCGATGCCCGGCTTGCCGGCATGCCGGCCGATACATTGTATTATGGTCTGGTTGCGGGTGCGGTCCAGCAAGTCGGGGATGCTTGGGCGCGCGAACACATCGCCATGCCCGAGATGCTGCGCAGTTCCCACCGCATCTGGCGGATCATGAACGAACTGCGTGACGTGTTTGTCCGCCTGTCCGACCGCAAGCCCGGTCAGCACGCCGTTTTTGCGCCTTGTCCGCAGGAAGGCCATATGTTTGGCCTGACGATGACCGCCGACGATCTGCGCCGGCGCGGATGGGAAATCGAACTGGTGTCAAACGACAACCACGATGATCTGATCCAGAATATCGAACGCCGCGCCCCCATTCATGTGGCGCTCGGTGCTACCTCGGCAGACATGGCGTTGCCGTTGACCCGGCTGGTTGTGGCATTGCGCGCCCATATTCCTGGGGTTTGGGTCATGATTGGTGGCGCAATCACTGCAGAGGAGCCGGATTTGCTGGCCCTGACAGGTGCCGATGCTCTGGCCAATACCGCTGATGAGGCCGAAGCGCTGATGTTGGCGCACCTGGCCGATCTGGTCGCGCGCCGGTCCAACCGGGTGTGACGCGCGACCGGGTGACAGAAGCTCAGTCCTCCATCGCCTCCAGTTCGTCGATAAAGCCGGCAATCATAGACAGCCCCTTGTCCCAGAACTTCGGGTCCGAAGCATCCAATCCGAATGGGGCCAGCAGGTCCTTGTGGTGTTTCGATCCGCCTGCTTTCAGCATCTCGAAATACTTGGTCTCGAAGTCCGGCAGTCCATCGGCATAGGCTGCATAAAGCGCATTCACCAAACCGTCGCCAAAGGCATAGGCGTAGACATAGAACGGCGAATGGACGAAGTGCGGGATATAGGCCCAGAAAGTTTCGTATCCGTCCATGAAGTCAAACACATCGCCCAGAGACTCCGCCTGAACGCTCATCCACAATGCATTGATGTCATCGGGAGTCAGCTCGCCCTCGGCCCGCGCCGCGTGCAGCTTGCACTCGAAATCGTAAAAGGCGATCTGGCGCACGACGGTGTTGATCATGTCCTCGACCTTACCCGCAAGCAGCGTCTTGCGCTCGGCCTTGGTTTTGGCCTGATCCAGCAGCTTGCGAAAAGTCAGCATCTCGCCGAACACACTGGCGGTTTCGGCCAGGGTGAGCGGGGTTGAGGACAACAACTCACCCTGGCCGGCGGCCAGCACCTGATGCACGCCGTGGCCCAACTCATGTGCCAGCGTCATCACATCGCGCGGCTTGCCCAGATAGTTCAGCATGACATAGGGGTGCACGGTGGTCACGGTCGGGTGCGCAAAAGCCCCCGGTGCCTTGCCGGGCTTCACCCCGGCATCGATCCAGCCCTTTTCAAAGAACGGCTTGGCAATCTCGGCCATCTCGGGTGCGAAAGCGCCATAGGCATCAAGCACGGTCTGTGTCGCGTCATCCCAGCTCACAACCCGCGGCACCTCCACGGCCAAAGGCGCATTGCGATCCCAGACCTGCAACCGCTCCAGCCCCATCCATTTTGCCTTGAGCCGATAATAACGGTGGCTCAGCTTCGGATAGGCCGCCACCACTGCATTGCGCAAGGCCTCCACCACTTCGGGTTCAACGTGGTTTGACAGGTGCCGCCCGTGCTGCGGGCTGGGCATCTTGCGCCAGCGGTCGTGGATCTCCTTTTCCTTCGCCAACGTATTGTGAACCCGCGCAAAAAGCTTGATATTCTTGTCGAACACCGTCGCCAGCGCCCGCGCCGCCGCCTCGCGTTTCGCGCGGTCGGGATCAGTCAGCAGGTTCAGCGTCGCCTCAAGATTCAGCTCATCCTGTTCGCCCGCCACTGAAAACATCAGCCCGGCCATCGTCTCGTCAAACAGCTTGTTCCACGCGCTCGCGCCCACCACAGACTCGTCATGCAGGAATTTTTCCAGTTCATCCGACAACTGGTGCGGTCGCATCGCGCGCATGCGGTCAAACACCGGCTTGTATCGTGCCAGATCGGCATTGGCGGCCATCAGCGCATCCAGCTGCGCGTCCTCAAGCCGGTTGAACTCCAGGCTGAAAAACACCAGCGGCGTGGTTGCGTTGGTGATCTTGTCCTGCGCATCAGCCATGAACTTGGCGCGATCGCTGTCCATCGTGTTCTGGTAATAGCGTAGCCCCGCAAAAGACATCAGCCGCCCGGCAACGACATCGATCTTCTCATAAGCCAACACACAGCCCAACATCGCCTCTGCATCCAGCGCCGCCAGTCTGCCCTCATACGCGACGGCAAACTCTGCACAGGCTGTCTCCAGCCAGGCCATATCGGCGGAAAACTCTTCGCAGTCCGGCGAGGGATAAAGATCGCGCAGATCCCATTCGGGCAACGCCCCGAAACCGCCGGAATTGGCATTGGCATCAAAAACGGGGCGGGGCAACGGCAGGATCATGGGAAATACCTTTCAGGGTTCTTCCTTCAATAGGGCCTGTCGAGCCCATTTTTCAACCCACCCATCTTTCATCTGTTCTCAAATATCCTGGGGGTCCGGGGGCAAAGCCCCCGTCTTGTCTTTCTCTGCGGGCAAAGCCCCCGTCTTGTCTTTCTCTGCGGGCAAAGCCCCCGGTCCGGAAACCTGCCGCAGCAGATTGCGCAGTCCCTCCAGCGTATCGATCTCGTCCACCCCCTTGTCCCGACGCCAGCGCAGCATGCGCGGAAAGCGCAAGGCAATGCCGGATTTGTGGCGCGGGCTGGCCTGGATACCTTCGAATCCGATCTCGAACACCAATTCAGGCTGCACGCGTCGGACCGGGCCAAAGCGTTCCACCGTGTGCTTGCCTACCCAGCGGGTGATCTCGGCGAATTCCGCATCGGTCAGGCCGGAATAGGCCTTGGTGAACGGAACCAGATCGTTGCCGTCGCGCACCGCAAAGGTGAAATCCGAAAACAGGTTGGCGCGCCGTCCGTGGCCCGATTGGGCATAGAGCATCACTGCATCGACCGAAAACGGGTCCAGCTTCCACTTCCACCAATCGCCGCGCTTGCGCCCGGTGTGATAGGGCGAGGTCAGACGTTTGAGCATGAGGCCCTCTGCAAGATGCGCGCGCGCAACCGCGCGTGCGGCGGCAAGGTCAGCCCAATCCCCGATCACCGCTGGCGAGGACGACAGGGGAAGCCCACCGGGGAGCGCGGCCAGAATCGCCGCAAGTCGCGCACGGCGGTCGAAAAGGGGGGCTGCGCGCAGATCTTCGCCGTTATCCTCCAATAGATCATAGGCAAGAAAATGGCCCGGAGCCTCGGCCAAAAGCTTTTTTGGCACGGTTTTGCGACCTAGACGCTTTTGCAGGTCGGCGAAGGGCAGGGGGATGTTGCCTGCCCAGGCCACAATCTCGCCATCCAGAACGGTGCCGGGGGGCAGGTGGTCTTGCAGCGCTGAAAATTCGGGGAAACGGTCGGTGATCAGATCCTCACCCCGGCTCCAGATTGCGAAAGCCCCCGGTCGGGCGATGATCTGGCCGCGGATGCCGTCCCATTTCCATTCCGCCAGCCAATCCGATGCCGGGCCAAGGCTGTCCGGCTCGGCCTCCAGCGGACTTGCCAGAGCGAAAGGATAGGGCCGCGCTGCCCCCTCGGATCCCCCCTCTTGGGTCAGATCTGCGAAAAGGGTTCGGGCAGGGTCCCAATCGCCCATCAGGCGATGCGCCATAACGGCCTCGTCCACCCCCGTTGCTTGCGCCAGGGCGCGTGTCATCAGGCCCCGGCTGACCCCCATGCGAAAGCCGCCGGTCATCAGCTTGTTGAACAAAAAACGCTCGTCCGGCCCCAGACCGGCCCAAGTTGTCGTGACAAACGCGTGCCGCTCGGCCTCCGGCCGCCCGTTGAGCGCGATCAAGCGGCGCAAGGTGGCGTCCAGTGTCGGGTCGGTCTCGGCCTTTGCGCGGGGCAAAAGGTGCGCGATGGTCTCTGCCAGGTCGCCTGCAATGGCGTACGACTCTTCGAACAACCACAGCGGAACGCCGGCAGCCTCTGCCGCCCACGAGCGCAGCTCGGTGGCGTTTACCAGCCGTTTCGGGCGACGGCCCGACAACAGGGCGATGGTCCACACCCGATCCGCCTCGGGCGCGGTGCGGAAATAGGTGGCGAGCGCGCTGGTTTTCTCGCCGGTTTTGGTCGTGGCTTCGAGCGCGTTGAACAGGGCCGCAAAGCGTTTCATGCAGCGGCGTCCGGGGATGGCGTCGCCGGGGGGGCTGCCCGCTGCCCCCCCAGACCTGCGGCTTTCTCCGCCGTGCGTATTCGGGACAGATGCAAGATCATGCAGGGTCCATCGCGTGGGCCGGTTCCGTCTCTGCCGCGACGTCGGCCTCATCGCCGCCGAATTCGGTTTGGACAATCCCGGCCTCGTAACCCTGTTCCTCCAGCCAGCGGCGGAAAGGCGTGGTGTAGCCGTGGGTCACGAAAACTCGTTCGGCCCCGGTCGCCTTGATCGCGGCATTCAGGCCGGGCCAGTCAGCGTGATCAGAGATGACAAAGCCATTGGCAAGCCCGCGGCGGCGCCGGATACCGCGCAGCGCCATCCAGCCGCTGGCAAAGGCTTCTGACGTCGGACCAAAGCGTCGTGCCCATGGCGTGCCAAGCGCCGACGGTGGCGCGATGATCAGCGCGCCGGGGTGGGATTTCGCGTCGATCCCGGCGGTGACGCGGATGGTGGGCGGGAGGGGATAGCCCTGATCGCGCAGGATGCGAGTGGTTTCCTCGACCGCGCCATGGGTCAGGATCGGGCCTGCATCGGGCAACAGCGTCATAAGGCGCTGCGCCTTGCCCAGCCCATAGGCGGCCAGGATCGATGATTGCCCCTCGGCAGCATTCGCTTGCCACCACGCGCCCAACTGCTTGGCGATGACATCCTGTGGCTGCCAGCGGAACAGTGGCAGGCCGAAGGTGCATTCGGAGACGAAGGTGTGACAGCGCACGGGCGTGAACGCTTCGGACAGTCCGTCATCTTCCACCTTGTAATCGCCCGAGACCACCCAGACCTCTCCCGCGCGTTCCACCCGGATCTGTGCTGATCCGGGCACATGGCCAGCGGGGTGAAAGCTGACCTGCACGCCACCGATCTGCCGCGCCTCGCCATAGGCGATCCCCTCTGCCACGATGTTGCCAAGCCGGTGCCGGATTACCGGCAGCGCCTGATGGGTGCACAGATACCGGGAATGGCCCCAACGTGAGTGGTCACTGTGGCCATGGGTGATCAGCGCCCTCTCCACAGGTCGCCATGGATCAATGTAAAAATCACCTTCGGCGCAATGGATGCCGCGATCGGTAAAACTGAGCAGTTGTGCAGCCATAACCCAAGCCTAGCACGCCGCGCGCCATCGGAAAGGGTCACAGGACACAAATCAGGCGCACAAAAAGCGGGCGAATGGGCCTTTGGCGGGCAGGAAATGCAGGCTTTCCCCTTTCGCTGTTGGAACCGGGCTGATTAACTGGCGTTAAGGACCGGGGAGCGAGGGCCGTTGTGACAAGCTATTTCAATGAGATGTATCAGGGCGACTCTGTGCGGGCGCCTTATGCGCGCTTGCAGGACTGGATGAACTCCATGCCCGCTGCGCTGCGCCAGATGAAACAGGCCGAGGCCGAGGCGCTGTTTCGCCGGATCGGCATCACCTTTGCTGTCTATGGCGAAGGCGGCGATCCCGACCGGCTGATCCCGTTCGACATGTTTCCGCGCGTGTTTTCCGGCGTGGAATGGGCCAAGCTGGAACGTGGTATCAAGCAACGGGCGCGCGCGCTCAATGCGTTTCTGGTCGACGTTTACGGGCGCGGCGAGATTGTGCGCGCAGGGCGTATTCCGGGGCGTCTGGTCTACCTGAACGAGGCTTATGAGAAATCGGTCGTCGGTTTTGTGCCGCCCAAGGGCGTTTACTCGCACATCGTGGGGATCGATCTGGTGCGGACCGGGCCGGACGAATTCTTTGTTCTTGAAGACAATTGTCGAACTCCGTCCGGTGTCAGCTACATGCTGGAAAACCGCGAGATCATGATGCGGATGTTCCCCGAACTGTTCCGGGGCAACCGGATCGAGCCGGTGGACCGTTACCCCGAGATCCTGCGCCGCACATTGGCGAGTGTTGCCCCGGTGAAATGTGACCGCGATCCGACGGTGGTGATCCTGACACCGGGCCACTTCAACAGCGCCTATTACGAGCACAGCTTTCTGGCCGATCTGATGGGCGTCGAACTGGTCGAAGGGCAGGATCTGTTCGTCGAGGGTGAATTTGTCTTCATGCGCACCACCGAAGGCCCGCGCCGGGTGGATGTGATCTATCGGCGTCTGGATGACGCCTACATCGACCCGTTGTGCTTTCGCCCTGACTCGATGCTTGGCATTCCGGGGCTGATGGATGTGTATCGTTCCGGGGGGGTCAGCATCTGTTCTGCCCCCGGAGCCGGGGTGGCCGATGACAAGGCGGTCTATACCTATGTGCCAGAGATGATCCGCTTCTATCTGGGCGAGGAGCCGATCCTGAACAACGTGCCGACATGGCAATGCGGCAAGGCTGACGATCTGAAATATGTGCTGGCGCATCTGAAAGAGCTTGTGGTCAAGGAAGTTCACGGCTCTGGCGGTTATGGCATGTTGGTTGGCCCCAAAGCGACCGCAGAGCAGGTGGAGCAATTCCGCGCGCGGATCACGGCGGACCCGAACAACTATATCGCCCAGCCCACGTTGGCGCTGTCAACCACGCCAACCTTTGTTGACGAGGGTATTGCGCCGCGCCACGTCGATCTGCGCCCCTACTGCCTTGTGGGCGAACGGATCGAGCTGGTCCCCGGCGGGCTGACCCGCGTGGCACTGACCGAAGGGTCTCTGGTGGTGAACTCGTCGCAGGGCGGGGGCGTCAAGGATACTTGGGTGCTGGCGGAGTGAACACAACATGCTGAGCAGAACCGCAGACAACCTTTTCTGGATCGCCCGCTATCTGGAGCGTGCAGAAACATCGGCACGGCTGCTGGAAGTGGGCGCGCGGATTACACTGATGCCAACAGCCGCAGGGTATCGCAATGAGTGGGAATCCTTGTTGCACGCGAGTGGCACCGCCAATGGCTTTGCCAAAAAATATGGCGATGCGGTCCAGCGCAATCTGGAAAGCTGGTTCTTTTTCGATGCTGATAACGCGTCTTCGGTCATGTCCTGCATCACAGCGGCGCGCGAAAACGGCCGCATTGTGCGCACCGCCCTGACCACACAGGTCTGGGATGCACTTAACACCGCGTTCCAAGAGCTGCGTCAGTTGGAACGCCGTCCACGGTCAGAGCTGGATCTATCGCTTTTGACCGACTGGACCATGCGCAACACGGCCCTTGTGCGTGGGTCGATCGATGCCACGCTGCTGCGCAACGATGGTTGGGATTTTCTCAATCTGGGGTATTATCTGGAACGGGCCGACAACACTGCGCGGCTGATGGACGTGAAGTACTACGTTCTGTTGCCCCGGCTGGAATTTGTTGGCTCTGGTCTCGACAACTATCAATGGACGACGCTTTTGCGCGCCATGTCATCACACCGGGCCTTTCACTGGGCTTACGGCGGCGAAGTGACTGCCGCAAAGATCGCGCATTTCCTGATTCTCAATCCGCAATGCCCGCGCAGCCTGATCACCTGTGTCGAGGGGATGACCAGCCATCTTGATCGGCTGTCACGCGGCTATCAACGCAAAACCCCCGCGCAGGAGCGCGCCCGCGGCATTCAGGCCGATCTGGCGGAACTGCGGGTCGAAGATATCTTCGAGGAAGGCCTGCACGAGTTTCTGAGCCGTTTCATCGGCGATATGGCGCAGGCCGGATCGGTTATCCGGGACTGCTATCTGAATGGGGATGTGCGCTGATGCTGTTGACCGTCGATCATGTCACCCGCTACTTTTACGACCAACCCGTGCGTGGGGTGGTGCAAAGCCACCGGCTGACGCCGTCACAATGCGCAGGGCAAAGGCTGATCCGCTGGAAGGTCAGCGTCAGCGACGGCCAGATGGGGGGCGGCTTTCGCGATGGGGCCGGCGACTGGGTGCAGGGTTGGACCGTACTCGGGCCGGTCAACGAAATAACTGTGCAGGTCACGGGCGAGATAGAAACCATCGATCAGGCGGGTGTTTTGCGTGGCCACAAGGAGCTGACTCCGCCCGATGCCTATTTGCGCTTCACGCACCCGACCGAAGCCGATGTCGCGCTTGCTTCACTGGCCGAAGGACTGACTCCGGCGCAAGATGCACTGGCCGCGGCGCATGAGATTTCGGCGCGGGTGTCGGATGCCATCGTTTACACATCTGACACGACCAATGCCCACACCACGGCCGCAGAGGCTTTGGCGCAGGGCACCGGCGTTTGCCAGGATCAGGCCCACGCGGTGATTGCGGTGTGTCGCCACATCGGCCTGCCCGCGCGCTATGTTTCGGGCTATTTGCTGGTTGGCATCGATGGTGCGGCCCATGACGCAGCCCATGCCTGGGCCGAGGTCCATATTGCGGGTCTGGGTTGGGTTGGGTTTGATCCGGCAAATCGATGCTGCCCGGATGATCGCTACATCCGGCTCGGCTCGGGGCTTGATTCGCCGCACGCCGCCATGATCCGGGGCATTGCGCGCGGGCAGGGAGAAGAAAGCCTTGACGTGTCTGTGACTGTGCAGGCCGCTCAGACCCAGTCCCAAACCCAGCAATAACTGAAAAGCGGCGGCACTTTCCCCATTTTTGCCCCGCTCTTGCCACACCGACTGCGCAGCCTGACCCTTGCGAACCAGCGCCGGGGGAATTCATGTCCTTAACTTATGATTTCGATATTTTTGACGTCATCCCGGATGCCGCGGCATCTGGCTCACAGCTTGACAATTTTCTCAGCGACATCGGATTCAGGCCGAAGCAAGAGAACGCGACCGTAGCCCTGTTCCGCGATGTTCGCACGGCAGAGGCTTTGCGGAATGCGCCGCCTGCGCTGCGCGATTACTTCGTGGCCTGTGGTTTCGGCTTGAACACCTATATGTCTGGTGCGCCATCCGAGTGCTATCCTGCGAAGGACGAGGCGGCGCGTTTGGCATTGATCCTCCGGCTGGCCCAGAACGCCAGCCGTTTCGATCTGCCACCCCCAGAGCACAATGCCGAAGGTGGCGATGTGTTTCGGCTCGGGGCGTTTCTAGAGGCGCTTGAACATGCAACCCCTGTTGACATCCCCGATCCTGTTTTGGCTGTTGACCACAGCGCCGGGGTGGTCTCTGGTATCCGGCGGGCCTTGCCTGCTCTGTTCGGAACAGACCCGATCACGGAAATCCCGGATGCGCAGGATGCCGGCGGGTCGCCCCGCCGCAAGTTCTGGCAAAACCGCTTTTTTCGCATCGGTACCGCCGCGATTCTGGTCTTGGGGGCCACGCAACTGGCCACTTCACCTGTATTTTCAGTGTTTGGCCGATTCTGATTTTCCTGACCGCGGGGCACTGCGGCTCTTCGCCCCTTTCCATCCCCACGCCGCGGCGATACGGTTTGCCGTCTGAGTCTTGGGGGCGTTGAAATGACCTATTGTGTCGGCCTGTTGCTGAATGAAGGAATGGTGCTGTTGTCTGACACCCGCACCAACGCCGGGTTGGACAATATCGCGACATACCGCAAGATGTTTCATTTTGAAACGCCGGGCGAGCGGATCATCACCATCCTGACGGCAGGCAGCCTGTCGGTCACACAAACCACGATTGCGCGCTTGCGCGATGCGATCGACAATCCAGACGCCACACCGCATACATCGGTTCTGCTGGCGCCCACAATGCTTGCGGTCGCGGAAATCGTGGGCGATGTATTGGCCCAGGTGCGGCGCGACATCGATGAAAAACTGTCGATGGCCCAAGGTGCCAGCGCCACCATGATCGTTGCCGGTCAGCGCAAGGGCGGGGGGATGCGGATGTTCCTGATCTACCCCGAGGGCAACTTCATCGAGGCGACCGAAGACACGCCCTTTTTGCAGATTGGCGAACACAAATACGGAAAACCGATCCTTGACCGGGTGGTAAAGCCCTCCACCTCGCTCAGTGACGCCCAAAAGGCGGTGCTGCTGTCAATGGATTCCACCTTGCGATCCAACCTGTCCGTCGGCATGCCGCTGGATCTGTGCGTGATACAGCGCGATGAGTTCTGCATCGGCACACAGCGCCGGATCGAGGCGGGCGACGAAGCATTCCGCGAGATGAGCGAAGGGTGGTCGCGTGCCCTGCGCGATGGGTTCACGCAAATCGCCATCTGACACGAGACCATAAGGGGCAGGGCCGCGCAAGGTGCGGGGCTGCCCTTTTGAATTTGGCGACTTAGCGGTGTGCCTCGAACAACTCTGCCGTGAGATCATAAAACCGCTTGCGGTGCGCTTCAGTCTCCATCGGGATCTCGTGCTCGGCCCCGGCAAAAACCTCCAGCCGTCCGCCCCGCCAGCCCGCCATCCGCAGATGAACGGGTGCCACATCCACCACCTTTTCTGCAGTTCCGATCGCAGCCAATGCCGGATAATCCGGCGCAGGCGCCATCGCCAGGTCACGGCATTCAGCCAAGGCTGTGGAAAGCCATCCCAAGCTGGGGCCGGCCAGCACCAGTTCGGGGCGCTCTGTGACCTGCCGCTTCATGTAGCGCCACATGTCGGGGTCGGTGGTCAGGACGTTGCCACCAAATTCTGCCTCCAGCACATAGCTTTTGTCGGATGTGCTTGGGGAGTAGCGGTGAGCCTGCCCGAACCATTGTGACACCTGCGCGATGGATTGCGCAAGCGGGCGCATCCATGCGGCCATCGCAATGCCCCACATCGGGGCCGAAAAGACGGCGGCCTTGACCGGCAGCCCGCGCAACAGCGCGCGCAACGCAATCGCCCCGCCCATGGAATGGGACAGCAGATAAAAGGGTTCTGGCAATCCAACCCCCTTTACAAGATCGAGAGCGGCCTGAACATCCCGTTGGTAATCCTGAAATTGCGCGACATGGCCCACCATCCGGTCTGGCAAAAGACGGTCGGCAAGTCCCTGGCCGCGCCAATCCATGGCCACAGTCGCATAGCCGCGCACCCGAAGATCGGCAGCGGCCATGCCGTATTTTTCCACATATTCCGTCCGACCGGGGAACAAGAGCACGGTTCCTTTTTGCCCGACGGGCCAGATCCCGGCCCTGATCCGCACCCCGTCCGAGGTTGTCAGCCAGAATGCCTCCCCTCCCTCGGGTCCAAGGGCAAGGTCGGCGTGGAACGGCGCGGGCTGGAACGGACCTTGGGTCACCCCAGAACCGACCCAAGCTTCATGGCCATGCCCATGCTGCCATCAACGGCCAGCTTGCCCTGCATGAACGCCATTGTCGGATTAAGATCGCCGTCCAGAATACGTTTGAACACCTCGGCGCTGGCGGTCATCGTCACATCTGCGGGCTCATCGCCGGCACGCACGCCATTTGGGTCCAGCATGATCGCGCCTTCGCCTTCAATGACGAATTTGGCAATGCCATCAAAACCATCCGCCAGTTTTTTCGACAGCACGTTGACGGCTTCGTTCACCACGTCGCTCATATGAAATTCCTCTCTGCCTTGTGACGGCTTGGATATGGTTTTTCTGCGCTGATGCGCTAACATATCCATATGAAAGTTCAGCGCCATTTTCTCAATCCTGTCGTTGCGGCATTTTCGTCGGTTTTTTTGCTGGCGTCCGTGGCGTTGGCGGATGAACCACTGGATGGACTGTTGGACAAGCTGAAATCTGCCGACGCCCGCGCCGCATCGCGGTTGGAGCGCGAGATTTGGAATGAATGGTCAAAAAGCGGCTCGCCATCAATGGATCTGCTGTTGCAGCGAGGGCGTGGGGCCTTGGCAGCAGGCAAGACCGATGAAGCGATCGAACACCTTACCGCTTTGACGGACCATGCCCCCGACTTCGCGGAGGGTTGGAATGCCCGCGCCACCGCTTATTATCAGGCTCGGCAATTTGGCCCCTCCATCGCGGATATCGCCCGGACGCTGACGCTGAACCCGCGCCATTTCGGCGCGCTTGCAGGTTTGGGCGCGATTTACGAAGAGCTTGATAATCCGCAAAAGGCGCTTGAAGTTTATCGCGCCGCTTTGGCTATACATCCGAACCTGCGCAGCGTATCAGAATCGGCAAAGCGACTTGAAGCAAAGGTCGCGGGCACTGATCTTTAAGGGCAGAGCGTAAGGGCACAGGATGAGCGCGACCACGGGCCGGGTCATGGCGGTCCTCGGGCCGACCAACACCGGCAAGACGCATTTCGCCATAGATCGGATGTTGGGCCATCGCACCGGGGTGATCGGTCTGCCCCTTCGCTTGCTTGCGCGTGAGGTCTATGACCGCATCGTTGCTTTGCGTGGCCCATCGGTGGTGGCGCTGGTGACGGGCGAAGAACGCATCGTGCCCGATCGCACCCAATACTGGGTTTGCACGGTCGAGGCGATGCCACTGGAGATCGGTGCCGATTTTGTGGCCATCGACGAGATCCAGCTTTGTGCTGACCCCGACCGTGGCCATGTTTTCACCGACCGGCTCCTGCGCGCGCGTGGCTTGCTGGAAACGCTGTTTCTGGGGGCTGAAACCATGCGTCCGGCGATTGCTGGGTTGGTGCAGGGCGTGTCGTTCATGAAGCGCGAGCGATTCAGTCAATTGACCTATACAGGTTCGAAAAAGATAAGTCGTATGCCTCCGCGCAGCGCCATTGTGGGCTTTTCGGTTGAAAACGTCTATGCGATCGCTGAATTGATCCGCCGGCAAAAGGGCGGTTGTGCTGTGGTGATGGGCGCGCTTTCCCCGCGCACCCGCAACGCGCAGGTGGCGCTGTATCAAAATGGCGATGTCGATTATCTGGTGGCGACGGACGCCATTGGCATGGGTCTCAACCTTGATATCAAGCACATCGCCTTTTCCGCCACCGCCAAATTCGACGGCCGCCGGATGCGCGGTCTTTACCCACAGGAATTGGCGCAAATTGCAGGGCGGGCCGGGCGGCACACAGAAAACGGCACTTTCGGCGTGACGGGCGAAGCGCGGCCTTTTGACGATGAGATTATCGAAGCCATCGAATCCCATCAGTTCGCCCCCGTTCGCAAACTGATGTGGCGCAATCACCAGCTGGATTTCGGCACCGCTGATCGCCTGATCCGCAGCCTTGAGTCCCCGACATCCAACGAATGGCTCACCCGTGCGCGCGACGCCGATGACGTTCTGGCACTCAAGGCGCTGGTCGAAATGGCCGAGGTGCGCGACCGTCTGACCAATCCCAAACGGGTGCAACTTCTTTGGGATGTTTGCCGTATTCCCGATTTTCGTGGGTCAAGCGACAGCGACCATGCGGGCCTGTTGGCACGGATCTTCGACTATCTTTGCGGCAGGGGCCTGGGCGGGGGCAGGGTGCCTTCGGACTGGATCGGAAAGGCGGTCGCTCGCATCGACCGGACCGACGGCGATATTGATGCCATTTCCAAGAGATTGGCCTATATTCGCACCTGGACTTATATTGCGCAGCGCAAAGGCTGGGTTGATGACGAAAGTCATTGGCGCGACGAGACGCGCGCTGTAGAAGACCGCCTGTCAGATGCGTTACACGCAAGACTGACGCAGAGATTTGTAGATCGGCGGACAAGCGTGCTGCTTCGCCGGTTGAAACAGAAGGAGACCCTCGTGGCCGAGGTGAATGACAAAGGCGAAGTGACCGTCGAAGGCGAGTTTGTCGGCAAACTGGAGGGATTCAGGTTCCGGCAGGATGCAAGCACATCGCCCGACGAGGCAAAGGTGATGGCGCAGGCCGCTGTTCAGGCGCTCAAGCCCGAATTCCACCTGCGGGCAGACCGTTTTTACAACGCGCCCGATACAGAGATGGATTTCACCGAGCAGGGGGGCCTGATGTGGGGCACCACGGCTGTCGGGAAACTGGTGAAGGGTGCAGAGGCCCTGCGCCCGACGGTCGACGCTTTTGTTGATGACGAGGCCGGGTTCGAGGTCGCTGAAAAGGTCCGTCGCCGTCTGCAGCATTTCATCGACCGCAAGATTGCCGCGCAATTCGAGCCCTTGGCCGCGATGAGCCGTGACGAGACGCTGGTCGGCCTTGCCCGCGGTTTTGCCTTCCGTCTTGTAGAAGGTTTGGGCGTCCTGCCGCGGGATGTGGTGGCGAATGACGTGAAGGAGCTGGATCAGGAAGCGCGTGGTGCTTTGCGCAAGCATGGCGTGCGCTTTGGTCAGTTCACCATCTTCCTGCCGCTTCTGCTCAAACCCGCGCCGACCCGCCTGCGGCTGGTGCTGTGGTCGCTCTGGAACGGGCTGGACGAATTCCCCGAAAGCCCGCCACCCGGTCTGGTCACCATTCCCAACGTGGCCGAAGTGCCCAAAGAGCATTACACTTTGGCAGGGTATCATCCGGCGGGAAGCCGCGCGATCCGCATTGATATGCTGGAACGCCTGGCCGATATTCTGCGCCAGAAAGACAGCCGTGGCGGGTTCGAAGCGACACCGGACATGCTGTCGATTACCGGCATGACGCTTGATCAGTTCGCCGATCTTATGGCGGGCCTTGGCTATAAAGGCGAGAAGGCCGAGCGTGCCAAGGTCAAGGCGGCGGAGCCTGCTGCGGTGGTTCCTGAAATCGATCCGGACATGCCGCAAAACCCGATCCCAGAGGAGGTGTCGGTGTTGGCTCCGGTGCCCGACGTGCCGTTGACCGCAGAAGCAGCGCCCGAGATGGAAGCATTCTACACCTTCACTTGGGCCCCGAAACCCCGCAACGCCCGGCCAGAACGCGGTCCCCGTCCGCAAGGCGAGCGCCGTGATCGTCCGCAATCGGATCGCCCTCAAGGCGATCGGTTGCGGGCAGACAAGCCGCAAGGCGATCGTCCCCAAGGCGATAAGCCACAGGCAGAGCGCCGCGACCGTCCGCAGGGCGATGCCAAGCCGCACCACGGTAAGGGCGACCGCAACAAAGACCGCGGCAAGGGCAAGGGCGACCGCCCCGACCGCAATGACCAGAACAAGCCGCGTCAGTTCGAGGCCCGCCCGCAGCGTGCGGAAAAGCCGATCGATCCCGACAACCCCTTTGCCGCCCTGCTGGCACTGAAGGGCAAGGTCTGAGGCTTGGCCGGGCCGGGGGCGAAACCCGCGCCCGACGCCCAGCCGCGTTTGCGGCTGGACAAATGGTTGTGGCAGGCGCGGTTCTTCAAATCGCGCAGCCTGTCTGCCGATGTGATCGAAAGCGGCCATTGCAGGGTGAATGGTCAACGCACCAAAAAGGCGGGTCACGGCGTCTGTATCGGTGATGTCCTGACCTTTGCCCAAGGCAAGCAAATTCGGGTGATCAGGGTGCTGGCGCTTGGCATGCGTCGCGGGCCCGCCGCAGAGGCGCAAGAGCTTTATCTCGACCTTCACCCACAAGCGGCGCCAGAGGCGCTTGAATGATCCGGTTGGTTGCTCTAGCTAGTGACCCGACCAACTCAAGGGCCTGATCCGATGACATATGTGGTGATTGATAACTGCATCGCCTGCAAATACACCGACTGCGTGGAAGTCTGTCCGGTGGACTGCTTTTACGAAGGCGAAAACATGCTGGTCATTCATCCGGATGAATGTATCGACTGCGGGGTGTGCGAACCCGAATGTCCCGCCGATGCGATCCGACCCGATACCGAGCCGGATATGGATCAATGGGTATCCTTCAATCGCAAGTATTCGGAAATGTGGCCGGTGATCACCGTGCGCAAGGACCCGATGCCGGATGCCGAGGCAAGGGATGGCGAAAAGGACAAGCGGGAGAAGTATTTCTCGGAGGCCCCCGGCGAAGGAAGCTGACGCAATATTAATGCTTGATTCGGCATTGTGGGCATGACGAATACGCATGGCTGGTTAAATCCGAATGATTTCAATGCGATTTAGCTGGTTTGCGCCAGTTTGCAGCAGTTGGAATCATGCAGATTTTGTGATATACAATTGTTACAAATAATCATGGAAGCCTGACCCCCGCTCAGTGCTGCTCGCCTGAGTGGGATATCTTTGTGACAAAAAACATCTTGCCACCGGATCATTGCCGATCCGGGTGCATATTTTGTCGCTGGATGGCCTCCGCTGTTAGGAACCGACCGAATGACCAAGTCCAAGAAGCCTGATTTTCGCCCTGATGAGTTCGTCGTATATCCCGCACATGGCGTGGGCAAGATCATGTCCATCGAAGAGCAGGAAATCGCCGGTTTCAAACTGGAGCTGTTCGTCATCACCTTCGAAAAAGACAAGATGACGCTGCGGGTTCCTACCCACAAGGCGACTGAAATCGGCATGCGCGCCCTGTCCGCACCCGATGTGGTGTCCAAGGCGCTGGACACGCTGAAGGGCAAGGCCAAGGTCAAACGGGCAATGTGGTCCCGTCGCGCGCAGGAATATGAGCAAAAAATCAACTCTGGTGATCTGATGGCGATTGCCGAGGTTGTGCGCGACCTCCACCGCAGCGACGACCAGCGCGAGCAATCCTATTCCGAACGCCAGCTTTATGAAGCCGCGCTTGAGCGTCTGACCCGCGAAGTTGCTGCGGTGTCCGGCGTTGACGCAGGGTCGGCCGCCAAAACCGTCGATGATGTTCTGGTCAGCCGCGCTGCCTAAGCGCACCTGATGCGATGATCAGTTTCAAGGACAACGGCGGCCCGACAGGGCCGCCGTTTTTCATGTGGGCCATGCGGCTGCCAAAGACAACGCCGCCAGCCACGCCATTTGCTGACTGGCCCCCAGAATGTCGCCAGTCTGTCCGCCGATCCGCGTCTGTGCGAGCAAGGCAACCGCCAGCGCAGCACAGCCGACCGCCCCCGCCATCGCCACTGCCATCAGCCCCAGCGGGGATACGATGACCAAAGCGACAGCGACCGCGAACAGTGCTGACCCCACCGGCGGTCGCCCCACCGAATGTGACAGACCGCCTGTTCGCGCCTGCGGCATCAGTGCCATCATCAGCGCCATCGGTGTGCGTGACAGCACCGCCGCCGCCACAATTGCGGCGTAAGACCCGGACTCCAGCAGCACCCCAAGCACCGTCCAGATCGCCAGCGTCACCAGCAGCAGTGCCAGCGTGCCATAGCTGCCGATATGGCTGTCCTTCATGATCTCCAACCGCCGTTCACGGGTCCAGCCACCGAACAGCCCATCAGCGGTATCGGCCAGCCCATCCTCATGCAGCGCGCCCGTCGCCATGGCCCCAACCGCCAGCATCAGCGCCACCGCCAGCCCGACCGGCAGGCCAAGCGCCATGGTGATCCAGCCCACCGCCGCAGCAAGTCCCCCAACAACCAGCCCCACCAACGGCCACGCCCAGCAGGCCTGCGGCCGGTGATGTCGGGTCTGCGGAAATGGCAGGCGGGTCAGCAGCCCGAAGGCCGAGGCCAGATCCGCCAGAATCCATATGGGCCTGTCGCGTTCGGTGTTCACTGTGTCCCTTACCGGCTGGAGTTTCCGCCGCCCAGTCTGTAGCCAAGGGTCAAAGACCTTGCAACGCAGGAACCGACCGATGAGTCAGCCCTTCACCACGCTCGACAGTTTCCGCACGCTGCTGATCCGTCAACCCGCGCCCGACGCCGAAGCCTGTGCGGCGGCTTTGGCCCGCAATGGTCAACTGACGAAGCCGCCGGGCGCGCTGGGGCGACTCGAGGACCTGGCAATCTGGCTTGCGGGGTGGCAGGGCAGGGAAAAGCCAAGGGCGGAAGCGCCGCAGGTGGTGATCTTTGCTGGCAATCACGGCGTTGCCGCGCGTGGCGTTTCTGCTTTCCCGCCGGAGGTGACGGCCCAGATGGTTGCCAACTTTCAGTACGGGGGGGCGGCGATAAACCAGCTTTGCAAAGTTTTTGGTGCGTCCATGACGGTGCACGCGCTTGATCTTGACCGGCCGACCGCCGATTTCACCGAAAGCCCCGCGATGACCGAGACAGAGCTGGTCGCCGCCCTGATCAGCGGCTGGAACGCGGTGGACCCTACGGCCGATCTGCTGATCACTGGCGAGATGGGCATCGGCAACACCACCGCAGCCGCTGCCATCGCGGCTGCCCTGTTGGGTGGCGCCCCCGAAGATTGGGTGGGCCGGGGTACCGGCGTTGACGATCATGGGCTTGCCCGCAAGGCTGAAGCTGTCCGTGCCGGTGTTGTTGCCCATGCGGCCATTCTTTCGGAACCGCTGGAGGTGTTGCGATGCCTTGGCGGGCGCGAGATTGCTGCAATGGCGGGGGCGATCGCCCGCGCGAGGGCGGAACGGATCGCGGTCGTGCTGGATGGCTTCATCTGTTGCGCAGCTGCGCTGGTTCTGCACCGCGCGCAACCCGGCGCGCTGGATCACTGCCTGGCAGGTCATGTCAGCGCCGAGGCCGGGCATGGCCGTCTTTTGGCCGCTTTGGGCAAGGAGCCACTGCTGAACCTTGGTCTGCGTCTCGGCGAAGGGTCCGGTGCCGCACTTGCCATGGGGGTCGTGAAAGGCGCTGTTGCCTGTCATTCTGGCATGGCAACTTTTGCCGAGGCTGGGGTTAGCGGGGCTTGATTTCGTAAAGCATCGCCTCAGCCCTTTGGCATCGCAAGGGCGAGCATCCGCCCGCCTTTCTGGTAGCGCACTTCCGATGCCGTGATCGCCTGAACACGCCCGCCGTCGATATTGTCGCCCACGCGCACCTTGCGGTAGCGGCCATTGGGCTGGCGAACAAGCGCATAGCGTTTCGACTGCGTGCCATACACCCCGATCAGGTTGATTTTTGACAGGTTGATCGCATTCACGAAAGTCGCCTGCTTGGCCACATTGGCCTTGGTCGGAATCCGTGGTGCGGCAGATTTGGCGGCGACTTCCGGCTCGTCCTCGGCTTCATGGTCTTCAACCGGCGCGGCAGCGCGGGGCGTTGACTTTGCTGCCGGGGCAGCGGCGGCCACAACCTCTGGCTCGGCCCGACGGGTCGCAGCGGCAACGGCCGCTTCGACAGCGCGGCTCAGATCGCGGGGGCGGGGGGCCGGAACGCGCGATACAGAAACGGCCATCGGGCTGATGCTGGCGTCGGCCACGCTTGTCGCCGCCGCCTCTGCAACAGCAGTTTGCACGGCAAGCGACGCAGCTTCTGACGCGCGCCGCGACGCTTCACCCGCGGCCAGAATGGCCGGCGGGCGCAGACGGGGGCGCAGGCTGGCAAAGCGGCTGTCTCCGGCAGGGGCAAGCGATGCATCTTCATCAGCGACCGCATCTGCGGCCAATCCTTCGGGCCGCAAACGCGGGCGCGCTGCCGAAAGTGTCG
>JBKBQB010000003.1:0-31768 GCA_046292785.1 Paracoccaceae bacterium
GGTATCGGTCTCAGGCCGGGTGGATGCGGGATGGCGGGGTGACCCCCGCCCTACACCGGATTGATCACCCGATGCGCTGGGGGTAGGGCGGGGTTCACTCCGCCGCGCGTGGCCCGCCCGCCATTGCGCTTGCCTAACGCAGCCACAGCCCCTATACGCCTCCGGTGGCCCTTTGCGGTTTGCAGAATCAACAAGAAATGCCGTGTTGTCCCCTCCCGTCGCAGGCGGGGATGTTCCGGCGATGGAGAGTGCGACATGAAACTGAATGAACTTCGTGACAATGACGGCGCGAACAAGAAGCAAAAGCGCGTTGCCCGTGGCCCCGGTTCGGGCAAGGGCAAGACCGCTGGCCGTGGTATCAAGGGCCAGAAATCGCGTTCGGGCGTGGCTCTGGGCGGATACGAAGGCGGCCAGATGCCGCTGTATCGCCGCTTGCCAAAACGTGGCTTCACCAAGCCGAACCGTAAGGAATATGCAGTCATCAACCTCGGCCTGATCGAAAAATTCGTCGAGGCCGGCAAGCTGGATATCAAGCTTGACCTGACCGAAGACATGCTCGTCGCCGCTGGCCTGACCAACCACAAACGCGATGGCATCCGCATCCTGAACAAGGGCGAGATCAAATCGGCTGTGAAACTGGTGGTCTCTGGCGCTTCGGCTGCGGCTGTAGAGGCGATCAAGGCCGCTGGCGGCTCGATCACCCTGCCGGCAGCAGCGGCTGAGTAAGCCAATTAGGGATTGTGAGCGGCCGTCAGGTCGCTTACATCTTCTTTAGTTTTCCCGCGCCGCCGACCGGAGAACGGTCCGGCGGCGCTGTCTTTGAAAGAGACCGGATATGGCATCTGCTGCAGAGCAAATGGCGGCGAACCTCAGCTGGGGCGCCCTGGGCAAGGCAACCGACTTGCGCCAACGCATCTTCTTTACCATCGGCCTGCTGATCGTCTATCGGCTGGGCACCTATATTCCAGTGCCGGGTATTGATGGCGTGCAATTGCGCGCCTTTATGGATGATGCGGGTGCGGGCATCGGCGGCATTCTGAATATGTTCACCGGCGGTGCGATCAGTCGGATGGGGATATTCGCGCTGGGGATCATGCCCTATATTTCGGCCTCGATCATCGTGCAGCTGATGACGGCCATGGTGCCTGCGCTGGAGCAGTTGAAGAAAGAGGGCGAGCAGGGCCGCAAGAAGATCAACCAGTACACCCGCTATGGTACGGTGTTTCTGGCGACGTTCCAGGCCTGGGGTATAGCTGCCAGTCTTGAAGCTGGCGGGCTTGCCCATGATCCGGGCCTGTTCTTCAAAGCGGCCTGCATGATCACGCTGGTCGGCGGCACGATGTTCCTGATGTGGATCGGCGAACAAATTACCGCGCGTGGCATCGGTAACGGTATCTCGCTGATCATTTTTGTCGGCATCGTCGCAGAATTGCCGGCTGCCATTGCCCAATTCCTAAGCCAGGGCCGGTCGGGTGCGATATCACCGCTGGTCATCATCGGCGTGATTGTCATGGTGATCGCCGTGATCGCCTTTGTGGTGTTCATGGAGCGCGCGTTGCGCAAGATCCATATCCAGTATCCACGGCGTCAGGTCGGCATGAAGGTCTATGACGGCGGATCAAGCCACCTGCCGGTCAAGGTGAACCCGGCGGGCGTGATCCCGGCGATCTTTGCCTCGTCGCTTTTGCTTTTGCCGGTCACGATCTCCACCTTTTCGGGCGCGCAGACCGGGCCGGTGATGTCGACCATTCTGGCGTATTTCGGCCCCGGCCAGCCGCTCTATCTCTTGTTTTTTACTGGCATGATCGTGTTCTTCAGCTTTTTCTACACCTACAATGTTGCCTTCAAGGTCGAGGATGTGGCCGAAAACCTGAAAAACCAGAATGGTTTTATCCCCGGTATCCGGCCTGGCAAAAAAACAGAGGAATATCTGGAATATGTGGTGACACGTATTCTGGTGCTTGGCTCGGCCTATCTGGCGGCTGTTTGTCTTCTGCCGGAAATCTTGCGCAATCAGTTCGGATTTACCTTCTACTTCGGCGGCACTTCCGTTCTTATCGTGGTGTCGGTCACAATGGACACGATCAATCAGGTGCAGTCGCATCTGTTGGCCCACCAGTATGAGGGTCTGATCGAGAAATCGCAGCTGCGTGGGCGGAAGAAGACGGCGCCCAAAGCCCCAACACGGCGTTGACCCATGATTAACATTATTCTTTTGGGACCTCCGGGGGCAGGTAAGGGCACGCAGGCAAAGCGTTTGCAGGACGAGCGTGGTATGGTGCAGCTGTCCACCGGCGATATGTTGCGCGAGGCCAAAACCAGTGGCACCGAGATGGGGCTGAAGGTCGCTGATGTGATGGCCGGTGGTGGTTTGGTCACGGATGAAATTGTGATCGGTTTGATCGCCGAGAAGCTGAAACGTGGCGCATCGGGCGGTTTCATATTCGATGGCTTCCCCCGCACGCTGAAACAAGCCGACGCCTTGGGCACGCTTTTGTCGCAAGAGGGTCTGTCGTTGGATTCGGTGATCGAACTTGTGGTCGATGACGCTGCCTTGGTAGACCGGATCGTCAAGCGGGCAGAAGGCGCGCGTGCAGCTGGTGATCCTGTCCGTGCAGATGACACGCCCGAGATTTTCGAGGAGCGTCTGCGGCAGTATTACAAAAACACCGCGCCTTTGACGGGTTATTACTACGCCAAGGGCAATCTGACGACCGTTGACGGTTTGGCAGATATGGACGCGGTCAGTGCGGACATCGCGAAAATTCTTGACAAAAAGTAAAAACACCACCGCTGCCCTTGACGGCGGCGGGTTTAACTCATAAAGCACAGCGTCCCGGCATGGAATCGTGCCGGGATTCCCATTTTCGGGAAAAGCACCATCAAGGCACTTTGCCTTGTCGGAGTTGTGAAAAAAGGTTCTGGCACCACGGAACCGCAACATTGAAAAGGACACGCGTTTGGCACGTATTGCTGGCGTAAACATTCCGACCCAGAAACGGGTCCCGATCGCCCTCACCTATATCACCGGAATTGGCCCGACCAATGCCGAAGCCGTCTGCGCTGCGCTGAACATCGACCGCGCCCGTCGCGTCAATGAATTGTCGGATGCCGAAGTTCTGGCGATCCGCGAATTCATCGATGCGAACTTCACCGTTGAAGGTGACCTGCGTCGCGAAGTCTCGATGAACATCAAGCGTCTGATGGATCTGGGCTGCTATCGCGGCCTGCGTCACCGCAAGGGCCTGCCGGTCCGCGGTCAGCGCACCCATACCAATGCCCGCACCCGCAAGGGCCCCGCAAAAGCCATCGCTGGCAAGAAGAAATAAGGGGAGCGCACAGATATGGCACGCGATACCAAAGCATCCCGCACCAAGAAAAAAGAGCGCAAGAACATCGCCGCTGGCGTGGTCCATGTGAACTCTTCGTTCAACAACACCAAGATCCTGATCTCTGACGTTCAGGGCAATGCGATTTCGTGGTCCTCCTCGGGCACCATGGGTTTCAAGGGCTCGCGCAAGTCGACGCCTTATGCCGCCCAGATGGCGGCCGAGGACGCGGCGCGCAAGGCCCAGGAACATGGCATGAAGACCGTTGAAGTCGAAGTGCAGGGTCCGGGTTCGGGCCGCGAATCGGCACTGCGCGCGCTGGCGGCTGTTGGCCTCAACATCACCTCGATCCGCGACGTGACTCCGCTGGCGCACAACGGTTGCCGCCCGCCGAAGCGCCGCCGCGTCTGATTGATTTTTTTACTGTCGGGCCGTGCGACCTCGCACGGCCCGATTTCGGCATTTAAGGACCCTCGGGCGTCCCACCGCTTGCTGGACATGGGCAATGGGACAAGAATGGAGGCGACAGCATGATCCATAAGAACTGGCAAGAACTGATCAAACCGACGCAACTGGTTGTGAAACCGGGTGCGGATGCCGGCCATGTGGCCACGGTGATCGCAGAACCGCTGGAGCGCGGTTTTGGTCTGACACTGGGCAACGCCCTGCGCCGTGTGTTGATGTCGAGCTTGCAAGGCGCGGCGATTACTTCGGTGCAGATCGACAACGTGCTGCACGAATTCTCCAGCGTGGCTGGCGTGCGCGAGGACGTGACCGATATCGTCTTGAACCTGAAAGGCGTGTCCATCCGCATGGATGTCGAGGGGCCGAAACGCTTGTCGATTTCTGCCAAGGGTCCGGGCGTGGTGACGGCGGCGGATATTTCGGATTCGAGCGGTATCGAGATCCTGAACCGTGACCATGTGATCTGCCATCTTGATGACGGCGCCGACGTGTTCATGGAACTCACCGTGAACACCGGCAAAGGTTATGTCTCGGCCGACAAGAACCGCCCCGAAGACGCGCCGATCGGGCTTATCCCGATCGATGCGATCTATTCGCCGGTGAAAAAAGTCAGCTATGAGGTGCAGCCCACCCGTGAGGGCCAGGTGCTGGATTATGACAAGCTGACCATGAAGGTCGAAACCGATGGCAGCCTGACGCCGGATGACGCGGTGGCCTATGCCGCGCGCATCCTGCAGGACCAGTTGTCGATCTTCGTCAACTTCGACGAGCCGGAATCGGCGAAACTGGGCGAAGTCGATGCGGGTCTGGAATTCAACCCGCTGCTGTTGAAGAAGGTGGACGAGCTGGAACTTTCCGTCCGCTCGGCCAACTGCCTGAAGAACGACAATATCGTCTACATCGGCGATCTGATCCAGAAAACCGAAGCCGAAATGCTCCGCACTCCGAACTTTGGCCGCAAATCCCTGAACGAGATCAAGGAAGTGCTGTCGGGCATGGGGCTGCATCTGGGCATGGAAGTTGAAGACTGGCCGCCAGAGAACATCGAAGATCTGGCCAAGCGTTTTGAGGACCAGTTCTGATATGGCGGGGCGGGGTGAACCCCGCCCTACCCAAAAATGCCCGGACTGCCGGGGAAATGACCGGGCGCGAAGCCCCAAGGTGAGCGGGACCACACGGAGGCCCTGCCGGACAAAGCAAAACACGCGTCTTTAGGAGATTTCCATGCGTCACTCGAATGGCTACCGCAAGCTGAACCGCACCCATGAACACCGCAAGGCAATGTTCGCCAACATGGCCGGTTCGCTGATTGAACACGAACAGATCAAGACTACCTTGCCGAAAGCCAAGGAATTGCGCCCGATCATCGAAAAGCTGATCACGCTGGCAAAACGTGGCGATCTGCACGCGCGCCGTCAGGCTCATTCGCAGCTCAAACAGGACATGCACACCGCACGCCTGTTCGAAATTCTCGGCCCCCGCTACAAAGACCGCGCTGGCGGGTATGTGCGCGTGCTGAAAGCGGGCTTCCGCTATGGCGACATGGCGCCGATGGCGATCATCGAATTCGTTGATCGCGACCCGAACGCCAAAGGCGCAGCCGACCACGCCCGCACCGAAGCGTTCGAGGCGGAATAAGCCACCCTGCCATCTGCCTATGCTTTCGCAAAGCCCGCCCCCGGCAACGGGGGCGGGCTTTGTCTTGCGCCCCACTGCTTGAAAGTGCCTGCCGTTTCGCCATATGCCAAGGCTGCACCACAAAGGGATGCCACATGCTTCGCCTCGCCATTCTGCTCCTTGTCTGCGCCGGCCCGCTTGCTGCTCAGACCGACTCCCGCCTCCCGGCTTCGAGCGCCGAAATCAGCCTCAGCTTTGCCCCGGTGGTCAAGGCGACGGCCCCCGCCGTCGTCAATATCTACGCCAGCCGCGTGGTCGAGGAGCGGTTGTCACCCTTTGCCGGAGATCCGTTTTTCGACCAGTTTTTCAGCGGCTACAGCCAGTCCCAGCCCCGCGTGCAGAACTCGCTGGGCTCGGGTGTGATCGTGTCGGCCGATGGCATCGTGGTGTCAAACTATCACGTGGTGGGGCAGGCGACCGAGATCCGCGTCGTGCTGAACGACCGCCGCGAATATGCCGCCGCTCTGATTCTGGGCGATGAGGAAAGCGATTTGGCCATCCTGCAGTTGGAAGAGGCGACAGACTTGCCCGCCCTATCCTTCCGCAATTCTGATGAGGTCGAGGTGGGCGATCTGGTGCTGGCCATCGGCAACCCGTTCGGTGTGGGGCAGACCGTTTCTTCGGGCATCGTTTCGGGCCTTGCCCGCAGCTCGGTGGAACTGGGCCGCGGCTATTTCATCCAGACCGACGCGGCGATCAACCCCGGCAACTCGGGCGGTGCTCTGGTGGATATGCAAGGCCGGCTGGTGGGGATCAACACCGCGATCCTGACCCGTTCGGGCGGGTCCAACGGCATCGGCTTTGCGATTCCAGCCAATCTGGTGCAGACCGTAGTGGCGCAGGCGGTGGCGGGTAGTGCGCGGTTTGAGCGGCCATGGGCGGGTGTGCAGGGGCAGGCGATGGATGCGGGCCTCGCGTCAGCGATGGGCCTTGCGCGGCCAGACGGCGTGCTGCTGGTCGATCTGCACTCCGATAGCCCGTTCGGGCGGGCAGGGATGCGCTCTGGCGATGTTGTGCTGTCGGTTGCGGGCGAGCCGACCAACACCCCGCAGGAAATGATCTTCCGGCTGTCGGCCCTTGGTATCGGCGCGACCGTCCCAGTGACCTATATGGATGAAGATGGCATTTCCACCGTCGATGTCACGTTGATTGCGCCACCTGAAACGCCTCCGCGGGACCCGGTGACGATCTCGGATCCCGTGGCCTTGCGCGGCCTGACGGTCGCGCGGGTCAACCCCGCGCTGAGTGCCGAGCTGGGGTTGCCGATGGAAGTGACAGGCGTGGTGGTGACGCAGGTGCTGGATCTTGCCGCGCAGGTCGGCTTGCGCCCCCGCGATGTGCTGCTGGCGATCAATGGTCGCGCGGTTTTGGCCCCGCAGGATGTGGCCACGGCCGCACGGGAACAGACCCGCCGTTGGGCCATTGACGTGAACCGGGGTGGTCAGGTCGTGCGGTTGCGCTTCCGGCTCTAGCGCACAAGGACGCAGCGGCGTAGGTTACCGCCATGGCAGACCTGTTTGACACCGCAGCCGCAACACCCAAAGCCGAAAGCCCCCGGCCCTTGGCTGACCGTCTGCGTCCGCAGACGCTGTCAGAGGTGATCGGGCAGGCGCATGTGCTTGGTCCTGAAGGCCCGTTGGGCGCGATGCTGGCGGCGGGCAGCCTGTCGTCGCTGATCCTGTGGGGGCCGCCCGGTGTGGGCAAGACCACGATCGCACGGCTGCTGGCGGATGAGACAGATCTGGCCTTTGTTCAGATTTCCGCAATTTTTACCGGGGTGCCGGAGCTGCGCAAAGTCTTTGAGCAGGCCAAGATCCGGCGGCAGAACGGGCAGGGCACGTTATTGTTCGTCGACGAGATTCACCGATTCAACAAGGCGCAGCAGGATGGCTTTCTGCCGCATATGGAGGATGGCACCATCCTTCTGGTCGGGGCCACCACCGAAAACCCCAGTTTCGAGCTGAACGCGGCGCTGCTGTCCCGTGCTCAGGTCATCGTGCTGGAGCGCTTGTCCCTTGCCGATCTGGAACGGATGATGCAACGCGCCGAGATGGAGCTGGGCCGCCCGCTGCCGCTGACCGGCGAGGCGCGAGAGGCGCTGTTGGAAATGGCCGATGGCGATGGCCGGGCCCTGCTGAACCTGACCGAGCAGGTGGCGGCGTGGCGTCTGGAAAAGCCGATCGACCGCGATCAGCTGGCCACCCGTCTGATGCGCCGCGCCGCGAAATATGACAAGTCCGGCGAAGAGCATTACAACCTGATCTCGGCCTTGCACAAATCGGTGCGTGGTTCCGACCCCGATGCGGCACTCTACTGGTTTGCGCGGATGCTGGAGGGCGGCGAAGATCCGCGCTTTCTTGCCCGCCGCCTGACCCGGATGGCGGTCGAGGATATCGGGCTGGCAGAGCCGCAGGCCCATTCGGTCTGTCTGGACGCGTGGAACACTTACGAGCGGTTGGGCAGCCCCGAGGGCGAGCTGGCGCTGGCCAATGCGGTGGTCTACCTCGCCCTCGCCCCGAAATCGAACGCAGTCTATGCCGCTTACAAGGCAGCGCGGGCCAGTGCGCGCGAGACCGGCAGCCAGATGCCGCCGCGCCACATCCTGAACGCGCCGACCAGGATGATGAAGGATATCGGCTATGGTGCGGGCTATGCCTATGACCACGATGCCGAGGACGGGTTTTCGGGGCAGGATTATTTTCCCGAAGGCATGAAGCGCCCGGTGTTCTATCTGCCGCCCGAACGCGGCTTCGAACGCGAGCTGAAAAAGCGGGTGGAGTATTTCGCCAAGCTGCGAGCGAAGCGGCAGGTCGGCTAGGGGCGCTCATCCGCTTTGACTGGCGTCGTTTTTTGGTGCAGCGCGGGGGCCTGTTTTTGCCAGGATGAAGGGCACAGTGAAGGGCGCAGGCGTTGCCGAGCGATGAGCGCACGTTGACAATTGCGCGCAACAGCCGCAAAGACCGGGGCATGATCCTGACCCTGTCACACGTCGCCCTAGGTGGGGCCATTGGTGCGAGCCTGCGCTATCTGGTGCAGCTTGGCAGCGCGCGTCTGTTGGGCACCGCGTTTCCCTATGGCACGCTGGCGGTGAACATCGCGGGCTCATTCCTGATGGGTGTTCTGGTGGTGGCTCTGGCGGAAAAAGGCGGCATGCGGTTCGCACCGTTCCTGATGACCGGAATTCTGGGCGGCTTCACCACGTTTTCGGCCTTTTCCCTCGACACCATCACCCTGTGGGAACGCGGGCAAAGCTGGATGTCATTGGGCTATGTCGGACTTTCGATCTTTCTTTCGCTTGCTGCGCTGGTGGTGGGCCTCCAACTTGCAAGGTCTTTGATATGAGCGGCGTGAAACTGTTGACGGTCACCGAAGATGAGGGCGAGCAGCGGCTGGACAAATGGGTCAAGCGGCGCTTTCCGCAGCTGACGCAGGGCCATATCGAAAAGATGTGCCGCACCGGGCAGATCCGGGTCGACAGCGCGCGGGCCAAGGCGGCCGATCGGGTGGCGCCTGGCCAAACCATCCGCGTTCCGCCCTTGCCCGATACCGAAGCGCCCAGCCGCTCACCCGAAAGCCGGATCTCGGCGGCGGATACCAAGCTGATCCAGAACGCGGTGCTGTGGAAGGATGAGCACATCATCATCCTGAACAAGCCTGCCGGCCTGCCATCGCAAGGCGGCTCGGGGCAGGGCGACCGGCATGTGGACGGGTTGGCGGAAGCGCTGAAGTTCGGCTACAAGGAAAAGCCGAAACTGGTGCACCGGCTGGACAAGGACACTTCGGGCCTTTTGATGCTGGCGCGCACCGACCGGGTGGCGCGGGCGCTGTCCGAAGCTTTGCGCCACCGCAACACCCGCAAGATCTATTGGGCGCTGGTGGCGGGCGTGCCGCATCCGCGGCAGGGCAGCATCAAATACGGGCTGATGAAGGCCCCCGGCCATGGGCGGGGTGGCGAGGGCGAGAAGATGCTCTGCATCCACCCCGCCAAGATGGCCGAATTCCCCGATGCCAAACGCGCGCATACCGATTTTTTCACCCTTTGGTTCCTTGGCACACGCATGTCGTGGATGGCGTTGGAGCCGGTGACGGGCCGTACCCACCAACTGCGCGCGCACCTGGCCGAACTGGGCCACCCCATCATTGGGGACGGCAAATACGGCAGCACCGCGCAGGAGAACATGGGTGATGGCTGGGGCGCGCAGGCGGGCGGCGAGATGTCGAAGAAAATGCACCTGCATGCCCGCAGCCTGTCGGTCCAGCATCCGATCACCAAGGAAATGATGACCTTTACCGCGCCTTTGCCTGAACATATGGCGCGGACATGGAAGCTGTTGGACTGGAACGAGAAGGACGTGCCCGCCGATCCGTTCGAAGGTCTGCGGTGAGCGCCTGGGCGGCAAAGCGGTTCTGGGTTTCCGCCACGGCCGAGCCTTGCGATGGCGGCTTTACCGTGCGGCTGGATGCCCGTCCGGTCAAAACCCCGGCAAAGCAACCGCTGGTATTGCCGACGCTTGGCATGGCGCAGGCCATCGCCGACGAGTGGGATCAACAGCAGGGGCTTGTCAAGCCCGACACCATGCCGCTGACGCGTGCTGCCAATTCGGCCATTGACAAGGTTGCCCCGCAGTTTGATGTGGTGGTGGACGAGATCGCCAATTATGGCACCACGGATCTTTTGTGCTATCGTGCGACAGGGCCGCAGCCGCTGATCCAGCGGCAGGCCGAGCAATGGACCCCGCTGCTCGATTGGGCGCGAGACGTGTTGGGCACGCCGCTTGTGGTGACTCATGGGGTGATGCCTGTGGCCCAGCCCTTTGATTGTCTTTCCTGTCTGCGAAGCCACGTGGCCGCCCACAGCCCGTTTCAACTGGCTGCCCTGCATGACCTTGTGGCCATCTCTGGCTCGTTGATCCTTGGGTTGGCGGTAGCCCGAAAGCATCTGACTGGCGCTCAGGCTTTCGACATAAGCCGAATCGACGAAACGTGGCAGGTCGAGCTTTGGGGTGAAGACGAGGATGCTGCTGCGCTGGAGCGTTCGCGTCGGGATGCATTGCTGACCGCAGAGCGATTCTTTGTATTGTGCGGGTAACAATCCTGCCCAAAACACGGGCGGGGCGACGCCATCTTGCCCAGGATCGCTTTCAAGCGGCTTGAATGCAAAGAATTTAGGCAAATTCCTGCGACACGCTTGACCTTTCAAACCGCTTCGGACGAAACTGTGTGGACTGGGAGAGGCCAACCTCCACTAGTTTCGTCCCCGTCCGCCCATCAACCGGCCTCGGGGCATAAAAAAACGTCGGCGCAAGGCCGACTACTCAGGAAGAGGTAAGAATGAAAAAATCCGTATTCCTCGGCACCCTCGCTGCCACCACCCTGCTTGCAGGGGCGGCATTGGCGCAGGGAACCTCGACGCTTGATACCGTCAAGGCCCGTGGCGAGCTCAACTGTGGCGTCAACACCGGCCTTGTCGGCTTTGCCGCGCCGGACGCAAGCGGCAACTGGCAAGGCTTTGACGTGGCCCTGTGCAAAGCTGTTGCCGGCGCGATTTTTGGCGATGCTTCTAAAGTTGTGTATATCCCTACCACCTCGTCCGACCGCTTTGAACAGCTGACATCGGGCAAGATCGACTTTCTGATCCGCAACACCACCTGGACTTTCTCGCGCGATACCGACCTGAAGATGGATTTCGTCGGCGTGAATTACTATGACGGCCAAGGCTTCATGGTGCGGAAAGATTTGGGCGTGTCTTCGGCAAAAGAGCTGAACGGTGCAACGATCTGCATCCAGACCGGCACCACCACCGAACTGAACCTGGCTGACTATTTCAAAGCCAACAACATGACCTATACGGCAGTTCCGATCGAAACGAACGCCGAAGGTGAACAGCAGTATCTGGCCGGTGCCTGCGATGCCTATACGACAGATGCATCTGGACTTGCTGCGACACGCGCGGCCTTTGCGGATCCTGACAACCACATCATCCTGCCCGAAATCATTTCCAAAGAACCGCTCGGGCCGGCAGTTCGTCACGGTGACAGTGCTTGGGGCGATGTGATCCGCTGGACGATGAATGCGTTGGTCGCTGCTGAAGAATTCGGCATCACCTCGGCAAACATCGATGAGTTGGCGACCTCGTCGCAGAACCCCGAAGTGCAGCGGTTGCTGGGGTCTTCGGACAACTTGGGTGCCATGATCGGGCTTGACGCCGAATGGGCGAAAAATGCGATCAAGGCGGGCGGCAACTATGGCGAAATCTTTTCGGCAACCATCGGTGAAGCGACCCCGATCGGACTGGCGCGCGGTCTGAACGCACAGTGGACCCAAGGTGGCCTGCTCTACACCCCGCCGTTCCGTTGATCGGCTGATCTACAAGGGCGCGCTGTCACAGCGCGCCCTTTCTCTACCAAGCAAGAACAGGGTTATCCGCAGCGTCAGGGGACCATCCCCGCCAATAAGGGCAAAGCCCAGAAACGCGCGGACTTCAGGGGAAATTAAATGGCCGTAGTCACGGAAGAACCGAAAGCCGGTTTTCGGCTGGGGATGCTTATCTACGACACCCGCTATCGTTCCATCACCATTCAGATTGTCGTCTTGTTGCTGGTCATGCTTGGTGCCGCGTGGCTGATCGACAACCTATTGCGCAACCTGGCGGCTCTGGGGCGGGGCATCGATTTTGGTTTCCTGTGGAACCGAGCAGGCTATGACATCAACCAGACGCTGGTGGAATACACCAATGACAGCACGCATGCCCGCGCCACGCTGGTTGGCCTGCTGAACACACTGCTGATCGCCTTTTTGGGCTGTATCGCGGCGACAGTGGTCGGCGTGATCGCCGGGGTGCTGCGATTGTCGAAAAACTGGGTGATCGGTCGGTTGATGACCGTCTATGTCGAAGTGTTCCGCAACATTCCGCTCTTGCTGTGGATCCTGATCATCTACACCGTTTTTACCGAGGCCTTGCCTGCGCCGAACGCGTTTCGTGGGGAAAACGCCACCTCTTCGATGGTGATGTTCGACACTGTGGCCTTTACCAACCGATACACTGCTATTCCGTGGCTGATGTTTGACAGGTCGCTGGGTTGGCTGTCGCTGGGACCGATTTGGCTGAACCTCGACCTTACCGTGATCGTTGTGGCATTGGTCGGAGGGTTCTTGATCAACCGGACCATTCTGCGCCGTGCAACGCGGATTCAAGAGGCGACCGGGCTGCGCCCTACCACTTGGTGGCAATCGATCCTTGCGCTTTTCGCACCGATCATCCTTGTTTTGCTGTTTTTGGGTAGTCACTTGGACAGCCCAAGCCTTCAGGGGTTCAACTTCATTGGCGGGCTGCAGGTGTCGAATTCGCTGGTTGCCTTGTGGCTGGCTCTGACGCTCTATACAGCGGCATTCATCGCCGAGATCGTCCGTGCCGGGATCAATGCCATCTCGCGCGGGCAATCCGAGGCCGCCTTTGCCCTGGGCCTACGTCCTGGCCGCACCATGAGCCTGATCATCTTGCCACAGGCGATGCGGGTCATCATCCCGCCGTTGATCTCGCAGTATCTGAACCTGACCAAGAACTCGTCTTTGGCGATCGCCGTTGGCTACATGGACCTGCGCGGCACGCTTGGCGGCATCACGTTGAATCAGACCGGGCGCGGGTTGGAGGCGATGATGCTGCTGATGCTGATCTATCTGATTGTCAGCCTGCTGATTTCGTCTCTGATGAACGTTTACAATAATTCCGTAAAGCTGAAGGAGCGTTGAGATGAACACCAGCAACAGCACCTTCGTCCGCACCGAAATGCTTCCTGAAAAAGCTCCGCCGATTTCGCAGGCCGGGGCGGTGAAATGGGTGCGCGAAAACCTGTTTTCGTCGGTTCTCAACAGCATTCTTACCATTCTGGGTATTGCCGCTGTTGTCTATCTGATCACGCACATTGCACCATGGTTGTCCCGCTCGGTCTGGAACGCCGGCAGTCTTTCCGAATGCCGGCAGATCATTGCCGAACGTTGGGGCGAGGGTCTCACCGGAGCTTGTTGGGCGGTGATCCGCGAACGGTGGCCGCAATACCTGTTCGGTTTTTATCCGTCGCATCTCTACTGGCGCCCGGTTCTGGCCTTCGTGCTGTTGGCCGTCGCCATCGCTCCCGTGCTGTTCGACAAACTGCCGCGCAAGATGCTTTGGTTCTCATTGCTGTATCCAGCAATTGGCTACTGGTTATTGTGGGGCGGATCTGTCTGGGTGCCGATTGTGGCCGTTGCCGGTTTTGTTGTCGGCTACGTCGCCGCAAAGATTGTGCAACCGCTTGGTGGAACCATCCTCGCCACAATCGCTGCCGTTCTGGCTCCGGTGCTGTGGTGGCTGTTTCTTTCCGGCCCCGTCGCAAACGCGCTCGACCAGATCGTTCCGATCGCCCTGCAATCTGTGCGGTCGCGTGAATTCGGCGGCTTCATTCTTGCGTTCACCATCGGCTTCACCGGCATTGCGTTCTCGCTGCCTTTGGGCGTCATACTGGCGCTTGGGCGGCAGTCCGACATGTTTATCGTCAACAAGTTCTCGGTTGCGTTCATCGAATTCATCCGCGGCGTTCCGTTGATCACCCTGTTGTTCACAGCATCCTTGCTGCTGAATTACTTCCTTCCGCCGGGCACCGATTTCGACATCATCCTGCGTGTCATCATCATGGTTGTGCTGTTCGCCGCTGCCTACATTGCCGAGGTTGTGCGCGGTGGCCTTGCCGCCCTGCCACGCGGGCAGTACGAGGCGGCCGATGCGCTCGGCCTGGACTACTGGAAGGCGCAGCGCCTGATCATCATGCCGCAGGCGCTGAAAATCTCGATCCCCGGCATCGTGTCCACCTTCATCGGGTTGTTCAAGGATACCACGCTGGTTGTTTTCGTGGGCCTTCTTGATCCTCTCAAGGGCATCACGGATGCCGTCCGCGCCTCTACCGACTGGAAGGGGATTTATTGGGAACCCTACATCTTTGTTGGCGCTATTTTCTTCCTCTTCTGCTTTGGCATGTCCCGGTATTCGATGTATCTGGAATCCAAGCTCAAAACCGATCATCGTTAAGGGAGCCGGAATATGTCCGAAGCCACAGCCCGCAGAATCGACGCCAGCCAGATGCAGGTCAGCGACGAAGTCGCGATCCAGATCACCCAGATGAACAAGTGGTACGGCACCTTCCACGTGCTGCGCGACATCAACATGACCGTGAACCGCGGCGAACGTATCGTGATCTGCGGCCCGTCTGGTTCGGGCAAATCGACCCTGATCCGTTGCATCAACCGGCTGGAGGAACACCAGCAGGGCCAGATCATTGTGGATGGAACCGAACTGACCTCCGACCTGAAAAATATCGACAAGGTCCGGTCCGAGGTTGGCATGGTGTTCCAGCACTTCAACCTGTTCCCGCATCTGACCATCCTTGAAAACCTCACCCTCGCGCCGATCTGGGTCCGCAAAACCCCGCGACGCGAAGCCGAGGAAGTGGCGATGCACTATCTGCAGAAGGTGAAGATCCCGGAACAGGCCGACAAATATCCCGGCCAGCTTTCGGGTGGCCAGCAACAGCGCGTCGCCATTGCGCGATCGCTCTGCATGAAGCCGCGCATCATGTTGTTCGATGAGCCGACCTCTGCGCTCGACCCCGAAATGATCAAAGAGGTGCTCGACACCATGATCGAACTTGCGGAAGAGGGCATGACGATGCTTTGCGTTACCCACGAAATGGGTTTCGCACAGGCGGTGGCAAACCGGGTGATCTTCATGGATCAGGGTCAGATCGTTGAACAGAACGAACCCAAGGAATTCTTCAATAACCCGCAATCCGAGCGCACAAAACTGTTCCTCAGTCAGATCCTCGGGCACTGACCTTAGCCAAATCGCATCTAAAAGGGGCCGAAATCGGACCCTTTTAGAGGATTGTCTGTCGCTGTCATGCTGCTGTATGCCATGGTAACAGCAGGCTTCCGTTTCTGTCTCACCCGGCTGAGATATGCCGGAAATTCAGTATTACGGGGGCCAAGAGATTGATATCCAGGGAAAGTTTGGAACGGCATCAGGTCTGGATCTATGTTGCGGCTATCGCACTAGGGTTGGGGCTGGGAACGGCATGGGACGGTGCGGTTTCGCTTGAGTCGTTGCTTTGGCCGGTACTTGGCGGGCTGCTGTTTGTGACATTCACCCAGGTACCGCTGCTGCATGTGTCGGCCGCGTTCCGCGACAGGCGGTTCATGACGGCGGTATTGATCGGGAATTTCGTGTTCATTCCGCTGCTGGTTGTCGGGCTGGTCTGGTTCCTGCCGGATGATCCGGTGCTTCGGCTTGGCGTGGTGATTGTGTTGCTGATGCCCTGCACCGACTGGTATATCACATTCACCCACCTCAGCGGTGGCGACACTGGGCGCGCCATAGCGGTCACCCCCGTAAATCTGCTGGTGCAGATCACCCTGCTGCCCGTTTATCTTTGGGCCTTCATGGGCAACAGCTTTTCCGAAATTGTCGCCGCCGGACCTGTTGTCACGGTATTCCTGACCCTGATTGTCCTGCCTCTGGTAGCGGCTTGGGGGGTGGAGAGGTGGGCCGCGCGCGCCGCATCCGGGGCACGCGTCATCCAGACTCTGGGTTGGACGCCGGTTCCGCTGCTGGCGCTGGTCGTGTTTCTCATCGCCGCGTCGCAGGCGCAGACCGTATTCGGTTCAGTGCCACTGCTCCTGGGTGCCACGCCGGTTTTCGTCGCTTTTCTGATCGTCAGTGTCGGGCTGGGCCTTTTGATCAGCCGGGCCGTGGGTTTCGATGCCCGGCAGGCGCGGGCGCTGATCTTTTCCTTCGCGACCCGCAACTCTTTTGTGATGTTGCCGCTGGCCCTTGCCCTGCCAACCGAATGGCGCGGGGCAACGGTGGTCATCGTCCACCAGTCTGTGATCGAGCTTTTGGGCATTCTTGCCTTGCTCTGGCTGCTGCCGCGCCTGATACGGACCCAGTGACCAGACCATCGGAAGATACATGCCACGCGCTCTGTCTCGCAAAGACGGGCGCGCACGTTTTTGTGCCCAGGTCAGGTGCCGCCCACAAAGATCCTTCAAAAACCCGTGGTTGCGCCTAGGCTTCGTCCTTGCCCGCTGCCTTGGCCTTCAGCCGCTCCAGCAATTCCTCCTTGCTGGGACGCAGATTGGGGGTCTTGGTTGGCGCTTTCGCCTTCAGTTCCTTGCCCGGCTTGGCGCTGGGGTCTTTCTGGCGGCCCTGATCCTTGCTCAGTTTCGGGTTGCCTGATTTAGCATAATCCATGGCCTGTCGCCTTGTTTTAAATCCTGATCACGCGTCTTGCCTGAAACTGGCCCCAACCGCAAGTATTGCCCCGAACCGGACATTCTCCGGCAAGCGCAGAATTCTGAAGGGCCTGCACCGTAAGAACAAATGGCATGCCGTGTTGCAACACAAGCGGAGGCTCAGGCCATGATCTCGCGCGGGACGATGAAATCATCCACCACGCCCTGCCCAAAGCCCACGTCAGCCCAAGTGTTCGCAACAAAATCCACCACCAGCGTCGCCCCGGTCGGATAGCGTGCAAATTCCGGATTGACGGGCGCATGTCCCACGATTCGTGCTGCGAATTCGGCGATACCGGGGTTGTGACCAACCACCATCACCGTATCCGCAGTTGCATGCCGCAGCACCGCGAGCATCACATCCGGTCCGGCATGATACAGCGAAGACTTCAGCTCCAGCACCGGCGTGGCTGACAGGGCAGGAGCGATCCCGTCCCAGGTCTTGCGGGTCCTCAGGGAGTCCGAGCACAACACCTGTCCCGGCACATAGCCCCGGCTCGCCAGCCATTGACCCAGATCCGCTGCAGCTGCCCGCCCCCGCTCGTTCAGGGGCCGGTCATGGTCTGGCGTCAAAGGATCATCCCAGCTCGATTTCGCATGCCGCGTCAAGATAAGGCGCTTCATTCCCCGCTCCCCCCGAAACAGGCGGTTACTCCGCCCTGTGGAATCGCCCCATGTGAAAGGCCGACTGTTCTGCAAGTCTTGCATAGCCTTGTGACACCGGGCAAGCACGGCGAACGTGGCATCCCGCGCTTAGACAATCTGCGCCGGCAGGTTTGTCCAGAAACGCATGGCAGGCCGCAACATCGTAGCCGAAGCCTGACAAAGCACTGACCGGGCAGGCCGCCACACAGGGCTGCGAACAGCCAGCACAGGGCCTTTCTGATACCGACCATTTGATAGAGTGAGGCACAACCAACGCCCCGCGCAGGCTGACCATCAACCCTTGCGTTTCATGCACCAACAGCTTGACGGGGCTTTCCCAGATCCGGCCGGTCCGCAATGCCCAGCGGTAGAACGGGTGATACGGTGGCCCACCAAAGGGGAATCGCGCCTTGCCGCCCAGATCGCACGCGAGCTTCCCGATCACCCGTCGCGACCATCGATCCACCGGATCGGACCCACCCCATTCGGGCTGCGCCTTCAGATGCGGCCAAAACCCCGGCTCGCGTGGCCCCAGCAAAACCACGCTGCGCGCCCAAGCGGGAAAATCCGCATCGCCTGCACAGTCAAACCCGCCCAGAACCTCCAGACAATCCGGTTTCAAAACCTCGGTCAGGCGGTCAAGGTCCACTTCTGTCACCTGCACCTTTCCAAAAACTCCCGCCGAGGGCGTTGCTAGACGTCTCCGTGCGCGGGCTTGTGCTCAGCGGCGCACCCGTGGCTTCACCCTTGGCTCGGTGGAGCGGATCTGCGACCCCGCGCCGTGGTCGGTGAACAACTCCAGCAGGCAGGCGTTCGGAATCCGACCATCCAGGATCGTCACTGCCCGCGTGCCCTGTTCGATCGCCAGCAGCGCGGTTTCAGTCTTGGGAATCATCCCGCCTGCGATCACACCATCGGCGGTCATCTGCCGGATTTCTTCTGGCGTGATCTGGGTCATCACTTCCCCGGCCGCGTTCTTGACGCCTTGCACGTCGGTCAGCAGCAGCAAACGGTCAGCCTGCAGCGCCCCCGCAATCGCGCCGGCGGCGGTGTCTCCGTTCACATTGAAGGTCTCGTTGTCGGCCATCCCGGTGCCCACCGGCGCGATCACCGGGATGATTCCGGCAGCATACAGATCGCGCAAGACCTGAACGTTCATCTCGACCGGGCGACCGACAAAACCCAACTCCGGATCATCGGCCTCGCACACCATCAGGTCGTCATCCTTGCCTGAGATCCCGACAGCGCGACCGCCTGCATCCATGATCGCCTGCACGATGCGCTTGTTGACGAGGCCGGACAGGATCATCTCCACCACCTGCACGGTGGCCTTGTCCGTTACCCGCTTGCCGCGCACGAATTCCGACTTGATCCCCAGCTTGGTCAGCATGTCGTTGATCATCGGCCCGCCGCCATGCACCACCACCGGGTTCACGCCCACCTGACGCATCAGCACGATATCGCGGGCGAACTCGGCCATGGCGGCATCGTCACCCATGGCATTGCCGCCGAATTTCACCACCACGACCGAGTCGGCGTAGCGTTGCAGGTAGGGCAGGGCTTCAGACAGCATCTTGGCGGTGTTCAGGGCATCTTGCATGGTCAGGGTCTGCTGTTTCATGGGGGCCTCCGGGGTTGGCTGGTTGGTAGCGTCTTTGCTCCGGCCTGCCAAGCGCCGTGTCCCGGCTTGTCTTTCCCGACCGTAAGCGTAGGGTTTGCCCAACTCAAGGAGCAAGCCATGTCCGAGCAGAAAACCATTGTCCTGACAGGCGCATCGCGCGGGATCGGGCATGCGACGGTCAAGCGGTTTTCAGCCGAGGGCTGGCGGGTGTTGACCTGTTCGCGCCAGCCGTTCGATCCGCGCTGCCCGTGGCCAGGGGGAGAGGAAAACCACATCCAGATCGATCTGGCCGATCCCAACAGGACCATTGCCGCGATCGAGACGATCAAAACCAAGATCAATGGCCGTCTGGATGCGCTGGTCAACAATGCAGGCATCAGCCCGAAGGGACCGGCTGGCGAACGGCTGAACACGATGGAGACCGATTTGCGGACCTGGGGGCATGTGTTCCATGTTAATTTCTTCTCGTCGGTGATCATGGCCCGCGGGCTCAAGGATGAGCTGGCCGCGGCCAAGGGGTCGGTGGTCAATGTCACCTCCATCGCCGGGGTGCGGGTGCATCCCTTTGCGGGCGCGGCCTATGCCACATCAAAAGCGGCGCTTGCTGCTCTGACGCGTGAAATGGCGCATGACTTCGGGCCATTGGGGGTGCGGGTCAACGCGATTGCACCGGGCGAGGTGGAAACAGCGATCCTGTCGCCGGGCACCGACAAGATTGTTGAAAAGTTGCCGATGCAGCGCTTGGGGCAACCCAAAGAGGTGGCCGACGTGATCTGGTTTCTCTGTTCGGATCAGTCCAGCTATATCTCCGGCACCGAGATCGAGGTGAATGGCGCGCAGCATGTCTGACCGGCGCCCGTCTCTGTCGGGCGGGCGGTTGTCGCGGCTTGCCCCGGCGAGGAAAGCGGCAAGGCTTGACGATCGCGCAGGCGCCGCGCATACGCGCCCCATCCCCGGAGGCCACGATGCTTGACGATGCTGACGACATCCACCCGCTGTTTCACGGTGCTCCCAAAGGGCTGGAGTTCCGCAAGCTGCGCAAGCGGCTGGTGCAACAGGCGCGTGAGGCGATTGACACCTACGGCATGGCAGCGCCGGGCGAGCGCTGGTTGGTCTGCCTGTCGGGCGGCAAAGACAGCTACACGCTGCTCGCGGTTCTTTACGAACTGAAATGGCGCGGTCTGCTGCCGGTGGATCTTCTGGCCTGCAATCTGGATCAGGGTCAGCCGGGCTTTCCCGCAACGGTGCTGCCCGAGTTTCTGACCCGGATGGGTGTAGAGCACCGGATCGAATATCAAGACACCTATTCGGTGGTGATCGACAAGATCAAACCGGGGGGCACCATGTGTTCCCTGTGCTCGCGTCTGCGCCGCGGCAATCTATACCGAATCGCGCGTGAAGAGGGGTGTTCAACCGTCGTTCTGGGTCATCACCGCGATGATATTCTTGAAACCTTCTTCATGAATCTGTTCCACGGCGGTCGTTTGGCCTCGATGCCGCCGCGGCTGCTGAACGAAGACGGGGACTTGTTCGTAGCCCGCCCCTTGGCATTTGTGGCCGAGGCGGACTGTGACCGCTTTGCCCGGTCCATGAATTACCCGATCATCCCGTGTGATCTTTGCGGGTCTCAGGAAGGTTTGCAGCGCGCTCAGGTCAAGAAACTGCTCGATGACTGGGAACTTCGGGTGCCTGGGCGGCGGCAAGTGATGTTCCGATCGTTGATGAACGTGCGTCCGTCGCATCTGGCTGATCCCAAGCTGTTCGATTTTGCCGGGTTGGCCCAGCGGATTGGAACAAATGCAGAAAATCCTTTGCAACTTCGGGATGCAGATTAAGCATTCGGTCATAGCACGTCCCTAGCCTTGCCAAGAATGGGGCAATGGCCCTTGGCGTAGCGGGGGCGGCATGAACGGCGGGTTTTTCAGCGTGGCGGCAGCGTTGTTTCGTTTGCGTCACCAGGCCAAAGCTGACGCCCTTTTGCTGTTGCCGGCAATGTCAGTGCTGGCTTTCTGGCTGGGAGGTGAAGCAGCGCTATTGATCCTCGCCGTTGCGACGCCCCTTGTTTTTGCGGCAATGGGGCGGGCCCGGCTTGAACCGCGCAATCCAGATCCGGTTGCGGCAGGGCTTGGATTTGCGACAGAGGCGCAGCTTGTGGCCAATCTTGACCGTGTTGTTCAGGATGTGGCGATCAACGGCCAGTCAACCGCCTGCTTTGTTGTTGTATTCGATGATCTTGATGTTCTTGTCGATCGCCATGGGCGTCTTGCGCTGGATCATATCACAAGGCGAACAGGGGAACGTCTTGGCCTATCGCTGCGTCAGGGCGATATTGTGGCCCGCTTGCCGGGCCATGGGTTTGCGGTCGGCCTTGCAGCGGTCCGGCGATTTGATCTGGAAAATGCTGTGCAAATGGCCGCACGCATTCAATCTGCGGTCACGGCCCCCCTGACTGTTGATGACATCACAGTGCATGTGTCTGTCTCCGTCGGGTTTTGCCTGTCCGAGCGGGCACCTGCGCTGCTGGGTGCATCCATGCTGGACGCCGGACGCGCAGCGGCGGACGAGGCTCTTCGCAACGGCCCCGGCGCGATCCGCGCCTACCAGCCCGAAATGTCCCGGCGCCGTGCCGACCGTGCCGATCTGCGCGCACGACTGGGGGCAGCTTTGGATGATGGCCAGATCCGCCCGTGGTTCCAGCCACAGCTTTCGACCGATACCGGCCGGATCAGCGGGTTTGAGGCGTTGGCCCGATGGCAACATCCCGAACGTGGAATCATTCCGCCTTCAGAATTTTTGCCGCTGGTCGAAGATGCAGGCCTGTCCGAACGGTTGGGAGAGGTGATGCTATACGGCGCGTTGTCCGCCTTGACGCGATGGCAAAAGGCGGGCCACCCTGTCAGCCGAGTTGCAGTTAATTTCTCGGCCAGTGAACTGCGCAATCCGCATTTGCCAGGCAAGCTGAAATGGGAACTCGATCGGTTTTGTCTCAGACCGGACTGTCTGACGATAGAGGTATTGGAATCCGTGGCGGCGCGATCTGACGATGATGTGATTGTGACCAATCTGGCACGGATTGCCGAGTTGGGATGTGGCATCGATCTGGATGATTTCGGCACGGGCCAAGCTTCTATCATCAACATCCGTCGTTTTGCCGTCGGCAGGGTTAAGGTGGATCGTTGCTTTGTCACGCGCTGTGACACAGACCCGGATCAAAAACGCATGGTCGCGGCGATCTTGTCTTTGTGTGATCAACTTGGGCTGGAGACTGTGGCGGAGGGCGTCGAAACCCCAGGTGAACACACGACCGTGGCGCAACTTGGCTGCACGCATGTCCAAGGGTTCGGAATCGCGCGACCAATGGCAGTGGAAGAAACCTTTGGCTGGATCGCCCGACACGAAGCGGGGCGCCAAGGGGAGATCCGCTTTGGCCAAAAGCTTTAGACCCGCCGTCGGGCTGCACAGCCAGGAAGAGGAAAAACACTTGGCTGACCAAGCTGGTTTAGGGGCCGGCAACGGCTGCGGCATGGGAATACTCGGTGCCAAGGCGGGAAAACCGCTTGACCTTTGCCGCCCCCTTCTGTTGAACGACCGCTGACCTGAACAATGGCGGCAGTAGTCCCGATGGACAATCAGAACAAGAATCTCATCCTCGCAACCGTGCTGTCCTTTGTGGTCATCATGGTTTGGTTTGTGCTGTTTCCGCCGCCCGAGCCGGTCGTGGATCCCAACACCAATGTGCCTGCTGTTGCGGTGACCGACGCCACGACGCCGCCGGCAGCGATACAGCCCGGCGCTACCGTGTCGGCAGATGGTGCCGCCTCCGCAGCCGAGGCGCCGAGGCTGACGATTGATACGCCCGAACTCAAGGGATCGATCTCGCTTCTCGGCGGTCGGATCGATGATCTGGAGCTGAAAACCTATCAACAGACATTGGACGAGGAGTCGGGCATCGTACGCTTGCTCGCGCCGGTTGGTCAGCCGAATGCGTACTATGCGCTTTTTGGCTGGGGTCCCGCAGGGGCGCTGAACTTTGATGATGTGCCCGGCGCGAACACCGAATGGATGCCGGTTTCCGGCGGCACCCTCTCTCCCGGCCAACCTGTTTCCCTGCGGTGGGCCAATGGCAAAGGCCTGGAATTTACCCGTCAGATCGCGGTTGATGAACATTTCATGTTCACTGTGACTGAAACTGTGCAAAACACGGGCGCGGCAGAAGCGCGGCTGTTTCCCTATGGCATCGTCGCCCGCCACGGCAAGCCGACCAATCTGGAGAATTTCTTTGTCAGCCACGAAGGCGTTGTCGCCCGCGCCGATGGCAAGCTGACCGAAACAAAGTACGACAAGGTGGCCGATCTGCCGCTGGTGGACCGCGAAGGCGCACAGGCGCTGGTGGTTGAAGCGCAGACCGATGGTTGGATTGGCTTTACCGACAAATACTGGATGACGGTGTTGGTTCCCGAACAGGGCAAGCCCTTTACCTCTGTCACCAAATTCGTGCCGCAAGCCAATATTTACCAGACAGAAACGAGGCAGGCTGTTGTCGCCGTCGCGCCGGGTGAAACCGTCACATCCACCCAACGTCTGTTTGCAGGGGCCAAGCGATGGGAAACGATCCGGGCCTATCAGAACGATGGCGGCGACGGCACGGTGGGCGAGCCGATCCCCGGATTCATCGACGCGATCGATTGGGGTTGGTTCTTTTTCCTGACCAAGCCAATTTTTGCCCTGCTTCACTGGCTCAACGCCAATATCGGCAACATGGGCATCGCCATCATCGCGTTGACATTCATTCTCAAGCTGTTGGTGCTGCCGCTGGCCTACAAATCCTATGTCAGCATGGCACGGATGAAAGAGCTTCAGCCCGAGATGGAGGCGCTGAAAGAGCGCGCCGGTGACGACAAGCAAATGATGCAGCGCGAAATGATGAAGCTGTACAAGGAAAAAAAGGTGAACCCTGCTGCAGGGTGTTTGCCGGTCCTGATCCAGATCCCGATTTTCTTTGCGCTGTACAAGGTGATCTTTGTCACCATCGAATTGCGCCACGCGCCTTTCTTTGGCTGGTTGAACGACCTGTCGGCGCCCGACTCGTCCTCGATCTTCAACCTTTTCGGGGTGTTTCCGTGGGCCGCGCCCGATCATGGCACAATCCTTGCGCTGATCTTCATCGGAATCTTGCCGATCTTGCTCGGCGTAAGCATGTGGCTTCAGCAAAAGCTGAACCCGGCGCCCACTGATCCGACGCAGCAGATGATTTTTGCCTGGATGCCTTGGGTGTTCATGTTCATGCTGGGCAGCTTTGCCAGCGGGCTGGTTGTATACTGGATCACCAACAACGTGATCACCTTTACCCAGCAATATGCGATCATGCGAAGCCACGGGCACAAGCCGGACCTGTTCGGCAACATCAAGTCCAGCTTTAAGAAAAAGCCGCCGGTTCCGGTTGCTGACAAGAGCGCAAAGCCAAAGAAGAAATGATCCGGCTGGCCAAGATCTGCCGCCATCCGATCAAATCCATCGGCTTTGAGGAATTGGCAAGCGCGCCCCTGACACAGGGGCGCGTTTTGCCGTTCGACCGGGAATGGGCCGTGCTGCATGATGCGGCAAACCTTGATGTGCTGACGGCATGGGTGCCGAAAATGAACTTCCTGCGCGGCGTGGCCGGGCCGGAGCTTATGGCCATCCGCGCCCGACTGGCTGAAGGCGCGCGTTGCGTGACCTTGACACATCCGGTGGCGGGGACGATCACGATTGCCCCTGACACTGACAGCGCTGCATTGGTGGACTGGCTGCGGCCGCTGTGGCCCGTGGGCCGACCTGCGCCGGCGCAAGTGGTTCAGGTGCCCGGCCAGGCGATGACCGATGTGCCGGAGCCGTTTGTTGCAGTCCTGAACCTTGCGTCAAATGTTGATCTGGGCAGTCGGATCGGGCGCGATCTGTCGGTCCATCGCTGGCGTGGCAACCTGTGGCTGGAGGGGATGGCCCCTTGGGCCGAGTGGGGTCTGCTCGGCCGCACGCTGCGCATTGGCGGGGCGGAACTGCGTATCGAGCGGCGCATCACTCGGTGCAAGGCCACCACCGTGAACCCAGGGTCGGGCATCGTTGACGCCGACACGCTTGGCGCGCTGCAAGGCGCATTTGGCCATCAGGACTTTGGCACCTATGCCCTCGTCACAAAATCCGGTCCCATCGCATGTGGCGACCCAGTGGAGGTGCTATGAGCGCTGCGCGTTTTCCTTTGGCCGACCAGCCCGATTTCGAACATCGGGAAAAAGGCCGCTTGCTGTTTGCCGGGCCGGTGGATTTCGTCAAGGGCGTGGTCGCAATGTCCGGCCTGCCACCCGCTGACAGGGTGGAGGTATGCTTTGCAGGCCGGTCGAACGTCGGAAAATCCAGTCTGATCAATGCGCTGACTGGGCGCAAGACGCTGGCGCGCGCGTCGAACACGCCGGGCCGCACCCAAGAGATCAACTTTTTTGCGCTTGGTGATCAACGGTATATGGTCGATCTCCCCGGCTATGGCTATGCCGAGGCGCCGTTGGCGGTGGTTGAAAAGTGGCAGGCTTTGTTGCGGTCCTATTTGCAAGGGCGGCAGACTTTGCGGCGCGCCTTTGTCTTGGTTGACACGCGGCACGGCATCAAGGCGGTGGATCAGGAGATTCTGTCGCTGCTTGATAAATCCGCCGTGACTTTTCAGGTCGTGATGACCAAGGCTGACAAGGTGAACACCGCCACGCGTGAGGCCAATATCGAACAGGTGCAGGCGGCGCTGACAAAGCATCCGGCGGCCTATCCGGAAGTCGTGATCACAAGTTCCGAGAAGGGTGAGGGGATCGAAACCCTACGCGCGATCATCGCCACGCTGGAGTGAGGCATCATGTGCCGGGTCAACCCCCGGCACCGGGTCATACCCATGGCCGCCCCAAGGGTGACAGCGGCAGATCCTATGCGCTGACAGCCAAGCGCCCTTCAGACCTCCATGATGCTGAAGCGCGTCCAGCGCATAGACGGAACACGTGGGTTGATACCGGCACCCATGCCCGACCCAAGGCGACAGCAAAAGCCGGTAAGCACGCACCGGCAACGCGACCAGATGTGCCAGCGGCGTCAAGCGCGCGGACCATGGACAGCGCGGAGCGCAGTTTCCAGATCGATCAGAAGTTGGGGAAAAGGGCGGTCTACGGTTATACCGGGACGCGCCACCAGCACATAATCCCATCCGGGCTGCGCCAGATGAGGCAACACCGCACGCGCAACTTCACGTAGCCGACGCTTGGCGCGGTTACGAAATACCGCATTGCCGATTTTTTTCGACGCCGTAAACCCGACCTGCACCCCCGACTGACCATCGCTGCGATCACGGGCCTGCAACAAAAACCCACCGGCCCCCTGCCTGCGGGCAGAAGCAGCGCGCAGGAATTCGGGTCGGTGGCGCATGGTCGTTATGCAAAACGAAACCGCCGAAGGCGCAACAGGCGCATCGGCAGCTATGCCTTGGCCCGTTTCCTCCGGCGGCGTCATGTCTTGCTACTCCACAAGCGGCCCTGAACCGGGCCAAAAGACCTATGCAGACAGCTTGTGACGGCCTTTGGCGCGGCGGGCGGCCAACACCAGACGACCACCTTTGGTGGCCATGCGGGCGCGGAAACCATGGCGGCGCTTGCGGACCAGGTTGGACGGTTGGTATGTGCGCTTCATCGCGGCTCTCCATCAGACGGCTTGCCCGAACCCCAAAGGATTCGAGGGCAGGGAACTTGAAGCCCGTCCTTTACGCAGGCTTTTGCCCCAAGTCAACGCAAGCCGCGCGGATTTCCGGCGACAAAACGCGAAGATCGGTATCGCATGACCCATCACCGCAGCGTGATACCAGTGTTGCAAAGGGCTTTTGTTGAAACACACACACAGCCCCCTGCGTAGAGAGGGGAGACCCTGTGAAGAGGACACCATGTCAACTGCTGTAAATCCATGGCTGAAACGCCTTCCCATTATCGTCATTGCGGCCATTGCCGTCGTGGGGGCCGTTCTGCTGCGTGAGCAGTTCAGTTTCGAAGCGCTGGCCCGGCACCGTGAAACGCTGGTCGGATTTCGCGACGCGAATTTCGTGCTGGCCAGTCTTGTCTTTGTGGTGGCCTATGTTGTGATCGTTGCGTTCAGCCTGCCGGGGGCGACCATTGCAACGCTGACCGGCGGGTTTCTGTTCGGCGTGCTTCCGGGGGCGTTCTACAACATCGGTGCGGCGACGGTCGGGGCGGTGGCGATCTTTCTGGCCGCGCGGGCGGGATTCGGGGCCGATGTGGCAGCGCGGATCGAAGAGAAGGGCGGGGCGGCGGCGCGTCTGCAACAAGGGTTGCGCGAAAACGAATGGTCGGCGCTTTTGATCATGCGGCTGGTGCCGGTGGTGCCGTTTTTCATTGCCAACCTTTTGCCGGCCTTTGTCGGCACGTCGTTGCTGCGCTTTGCCCTGACCACTTTTGTCGGGATCATTCCCGGTGGGTTTGTTTTCACCTCGGTCGGGGCGGGCTTGGGCGAGGTGTTTGCGCGCGGTGAGACGCCCGATCTGTCAATCATCTTTGCCCCACATATTCTTGGCCCCATTCTGGGCTTGGCCGCCCTATCGGCCCTGCCAATCGTGCTGAAACGTTTCAAGAAAGCGAACTGACATGAGCCTGATCGAAACAGATATCTGCATCATCGGCGCAGGCTCTGGCGGATTGTCCGTGGCGGCTGGTGCCGTGCAAATGGGCGCGCGTGTGGTGCTGATCGAAGGCGGCGAGATGGGCGGCGACTGCCTGAACGCGGGCTGCATTCCGTCCAAGGCACTGATCGCGGCGGCCAAGGCGGCGCAGGCAATGCGGGACGGCGCGAAGTTCGGGATCACCCCGGTAGAGCCTGAGATTGATTTCGGCGCGGTCAAGGATCATGTGGCGAATGTCATCGCCACCATCGCCCCCGTTGACAGTCAGGAACGGTTCGAGGGCCTGGGCGTCCGGGTGATCCGCGAATGGGCGCGCTTTGCCGGGCCTGACAGCGTGCAGGCGGGGGAGCACACCATCAAGGCGCGCCGCTTTGTGATCGCGACCGGCAGCCGCCCCTTTGTGCCGCCAATTCCCGGCCTAGACACAGTGCCCTATCTGACCAACGAGACGATCTTTGCCCTGCGCGACCGCCCCGAGCATCTGCTGATCATTGGCGGAGGTCCGATCGGAATGGAAATGGCGCAGGCACACCGGCGGCTTGGATGTCGGGTGACGGTGCTGGACGGGTCAAGCCCGCTTGGCCGGGATGATCCAGAACTGGTGGCCGTGGTGCTTGGCAACCTGCGGGCCGAGGGCGTTGAAATCCTTGAACAGGCCTCTGTTACCGCCGTTTCGGGGGAAGCAGGCGCCATTGTGGTGACGCTCAAGGACGGACGCACTGTGCAGGGCAGCCATGTGCTGGTGGCGGTGGGGCGACAGGTCGGTCTGGATCAACTGAACCTTCCGGTTGCGGGCATAAAGCATGACCGGAAAGGTGTGACCGTGGGGCCAGATCTGCGCACATCGAACCGACGGATCTATGCGGTCGGGGATGCGGCGGGCGGGCTGCAATTCACGCATGTCGCGGGCTATCATGCAGGCATCGTGATCCGACAGATCGTGTTGGGCCTGCCTGCCAAGGCGACCACCCGCCACATCCCATGGGTCACCTACACCGATCCTGAACTGGCGCAGGTGGGCATGACCGAATCCGAGGCGCGTACAGCGCACGGCGATGCGTTGACCGTTCTGCGGCAAGAGTTTGCGCACAATGACCGCGCTCAGGCCGAGGGCAAGCCCAAGGGGCTGCTCAAGGTGATGGTGGTCAAGGGCCGCCCCGTGGGCGCGTCGATTGCGGGGCCGCAGGCCGGCGAGTTGATCGGGCTGTGGGCCTTCGCCATCGCCTCACGCGCGAAGATGAGCGCCATCGCTGGAATGGTCGCGCCCTATCCCACATTGGGCGAAATCTCGAAACGTGCGGCAGGAGCCTATTTTTCCCCGAAACTCTTTGATAATCCTATGCTCACACGTGTGGTGCGGTTGGTGCAAAGGTTCTTGCCCTGACGCAAAGCGGGGGGAGGGCAAAGCAGGGTGACGGCAAAGAAGGGCGGATTCTTCAAGACGCTCTCGGGGCGGTTCCTGTTGCTGACAGTCGCCTTTGTCATGCTGGCCGAGGTGCTGATCCTTGTGCCATCCATCGCGCGGTTCAGGGCGGATTATCTGCTGCTGCGGCTGGAAAAGGCACAGATCGCTTCTCTTGCGCTGCTGACCACCGATGAGGTGATCGCACCCGATCTGGAAGCCGAACTGCTGGTCAATGCTGGCGTGTTCAACGTGGTGCTGCGGCGCGATGAAGTGCGGCAACTGGTGTTGTCTTCGCCCATCCCGGCGGCGATCTCTGGCACCTACGATCTGCGCACATCTGGCCCATGGGAATTGATCCGCGATGCCTTTGTCGTGCTGGGCGACCCGATGAATCGGGTGATCCGGGTGATCGGCAACCCGGTGCAACAGGCCGGTCTGTTGATCGAGGTGACAATGGAAACAGGGCCACTGCGCGCGGCGATGGTGGATTATGGCCAGCGGATTCTGGTGTTGTCGGTGCTGATCTCGGCAGTCACGGCAGTGCTTTTGTTCATCTCGGTGCAGCGCATGATCGTCGCGCCGATCCGCCGGGTGGTAAACCACATGCAGGCTTATGCAGAGGCGCCTGAAGACGCTCGCCGGGTTATCGCGCCGACCTCTTCCGTGGTGGAATTGCGCGCGGCCGAAGATGCGCTGGAAAGCTTGCAAAAACAGATGACTGGCGCTTTGAGACAAAAGGAAAGATTGGCACAATTGGGCAGTGCGGTGGCCAAGATCAGCCACGATTTGCGCAACATCCTGACCACGGCGCAGCTGTTTGCCGACCGGATCGAAGGCAGCGCCGACCCGATGGTGGCCCGCGCGGCGCCAAAGCTGGTCGGATCGATCAGCCGCGCGGTCAGCCTGTGCGAATCCACCCTTGCCTTTGGCAAGGCCGAAGAGCCGCCGCCACGATTGGCGCGGTTGGCGCTGTGCCCCTTGGCAGAGGAAGTTGCCGAGGCCGAGGGATTGTTGGGCGAAAGCCCGGTCACCTGCCTGATCGATATTCCGCCCGGCCTGACCTTGCGGGCGGACGGAGAGCAGCTTTACCGCGTCTTGTCCAATCTTGTCCGCAATGCCCGTCAGGCCATGGAGGCGACAGGCAAGGGCGGCACGGTTGAAATCTCGGCGGGCGAGGACACTACAGCATGGTGGCTGCGCGTCGGGGACACCGGGCCGGGGCTGCCGCCCAAGGCGCGCGAGCATCTGTTTGCCGCCTTTCATGGTGGCACCCGCAAAGGGGGAACCGGGCTGGGACTGGCCATTTCGTCAGAGCTGATCCGCGGCCATGGCGGGCGGCTGGAACTGGGGCGCAGCGATGCGGAGGGAACGGAGTTCCTGATCCATCTGCCCAAACAGGTTTCGGAAAACAGTCTTGGGGCGATGTAACTTTTGCGCTTGCAAAGCCCGGCGGGGGCCGCTAAATCCGCCACCATAGTGGACCCGTAGCTCAGCTGGATAGAGCATCAGACTACGAATCTGAGGGTCGGGCGTTCGAATCGCTCCGGGTTCACCATATCTCTAAATCGTGTTCGTGGTTGAAAATGTTAAGTATTTTCAATGGCGAATTGTGTTGGGAGTTGACTCCCGCTGCGGAGAGCATCAGCCAAAAACCCTCCGCCTTGGGGAGGCAGAGGGTTTTCCGGTGGCAGACCAAATATCGGGACTGATATCGATATGGTTCGGGTCTGATCAGAACACGTCGATCAGATAGAGAATGATGATGATCGGGATCGGAATACCGATCAGCCACGCCAATGCGCCTTTCATGGGCTGTCCTTTCAGGTGTTTCTGCCGGAGAAACGTCCCATCCGGCTGACAGGTTCCGAATGCGGCAGACAAAATGGCAAAGCTATGATTGGCAGGCATTTTTTTTGGATGATGGCCGTCTGCTTCGCGTCTGGCGTGCGTATGGTTCGCGTCATGACGTCTGTGCGGCGCGGCGGGATGCCGTAACGCGGCGTTAACCCTGAAACGTCATCCTTGCGCGATGCCGCACTATCTTCGCCCCAGATCGACCGGAGCGCGGGTGTTCTTCACCCTTTGCCTTGCTGCGCGCGGCAGTGACCTGTTGGTGCGGGAGGTGGGACGCTTGCGCCATGCGGTCGCCCTGACGCGGGCAGAGCGGCCCTTTGGAATTGCCGCCTGGGTCGTGCTGCCCGATCACCTGCATTGCGTGTGGCAGATGCCGGTGGCGGATGGCGACTTTGCGGTGCGATGGGGGGCAATCAAGGCGCGGTTCTCGATGGAACTGCGTAGGGCGGGGTTCACCCCGCCGCCGCCGGTGGGGCGCAAGAATGGCGGGGTGAACCCCGCCCTACGGCGCAAGGGAGAGGTGGGGCTTTGGCAGCCGCGGTTTTGGGAACATCACATCCGGGATGAGGCGGATTATGCCACACATGTCCGGTATTGCTGGGGCAATCCAGTCAAACATGGATTGGTGCAGCGGCCCGTCGATTGGCCGCATTCGTCGATCCACCGCGATATCCGGTTGGGGTTGGTGGAGCCGGAATGGGGTGGGTCGTGCGAGATGGGGGAGTTCGGGGAGTAGGGGGGGGGGGGACCCGCCGCATGAC
>JBKBQB010000003.1:31778-139861 GCA_046292785.1 Paracoccaceae bacterium
GTTCACCCCGCCATTGTCCGGTTGGCGTAGATGCGCCGGTTGTTGGTGTGGGAGTGGCGGGGTGAACCCCGCCCTACAAAACTATCCGGATTTTCGTTTCGAAATCAGAATAGAACATTCTTGATAGAGTGAACGCAGCTGAACAATGTTTCGATTGCAATCCCTGATGATTTGCTCACGAAGCAAGTCTTTGTCCATTCCACCTCGACCAAAAATATGGTCGCCAATGGTTGGACCGTGGGTGGTCACGTCAGAAATTCTCCCCTCAAGATCCGATATCGCTTTGGGAAGAAACGCAAACCCTGCAACTACGTCAATCCCTCGTTTAACGCTATCGGCAAGGAAGGTGTATTTCACCCCTCCGAGCATGAAACGGACTGAAAATCCATCAGATACGGGAACAATTGTCCCGAAGACGCGGTTTCCATCCTTTAGATCATAGTCGTCTTCGCCATGCTCCTTGACCGCCCGAAAGCTCTTCGCAACCAAAGGTGTTGAAGACCTAATAGCCTCAGAACCCGTCACCGACTAAACCGCTTATACTTCACCCGCTTCGGCTCCAGCGCATCTGGCCCCAATCTGCGGATCTTGTCTTCCTCATAGGCCTGGAAGTTGCCTTCGAACCATTCCACATGGGCGTCGCCTTCAAACGCCAGCATATGGGTGCACAGCCGATCCAGAAAGAAGCGGTCGTGGCTGATGATCACGGCGCAGCCGGCGAAATCCTCGATGGCGGATTCCAGCGCTTGCAGGGTTTCGACGTCCAGATCGTTGGTTGGCTCGTCGAGCAGCAGCACGTTGCCGCCCGAGCGCAGCAGTTTGGCCATGTGGACGCGGTTGCGTTCGCCCCCCGACAGCAGGCCGACTTTCTTCTGCTGGTCGGTGCCCTTGAAGTTGAAGGCTCCGGTATAGACCCGGCTGTTCATTTGCAGATCGCCAAGCTGGATGATTTCCGATCCACCCGAGATTTCTTCCCACACGTTCTTGTTCGGGTCCAGCGCGTCGCGTGACTGGTCAACGTAGGAGAGTTTCACCGTATCGCCCAGCGTGACCGTGCCCTCGTCGGGCTGTTCCTGCCCGGTCAGCATCCGAAACAAGGTGGATTTGCCCGCGCCATTCGGGCCGATCACGCCGACGATGGCGCCCGGCGGGATGGTGAAGGTCAGATCCTCGATGAGCAGCTTGTCGCCCATGGCTTTTTTCAGCCCCGTGACCTCGATCACCTTGTTGCCGAGGCGCTCGCCGTTGGGGATGATGATGTGGGCGTTGGAGGCGCGTTCGGTGACGGTCTGGCTGGCCATTTCGTTGTAGCGCGACAGGCGGGCCTTGCCCTTGGCCTGACGGGCCTTGGCCCCGGAGCGGATCCACTCCAGTTCCTTTTCCAGCGCCTTTTGCTTGGATTTGTCTTCGCGCGCCTCTTGCTGCATGCGCTTGGCCTTTTGGTCGAGCCAGGCGGAATAGTTGCCCTCATACGGGATGCCGCGGCCGCGATCGAGTTCGAGAATCCAGGACGTGATGTCGTCGAGGAAATAGCGGTCGTGGGTGACGATCAGGATGGTGCCCTTGTAGGCGATCAGGTGCTTTTGCAGCCAGGCGATGGATTCGGCGTCCAAATGGTTGGTCGGTTCGTCGAGGAGCAGCATGTCGGGGGCTTCGAGCAAGAGTTTGCACAGCGCGACGCGGCGGCGCTCGCCGCCCGACAGATCCTCTACATTCGCGTCATCGGGCGGGCAGCGCAGCGCGTCCATCGCGACGCCGACGCTTGCCTCCAGCTCCCACAGGTTGCCCGCGTCGATCTGGTCTTGCAGGGCGGCCATCTCGTCCGCCGTCTCATCCGAGTAGTTCATGGCGAGTTCGTTGTAGCGTTCCAGAATGGCGGTCTGGCCCGCCACGCCGAGCATGACGTTTTCTTTCACGTTGAGCGCGGGGTCGAGGTAGGGTTCCTGTGCCAGATAGCCGACTTTGGCGCCTTTTGCGGCCCAAGCCTCGCCTTTGAAATCCTTGTCCATGCCGGCCATGATCTTCAGCAGGGTGGATTTGCCCGCGCCGTTGACGCCGACAACACCGATTTTCACACCGGGCAGGAAGTTCAGGTGGATGTTTTCAAAGCATTTCTTGCCACCGGGATAGGTCTTTGAGACGCCTTCCATGTGATAGACATATTGATAGCTGGCCATTGGGAATCTCCATCTCGGGTTGCGCACGGTCTAACGAATCCGGGGCAGAAGGGCAATTGCGCAAGCTTTGGCGGTCTGGGGAAGCGATGCCTGCGACAAAATGATCCATGACAAGGTGCGCCGTGGCCATGGGCGTAGGGTTTGGTCGCAGGGACATGGTCCCTGCCGTTCCGAGCCGGAACGCAATCAGCAGAGGATTTGGCCAAAATGTCGAATGTCTTGCGAAGAATGACGGCTCTTGCAGCCGGAACGGTGGTGTTTGCCGCCGGGATGGCCTGTGCGGAGGTCGATGAAGGATCGGTCGCGCGCGGGGGGAAGCTGTATGACAAGTGGTACAAGGTGACAAAATCGGCAGAGCCGACAACACCGCACCCGCTTTATCCTGCGGCGGAGAATGAAAAGTACGCGGCGGATGCGGCAAGCAACTGGCGCTGCAAGGAATGTCATGGCTGGGACGGGCTTGGGGTGGACGGGGCTTATGGCTCTGGCAGCCACAAATCCGGGATCAAGGGCATCAACGGGGCGGCGGGGGGTGATCCTGCGGCTTTGGTGGCGCTGCTGAAGGATCCGGCGGGGCATGGCTATGGCGACAAGCTGGGCGAGCAGGATCTGACCGATCTGGCCAATTTCGTGGTCTTTGGTCAGGTTGATTGGCCCAAATATGTGGTGGACAAGGCCAGCACCGGCGACGCCGCAGCGGGTGGGCAGGTTTACAACACCGCTTGCGTTGGCTGCCATGGGGCGGATGGCAAGCTGCCGCAGGGGATGCCGCCGCTTGGGTCGCTGTCGTCGAACCCGTGGGAGGTGATGCACAAGATCCTGAATGGTCAACCCGGAGAGGCGATGCCGGCCTTGCGGGCGATTGACCATCAGGTGTCGGCCAATCTTGTGGCCTATCTGGCGACGCTGCCTGCCCAGTAAGCCAACCGTCGAATGAAAAGGATGCGTGCGGGGCAGCGCCTCGCGCGCATGCGTCTGTGGTGGTTGGTTCAGGAGGCCTGAGGGCGATGAATATTTTCAAGAGAATGTGGCACTGGTTCACGCGGCCTGCTGCCCTGATCGGGCAGGGGGTGCTGTTGTCGATGGGGGTGGTGGCCGGGATCGTGTTCTGGGGCGGGTTCAACACCGTGATGGAGGCAACCAACACGATGGAATTCTGCGTCTCGTGCCATGAGATGCGCGATACGGTGTATCTGGAATATCAGGAGTCGGTGCATTTCAAGAACGCATCGGGCGTGCGGGCGATCTGTTCGGATTGTCATGTGCCGCATGCCTGGGGGCCAAAGATGCTGCGCAAGATCCAAGCGTCGAACGAGATTTTGCACAAGATCAAGGGCAGCATCAACACGCCCGAGAAGTTCGAGGCCAAGCGGGCCGAACTGGCAGGCCATGTCTGGGCCAGCATGAAGGCCACCGATTCGCGCGAGTGCCGCAATTGCCATTCGTTTGACGCGATGAATTTCGACCAGCAGCGCGCCCGGTCGCGCGAAAAGATGGAGCCGGTGGCGCATGGCACCGATCTGTCGGGCGGATCGACCTGCATCGATTGTCACAAGGGGATTGCCCACAAACTGCCCGTTGTGGAGCGTGACGACTGATCTGACCCACAGGCCAAGCATTTTTTGGCTGTTTTCAGGCTTATGGCTCCGATATGAGCCAAATATGAGATCCGGTTTTCCCAGTGCGCGGCGTGGCATGGTCATTGGCCTTTTGGGCGGATCGTTTGATCCGGCCCATGAGGGGCACGCCCATATCACGCGTGAGGCGATCAAACGGCTGGGGTTGGATCAGGTCTGGTGGCTGGTCAGCCCCGGCAACCCGCTGAAGGCGCGCCAGCCCGCGCCGATGGCCGAGCGCATTGCGCGAGGTCAGGCGGTGATGCGGCACCCGAAGGTGAAGATCACCGATCTGGAGGCGCGGCTGGGCACGCGGTTTACCTATGAAACGCTGGTGCGGTTGCAGGCGATATATCCCGGTGTGCGCTTTGTCTGGCTGATGGGCGCGGACAATCTGGTGCAGTTCCACCGTTGGGACCGATGGCGCGACATCTTGCGGCTGGTGCCGGTGGCGGTGCTGGCGCGGCCGGGGTCGGGGGTCAAGGCGCGGCTGAGCCGGGCGGCGCAGGCGTTTCGTGGCAAGCAGTTGGACAGGGGCGAATGGCTGGGCGGCGCACGAAAGCCGCCGGTCTGGGCGTTCATCAACCTGCCGATGAACGGGGCCAGCAGTTCGGCCATCCGCGCGCGGGGCGATTGGCGCGGTGGCGCGGGAACGTGATGGCCCTTGCGGTTGATTGCGGCGGGTCTGATCGCCTATGGTCGCCCCTGCAAGAATGGGGCGGACGATGATTTCACGGCGGCGGATTTTGGGCGGGCTTTTGGGTGGAGCGGCCTTTGTGGCAGGGCCGGGGTTTGCCGAAGCGCCAAGCCGTTCGCTGCGCCCGATGCCGCGCGGCGGGCAGGTGCCCGCGTTGGCTGCAACCTCGGCCGAGACGCTGATCAGGGCGGCAAAGCTGGGGGATGCGGCTGTTGCCGCCTATATCGTGATGGACGCGGCGACCGGGACAGTGCTGGAACAGCGCGCGGCGCAGACCGGCATTCCGCCCGCCAGTGTGGCCAAGACGGTGACCTCGCTTTACGCCATGGCCCGGCTGGGGGCCGATTTCCGCTTTCGCACGCGGGTGTTGGCGACCGGGCCGGTGGTGGCGGGGATCGTGCAGGGCGATGTGCTGCTGGTGGGGTCGGGTGATCCGACGCTGCAAACCGATCAGTTGGGCGATCTGGCTGCCAGTCTGGCCGCGCGTGGCATCAAGGGGGCGACGGGGCGCTTTTTGACATGGGACCGCGCCTTGCCGCCCATTGCGCGGATCAGCGACGAACAGCCGGTGCAGGTGGGGTATAATCCGTCGATCAGCGGGCTGAACCTGAACTTCAACCGGGTGCATTTCGAATGGAAGCGCGCCAACAACGGCTGGTCCACCGCGATGGACGCGCGGGGTGAGCGGTTCGTGCCGCCGGTGCGGATGGCGCGGATGCAGGTGGTGGCGCGCGATACGCCGGTGTTTACCTATCAGACGGCGGACGCGGCGGATGACTGGACCGTGGCCGCCACCGCGCTGGGCAAGGGCGGCAGCCGCTGGTTGCCGGTGCGGCATCCGGCGGTCTATGTGGGCGAGGTGTTCCAGACGCTGGCGCGCGCGCAGGGGATTACGCTGCCCGAGCCGCAGGCGCTGATGGCAGAGCCGTCGGGGCAGGAACTGGCAGCGGTGGAGTCGGCGCCGTTGCCGGTGATCCTGCGCGACATGCTGCGGTTTTCCACCAACATCACCGCCGAGGCGCTGGGCCTGCGCGCATCCGGTGCGGCTGATCTGGCGGGATCGGGGGCGGCGATGACACAGTGGGTGCAGGCGACCTATGGCGTGGGGTGCCGGTTTGTCGATCATTCCGGCCTTGGGTCGGCGTCACGGGTGACGGCGCAGGAAATGGCCAGCATTGTGCGGCAGGCGCATCTGGCGAGGGCCGGGTTGCAACCGCTGCTGCGCGATCTGGGCCTGCGCGATGCCAAGGGCAAGGAGATTGCCAACCATCCCACGCGGGTGACCGCGAAAAGCGGCACGCTGAACTTTGTGTCGGGGCTGGCGGGGCATATCCGCCCGCCACAGGGGCGCGAGTTGATTTTCGCGATCTTTCTGGGCGACACCGCACGGCGCGATGCGCTGGTGGAGGCAGAGCGCGAGGCGCCGCCCGGTGGTCAGGCCTGGACATCGCGGGCGCGCAATCTGCAATGGCAGCTTCTGGCGCGCTGGGCGCAGACGTTTTCCTGAGAGCGGTGATGGTGGCGCTGTGCAGGGCAATCTGATGGCATCAGCGGCCTTTTGTGGGTAGCGCGGGGTTCACCCCGCCTTATTTGTGCGGCCACGCGGGGTGAACCCCGCGCGACCGAGCGCGGAGCGGTTGCACAAAACCGGCGGGTCTGTGCAGCGGCGTTCAGGGCCGCAGGTGGCGCACCCGCGCGCCCCATTCGATGGCGGCGGCGTGCAGACGGTCAATCGCCAGTTCCTCGCGCACCTCCTCCAACATGCGCAGTTCCATGTCGCGCAGTCTGCCATCAGCCGAAACCACATCGCAGGCCAGCGCATAGGCCGTTTCGCGCAGGCGTTCGGGCAGGGCATCGCGGATCAGCCCGAACAGGGCGTCCAGCCCGTCCTCTTCCTCGAACAGGTCAAATACGGTCTGGCTGACGGTGCGGATGCGGTCAGCATCATAATCGGTGAACACCGGCATATGGTTGACCATCCGCTGGATCGCCACCAGTTCTGATGTGCGCATTTGTTCATCCGCCGCCGAGACAGCCACCATCACGGCGACAAGCGCATCCTGCGGGGACATTGACGGGGGATTATCGGGCATGGCGTGTTCCTTGGGCATTGTGCCCCGACAATATTGACGTGACAGGGTTCCGGCAATAGAGGTCACAGGCTTTCCCGCGCATGGGGTGTGGGGCGTGATCAAGGATGAAAGCAATGTCTGCTTTGCGCGATGCGGCGATGACATCGAAGGCCTGGCCCTTTGAAGAGGCCCGCGCCATCCTCAAACGCTATGAAAAGAAGGCCCCGGAAAAGGGCTACGTGCTGTTTGAAACCGGCTATGGCCCGTCGGGCCTGCCCCATATCGGCACGTTCGGCGAGGTGGCGCGCACCACGATGATCCGCCGCGCCTTCGAGGTGATCAGCGACATTCCGACGCGGCTCATCTGTTTTTCCGACGATGTGGACGGCATGCGCAAGGTGCCCGAAAACGTGCCGCAGCAGGAAATGTTGCGCCAGCACATGCAAAAGCCGCTGACGAGCGTTCCCGACCCCTATGGCGAATATGACAGCTTTGGCGCGCACAACAATGCGATGCTGCGCCGGTTTCTGGACACGTTCGGGTTTGAGTATGAGTTCATCAGCGCGACCGAATTCTACAAGTCGGGCCGGTTCGACGACACGCTGCGGCTGTGCGCCGAGCGCTATGAGGCGATCATGGCCATCATGCTGAAATCCTTGCGTGAGGAACGTCAGCAAACCTATTCGGCTTTCCTGCCGATCCACCCGGAAACCGGCCGGGTGCTGTATGTGCCGATGAAAAACGTCGATGCCGCGCGGGGCGAGATCACATTCGACGACGAGACGGGCCGCGAATGGACGCTTCCGGTGACGGGCGGTCATGTAAAGCTGCAATGGAAACCCGATTTCGGCGCACGCTGGGCGGCGCTGGGCGTCGATTTCGAAATGTATGGCAAGGACCATTCCACCAACACCCCGATCTACGATGGCATTTGTGAGGTGCTGGGCGGGCGGAAACCCAACCACATGAGCTATGAGCTGTTTCTGGACGAATCGGGGCAGAAGATCAGCAAATCCAAGGGCAATGGCCTGACGATCGACGAATGGCTGACCTATGCCGCGACGGAATCGCTGTCGTATTTCATGTACCAAAAGCCGAAAACCGCCAAGCGGATGCATTTCGACGTGATCCCGCGCGCGGTGGATGAATACCACCAGCAACTGCGCGCCTATGCCGAGCAGGACACGGCCGCACAGGTGAACAATCCGGTCTGGCACATCCACGGTGGCCAGCCGCCTGAGTCGAAAATGGTGGTGCCGTTCTCGATGCTGTTGAACCTTGCATCCGTGTCCGGGGCCAAGAATGCGAAGGGGCTTTGGGGCTATATCCGCGCCTATGCGCCCGAGGCGTCGCCAGACACCCACCCCGATCTGGACGCCGCCGCCGGCTTTGCGGTGCGCTACTTCGCGGACAGGATCGCGCCGTCGCGGGTGTTCCGCCTGCCCACCGATGCCGAACGCGCCGCGATCGAAGATCTGCGCGCGCGGCTTGCGGTGTGGGACGGCGGGCTGGATGCCGATGCGCTGCAAACCATGGTCTTTGCCGTGGGCAAGGACCACGGGTTCGAGCCGCTGCGCGACTGGTTCAAGGCGCTGTATGAGGTGCTGCTCGGCGCCTCAGAGGGTCCGCGCTTTGGCGGCTTCATCGCGCTTTACGGGGTGGCCGAGACTCTGGCGCTGATCGACAAGGGGCTTACGGGCGATTTCGTGACCGGCTGATCAAGCGGGTCAGTGGACCAAAGGGATTGACCGGGCCTGCGCCCGGTCTATCATTTTCTCCGGGGACGTTTTGCGAAAGGACCACCATGATGCGCCTGATTGCCGCCGTGTTGACCGCCGCTTGCTTCGCCCTGCCCCTCGCCGCGCAGGAAAATCCGATCCAGAACACCATCCGCAGCCAGATCACCGCGCTGGAACAGGATGACTTCCCCACCGCCTTCAGCTTCGCCAGCCCGACCATAAAGGGCATCTTCGGCACCGCCGACAATTTCGGCAGCATGGTCCGCCAAGGTTATCCAATGGTCCACCGCCCCGGAACTGTCAGGATGCTGGAGCTGCGTGAAGTCGCTGGCAACCTGTGGCAACGCGTGATGATCACCGACCAACAGGGCCGCACCCATCTGTTGGACTACCAGATGATCGAAACGCCCGACGGCTGGCAGATCAATGGCGTGCAATTGCTGCCGTCGCCCGGCGTGGGGGCCTAAAACCGGGGGCTCGGCTCCGCGCTCCGGCGGTTGCCTGACCCGATGGCGCAACCGCTTCCGCTTGCCGGGGCTGCCAGAACACATCAATCGGATTTCATCTGTTCTTAAATATCCCCGCCGGAGGCTCCGCCTTTCGGGTCCGGGTCCTGCGGCATCAAGGCGTGCCATGGCAATGCCGTCCGAGGGGGCTCGATGCCCCCGCGGGCGGCCCGCTTGGTCAGGTCAAGCCGCGGATCACGCGATTGACATGCCCCATCTTCCGGCCGGGTTTCACCTCGGCTTTGCCATAAAGGTGGATCTGCGTGTTGCGGTCGCGCGCGAGCTCGGGAATACGGGTGATGTCGCTGCCGATCAGGTTTTCCATTACCACATCGGCATAGCGGCTTCCGTCGCCCAAGGGCCAGCCCGCAATGGCGCGGATGTGTTGTTCGAACTGGTCGACGGCGCATCCAGCCTGCGTCCAGTGACCGGAGTTGTGCACACGCGGGGCGATCTCATTGACGATCAGGCCCTTGGGGGTGACGAACAATTCGACCCCCAGCACACCGACGTAGTCGAGCGCATTCAGGATGCGGGCGGCGATCAGCACCGCGTCGGTCCGCTGGCCCGGCGACAGGCGGGCGGGCAGGGTTGTGGTGTGCAAGATGCCGTTGCGGTGCACGTTTTCGCCCGGATCATAGCAGGCAACCGCCCCATCGCGCCCGCGTGCGGCGATGACGGACACCTCATGGGTAAAGTCGATGAAGCCTTCAAGCACGGCTTCGGCCCCGTTCATCGCCGCCCATGCAGCCGGGGCCTCATCCGGCGACAAAATCCGGGCCTGGCCCTTGCCGTCATAACCCAGCCGCGTGGTTTTCAGAATCGCCGGGGTGCCGATCCGGTCCAATGCGGTCTGAAGTGAGGCCAGATCTGTCACCCGCGCATAGGGGGCGGTGGTGAGGCCAAGGCCGGTCAGGAAATCCTTTTCCGCGATCCGCTCTTGTGACACCGCCAACGCACGCCGGTTGGGGCGGACCTCGCGAAGCGCCTCCAGCGCGTCAAGCGATGCTGTGGGGATGTTTTCGAATTCGAAGGTTATGACATCTACCGTCTCGGCAAAGGCCCGCAGCGCGCAAAGATCCTCGTAGGGTGCAGTGGTCAGCCGGGCCGAGGTATGGCCTGCTGGCGGCGCCGTGCCCGGTTCGTAGATGTGGGATTGAAAGCCAAGTCGGCTGGCCGCGACCGACAGCATGCGGCCCAGTTGCCCGCCGCCCAGAATTCCGATGGTTGCGCCGGGGCGCAGGGGGTCAGTCATCGCGCGGCTCCTCGGGGATGCTGGCCGACAGGGCGGCGCGCCAGGCGTCCAGCCGGTTTGCCAAGGCAGGGTCCACCAGCGCGAGGATCGCCGCGGCCATCAGCGCGGCATTGGCCGCACCGGCTGCACCGATGGCCATGGTGGCGACGGGATAGCCCTTGGGCATCTGCACGATCGAGTAAAGGCTATCGATCCCCGACAGCGCCCGTGTCTGCACCGGCACGCCGATCACCGGCAGCCGGGTTTTGCTGGCCATCATGCCGGGCAAATGTGCGGCACCGCCCGCCCCGGCGATGATGACCTTCAGCCCGCGCCCTGCCGCATCGCGCCCGTAGGACCAAAGCCGGTCGGGAGTGCGGTGGGCGCTGACAATTCTGGCCTCGTGAGAGATGCCCAACTCATCAAGGATCAGGGCGGCTTCTTTCATCGTAGGCCAGTCGCTTTGCGACCCCATGATGATTCCGACGTCAACGGTCATGCGCGGCTCCGTGTTCTTTGGGCGCGATTACGACAGGACGGCGTTTGGCGCAAGGGATTGGCAAATTGGGGATTGGCAAGACTTGGGGATTGGCAAAACCTGGGGTTTCAGGGAAGCTGGCGTCAGGCGATGATATCGGGGATCAGCTGATCCTCGATCTTTACCATCTGGTCTTTGAGCTGAAGCTTTTGCTTTTTCAGACGGCGCAGGGTCAACTGATCGGGACGGCCGGTTTCCTCCAGCGCGTGGATTGCGGCATCCAGATCGCGATGCTCACGCCGCAGCATTTCCAGTCGGATGCGGAGCATGTCTTCGAAGTTGAGTTCGCTGGGCGCGTTCATGGTGTTCGCTTGCTGGTTGATAAGGGCTCGGAGCTGAGTCGTGGTGGCATCTGTTGTCTGAATATAGTGAGTCTTCGGCATTGCAGCAAAGATTATGGTGGGGACAGTCAATCATTCGCGCGCTGCGGCCAAAAGCCGGCCTTGGCTCGGGCGCCCTTGCAGCCCGCGCATGGGGGCCCCATATTTCAAAGAGTGCGGGTGCCTGTTGCGGGGCCCGCGCATGGAAATGTCGCTTTTGCAAAGGGCATGGGACAGATGACGAAACTGAGTTTTGGGGCGCACCCGTTCTTGCTGGGGTTTGAGCAGTTGGAACGATTGGTGGAGCGGACGGCGAAAACCGCAGGCGAGGGCTATCCGCCGTTCAATATCGAGGCCACTGCGGACAACGCCTATCGGATCACCTTGGCGGTGGCGGGCTTTCACGAAGATGATCTGGCGATCACGGTCGAGGATCGGCAACTGGTGGTGCGCGGACGGCAGCCTGATGACACACAAGATCGTGTGTTCCTGCACCGGGGCATTGCCGCGCGGGCGTTCCAGCGCAGTTTCGTGCTTGCCGACGGGGTAGAGGTGGCCGGGGCGAGTATGGACCACGGTTTGCTGCATATTGATCTGAAACGATCGGTGCCGGATGCGGTGGTGCAGACCATCCGTATCGGCCGTGGACAAGGAGTTTGATACGATGAACATCCCTTTCAAGGCGATACCCCAAGACCAGAGCGCCATTGTCTATGTGCGCCCTGTCACGGTTGCGGACCTGCCCGAAGAGTTGCGCGAACAGATCGGCGATGTGGAGACAGTGTATTCGGTGCACCGCCCCGATGGAGAGCGGCTGGCGCTGGTGCGGGACCGCAGCATGGCGTTTTCCTTGGCACGGCAGCACGATCTGGCGCCAGTCAGCGCGCATTGAGCAGCAGTTTGCTGTCTTGAAGCGCCCGCGCCTCCCACGCGCGCAGGCACGGGCGGACAGCAGCGCCGTAGGCGCCGACGTGCTGTGCGAGATCGGGAAACAGCGTCAGCACCTCCTGCCGCGTCGGGTGGGGCAGCACCGAAAGGCTGTAGGCATGTGGGTGGAAACTTTCGGTCGGGATGCCTTCGGAAAAGATCAGCTCGTGCTGGTCGAACAGCAAATGGATATACTCGACCCGCTCGCTGGGGGTAATCCGGATTGTGGAATTGTTGACCAGATGGTGGGCGGCGACCAGCACTTCGGCGGTGCCGAACAAAAGGTTTGCCCGCCAGTCTGACAGCATGATGCGGTGTTGCTGGGACAGCCGCAGATCGCGGCCGTTGCCAAGTGCGCCGGCCGTGATGAGCACGGGTGCTGCGGCACCGTGCCCGACCACGCAACGTCGTGCGGTCCAGCGCAGCGGACGGAAGCCGTGGTCGGCGGTCAGGACCAGGTCGCCGGGAACCAGATCTTCGACCGGGATCAATCCGTCGGAAGCGTGAATAAGCGTCCCTGCGACGAAGCACAAAAATGCCTCGTCCCGCGTAGATACATAGCTGTCGCTGTAGTCGGTGCCATCGAATGAGCCGACCGATAGCGACTCGACGGTTTTGGAATGCAGGTCGGGCGGGATGTGTTCGTCGCGGATGCGAACCAGATAAGTGTCGTCATCCAGCAGCCAGATGGAAAAGTCGACCGGATAGGTCACACCATTCGCCACCATGGTGCCGCCCGGATAGCCGCCGATTTCGCGCACGCTGTGTTCGACGCCGTTGATGATCACCCGGTCGTTTGAATCGATGCTGGCATCGTCCGTGTCGGTATCCGCGATCAGATCGTCCCCTTCGGCATCGCGCCAGATGATCGGGGTGAAGCTGGACGGGTCAACCGACAGGCCATTGCCACGCACATCCAGATTGTTCTGGCTGGCGGGGTTGAAATCCTGCCATGGCGTTGTGACGTGCCAAGCCCAACTGTTTGTATCTGTCATGGTCCGCCGCCCGGTCGCTGATCCGGTGGTGATCTTGTGCGCGATCGGGTTTCGGTCGGGTTAATGGCAAAAGGCGGCACCGGGGTGCCGCCTTTTGTTTTTTCGGGTGTGCCGGTGTCAGCCCCGGATCAGGCCCATGGATTCGAGTTTCAGGATCACCTGATGTGCGCAATGGTCCACATCGACATCCTGCGTGTCGACGACCAGTTCGGCCTTGGTCGGTTCCTCATACGGGTCTGAAATGCCGGTGAACTCCTTGATCTTGCCTTCGCGCGCCAGTTTGTACAGGCCCTTGCGGTCGCGTTTTTCACATTCTTCGATACTGGTCGCGACATGCACCTCGATGAAGGCGCCGAAGGCTTCGACCATTTCGCGCACGGCGCGGCGGGTGGCGGTGTAGGGCGCAATGGGCGCACAGATGGCAATGCCGCCGTTCTTGGTGATTTCAGACGCGACATAGCCGATGCGTTTGATGTTGATATCACGGTGTTCTTTGGAAAACCCCAGTTCCGACGACAGGTGTTTGCGCACCACGTCCCCATCCAGCAGGGTGACCGGACGACCGCCCATTTCCATCAGCTTGACCATCAGCGCGTTGGCGATGGTGGATTTGCCCGATCCCGACAGGCCGGTGAAGAACACGGTAAAGCCTTGGCTTGCGCGCGGCGGCGAGGTGCGGCGCAGTTCCGTCACCACTTCGGGGAACGAGAACCATTCGGGAATGTCGATGCCTTCACGCAGGCGGCGGCGCAGTTCAGTGCCCGAGATGTCCAGAACGGTGGTGTTTTCCGGCACTTCGTTGGCGGGGAAATACTGCGCCTTTTCCTGCACATAGACCATGTGTTTGAAATCGACCATTTCAATGCCGATTTCTGCCGCATGCTCTGCGAACAGGGTTTGTGCGTCATAGGGGCCGTAGAAATCCTGCCCGGCAGAGTTCTTGCCGGGGCCGGCATGATCGCGGCCCACGATGAAATGGGTGCAGCCGTGGTTCTTGCGGATGATGCCGTGCCACACGGCCTCGCGCGGGCCGGCCATGCGCATGGCGAGATTCAGCAGCGACATGGTGGTGGTGGATTGCGGATACTGATCCAGCACCGCCTCGTAACACCGGACACGGGTGAAGTGGTCCACGTCGCCGGGCTTGGTCATGCCGACGACGGGGTGGATCAGCAGGTTGGCCTGTGCCTCGCGCGCGGCGCGGAAGGTCAATTCCTGATGCGCGCGGTGCAAAGGGTTGCGGGTTTGAAACGCCACGACCTTGCGCCAGCCCATCTTGCGGAAAAACGCGCGCAATTCGTTGGGTGTGTCGCGGCGGCCTTTGAAATCATAGTGTACGGGCTGCTGGATGCCGGTGATCGGACCGCCCAGATAGATTTTTCCCGCCTGATTGTGCAGGTAGTTCACGGCCGGGTGCGCCAGATCGTCGGCGCCAAAGACCTTTTCCGCCTCCAGCGCCTTGTTCGGTTCCCATTTGTCGGTGACGGACAGGATCGCAAGGATCACGCCTTCCTGATCGCGCAGGGCAATATCTTGCCCCGGTTCTACCGTTTCGGCAAACTTTTCGGTGACGTCGAGGGTGATCGGAATCGGGAACAGCGCGCCCGATGCGGTGCGCATGTTGGCCACAACACCATCGTAATCGGCTTGGCCCATGAAGCCCTTGAGCGGGTTGAAGCCGCCGTTCATCAGCAGTTCCAGATCGCAGATCTGTCGCGGGGTCATGTCCCATGACGGCAGGTTGCCCGCCTCGGCCTTCAGTTTTTGGGCGGAATCGTAAGAGACATACAGTTCCGGAATCGGAGCAAGGGTGGAAAGCGACATCGGATACAGGCCTTTCAGGTGCACAGCCGGGCGGGTGTTTCCCCCCGCCATTTGTTCGGGGCTTTAGCGCGTGACTGTGGCGAAATTCAAGCGACGATGCTGGGCCGCCCGGCACAAAGGGCCAAAATGCTGCATTTGCGCAGCAAAGCGGGAGCCTTTCCGCCCTGTTCGCCCGCTGACAAGATTTCGTCCATCCGGGCGGTCCTGGACGCCGCAGTGCGGGCCGACCGGGAACCGATGCACGATGCGCGCGTTTCTAGGGTGAACAGGTGAGTTCAAAGCAGTTCATCTTGAAGGAGACGCATCATGCCCGCACATCAACCAACCCCGACCATCACCGCCGATGACATGCGCCTGTTGGATCAGGATGAGGTGAAGCTGGTCGAGGCGGCGCTGGGTGACGATCTGGGCAGTCTGGGCCACTCGGAGTTGACCGAGACATTGCAGCGCCTGCGCGACCGGCGTGACCGGGCACGTGATCTGGCCAACCGCCAGCGGCGCGAGGTGCGCGGCAAAGCGGACCCGTCGGGCGTGAACCCGGCGACGCAGAATGCGGGCACCGAAGGCAAGGCGAGGGTGCTGGGGCTGGCGTTGGATCTGCTGACGGCGGAGCGTCAGCGCCGCGCAGAGGGCAGCGCGGAGGGGTCGGATGCGGATGCGCCGTCGCAGGCCGATCTTGCCCAGAAGGCCATGGCGCTGAAAGCTGCCGGTGCCGGAGCCAGCCCGATGATGGAGGATGGCGGCCCGCTGCACCCCGAAGATCCCGAGTCCAATCCGAGCAAGGGTGCGCTGGCCGATCAGGCGCGCAACATCGCGCCATCGGGGGCGCTGGACCACGGTGGCGAATTGCCCTCACGCGAACGGTCGCGCACCCGGTATTGAGGCTTCTGGCCTTCGCCCCGCGCTGTCAGTATCGCGAGGGGCGAACTTGTTCCGCTGCGTGTCCAGACACGATGCATCTTGCGGTGTGGACTCCCCTTGCGCCGACGCAGAGGCGCGCGGCAGGCCTGATGCAGGGTTGAACCGTTACTCGGCAGCCTTGAGCTGCGCCTCTTGCGCGGCGATGAAGCGTTCTGCGTCGAGTGCGGCCATGCAGCCCATGCCGGCACTGGTGACGGCCTGGCGATAGACGTGATCGGTCAGATCGCCCGCCGCGAACACGCCGGGAATCGCGGTGCGGGTGGTGCCGGGTTCCACCGTGACGTAGCCGCCCGAATGCAGGTCCAGCTGGTCCTTGACCAGTTCGGACGCGGGCGCATGGCCGATGGCGACAAAAAAGCCGTGGCAGGGCACGTCCTTTACCTCGCCTGTCAGCAGGTTGCGCGTGCGCACAGCGGTGACGGACAAGGGGGCGTCATCGCCCAGAACCTCGGTCACTTCGGAATTCCACAGCAGTTCGATCTTTGGGTGCTTGAACAGCCGGTCCTGCATGATCTTTTCGGCGCGAAGGGTGTCGCGGCGGTGGATCAAAGTGACCTTGCTGGCGAAGTTCGTCAGGAACAGCGCCTCTTCCACCGCCGTGTTGCCGCCGCCGATCACCACCACTTCTTTGCCGCGATAGAAGAACCCGTCGCAGGTGGCGCAGGCGGAAACGCCAAAACCCTTGAACTTTTCTTCCGACGGCAGGCCCAGCCACTTGGCCTGCGCGCCGGTGGCAAGGATCACCGCATCGGCGGTAAAGGTGGTGCCGGAGTCAGCTTGCGCCACAAAGGGGCGCTGCGACAGGTCCAGCGACGAAATGTAATCGGAGATGATTTCGGCCCCCATCGCGGTAGCGTGGTCCTGCATCCGGACCATCAGATCGGGCCCTTGCACATGGGTGTCACCGGGCCAGTTTTCCACCTCGGTCGTGATGGTCAGCTGGCCGCCGGGTTGCAGACCCTGCACCAGAATGGGATTGAGCATGGCGCGGGCGGAGTAGATCGCTGCCGTGTATCCTGCCGGGCCGGAGCCGATGATCAGAACGCGTGTATGCCGAGTGTTGCCCATGGTGCCCTCATCTGTGCCGTGCAAAGTTGATATAGGCGCTTGCGGTTTGGGCGGAAAGCCCCCGTGTCACGCATGCCTGCATTGCGGTAACGCCGGTCATCAGACCGATTCGCGAAATATTCCTGCGCGTCGTTGAAACATTGTTGCGCGATGCCGGGGGCGAGCCTAGATAGGCGAAAAGGAGTCCATCCATGGCCGTGTCAAAGCTTGATCCGATCGACCGTCAGATTCTGGCGGAATTGCAGGCTGACGGGCGGATGACAAATGTGGAGCTGGCCAGCCGGGTTGGCATTTCCGCACCTCCCTGTCTGCGCCGGGTGCGCACGCTGGAGGAGGGGGGCTATATCAAGGGCTATCACGCCGACATTGATGCGCGCGAACTGGGATTCGAGGTGCAGGTTTTTGCGATGGTGCGGCTGCAAAGTCAGGCCGAGGCGGATCTGGCCACCTTCGAGGAACGCTGCCGGGTCTGGCCTCTTGTTCGCGAGTGTCACATGCTGAACGGCGAGATCGATTTCATCCTGAAATGTGTGGCGCCGGATCTGTCGTCATTTCAGACTTTCCTGACCGGGGATTTGTTGAAGGCCGAGAATGTGGCGAATGTGAAGACCAGTCTGGTGATCCGCTGCGCCAAGGATGAGCCCGGTGTGCCGTTCGATGTGCTGGAGGCACGGCTGGCCAAGACCGCCTGACCGTCGCCGCACCGCCAGCCACACATGCAAAAAACGGTCCCGTTATCGTGCCAGAGGAGCACCGGGACCGCTTTTGCCAAAGCAACGATTGTTCTGGTTGACGCTGCCCCTGCTGCTTCGCGTGGGTCTTACACTGGCCACCAGTCCACCATGCAGGCGGATAACCGTGATGCTGAGAAGATGGCGAAAATCTGGCGCTTCGTCAAAGGTTTTCCGCAATTGGTCAGTTTTGAAGTCCAAACCAAGTCGACCGGCCTTTTTGATCAGGATGCGGCATCAATAATGGGCCAATTGTGGCCAAGCTGTGATGGGGATGTCCTGAAATGACCAAGGGCCGCGCACTGCGCGGCCCGTTTTGCGGTCGGTGTGATTCGATCAGCGCGCGGCAAGCGCCCGTCGTTTGGGGGCTGCGCTGTCTTTGGGCGCTTCGGGCTTGCGGCGGGTCCACGGCAGGGTCACCTGTTGTTCCAGACTTGCAGCGATTGCTGATTTCAGCCAACGGCGTTCTTTTTTCACGGCGTGTTCCCTTTTGTGGTGTCGTTCAATGTTGGTCTGACTGTCACCTGTGTTTGGGGCGGGACGGCGGCGGTAAATGTGAAAGATCATGGCCAAAGTGGCACCCGGTGGCGGCAAATAAGGCGGGCGGGTGGGCCGTGTCTTGCCCTGTCACAAAGGGTTCTGGGAATAATCGCCGCCAGATGCGGCGAACTGATTGCAGAACACAGCGTGACTTTTGCCGCAATCCTGCCGTTGTCGCCACGGATTTGGCCAAAGGCCCTACAGGCGGATCACCGAGATCAGGCGGCCATAATCAGCCTCGGCCGCATGGGTGGTCCGACGGAAGGAAAAGAAACGGTCGGCATCGTGATAGGTGCAGTGCCGGGTCCATTCGGCATTGCCCACGCCAGCCGCGCGCAAACGGTGCAGGCCAAAGCCGGGCAGATCGAACAGCATCCGGTCGCCGATGCCATTTATGAAAAAGCGGCTGTTGGCGGGATCTTCGGCCATGAAGGTTTCAAAAAACTCCGGTCCGACCTCATAGGCGCGTTGGCTGATGCAGGGGCCGATCACGGCCACGATGTCGGCGCGGTCGGCGCCGAGTGTTTCCATCGCGTCCAGCGTCGCTTCCAGCACGCCATCCATCGCGCCGCGCCATCCGGCATGGGCGGCCCCGATCACCCCGGCTTGCGCATCGGCAAACAGCACTGGCTGGCAATCGGCGGTCAACACCGAAAGCGCCACTCCCGGCGTGGCGGTCACCAGCGCATCGGCATGCGGCCGCACCGGCATGGGGCCGGTGGCAGTGACCACATCGGCGGAATGAACCTGATGCACGCCGATCAGATGATCCAGCGGCACGTCCATGGCCATCGCCACGCGCGCGCGGTTGATTGCCACCGCATCGGTCAGATCGGTGGACCCGGCGCCACAGTTCAGCCCGGCAAAAATACCCGAGGATGCCCCGCCCTTGCGGGTGAAAAAGCCGTGGCGCACCGGCAGCGTGTCCGAGGTGATGATCTCAAGGCTCATGGGTCAGGCGAATCCCGGCGGTGGAGGGGTGCCGGGCCGGTGAAGACCAAGCACTTTGAACACCGAACCCATTTCCGCCGGGTGGGTCAAGCGCCGATGCGCGGCAAGGTGCGATTGCAACCTGTCCTCTTTCAGGGATTGGGCGAGTCGCGCCGCGCGCGCGTCGATGCCAAGCCGTGTCAGGAACGCCCCCTGTTCGGTGAACTGATGGGGCAAGCCCGCGTGCGCGGCCAATGGCTCGAAATCCACATGTGCTGTCAGGTCAGCGTGGCCCGGCTCTGCCAGCGGGTCGGCAAAGGCATGGGCGCGCATGGCCTGAAACGTATCGCCCTTCGATCGCCAGCCGCCGTAATCGACGATCAGCGCGGCCCCGCCATGCGCGGCAATGCGCGCGCCCGCGGCGGCGATATAGGGGTGGGCGGTGGGGCAAACCTCGACGATGCGGTCCGATTCGGGTGCCAGGAAGGCGGGGGCGTCAAGGCTTTGCGCGATCGGGTCGGACAGGCCGAACGCAAGGTGCCCGTCACGCAGGCCCACAAGACGCTCGCGCCACGCGGTGCCGTCGAACCGGAACTGGTGGATCGGCAGGGCATCGAAAAATTCGTTTGCCAGCAGGAACAGCGGCTGTTCGGGCAGCGCATCGGGGCTGTCGATGTGGGCAACGGTATGGGGCGCAAGCCGTGCCACCTGCGCCGCGCGCAGCTGCGGTGACGCTTCCAGCAGCACCACCTGCGCGCCCGCGTGAAACCTCGGCACCGCGCGCGTGGCGCGCAACACATCGGCCATCAGGGTGCCGCGACCGGGGCCGAATTCGGCCAGCGAGAACCGTCTGGGGGCGCCTTGGTCCAGCCATGCCTGCGCGAGTGACAGGCCAAGCAGTTCGCCAAACATCTGGCTGATTTCCGGCGCGGTGGTGAAATCACCGGCAGCGCCAAACGGGGTGCGGGTGGTGTAATAACCATGGGTCGGATGCAGCAGACATTCGGCCATGTAATCGGCCAGCGTGATCGGGCCGGTGGCTGCGATCCGCGCGGCGATGATCCGGCCCAAGTCTGTCATGCCGGGCGGGCGCGCAACAGCAGCCAAAGCCCCACCGCAATCATCGGCACCGACAGGATCTGCCCCATGGTCAGACCGTAGCCGCCGATATGTAGGGCAAGGCCCAGCGGGTTGCCTTGGGTGATGAACTGCGCATCGGGCTGGCGCACGAATTCCACAACGAAGCGCGCCGCGCCATATCCTGCGATGAACAGCCCGGTCAGAGCGCCCGGCCATTTCAGCCAACCGCGACGATAGGCCAGCCACAACAGGACGATGCCCAACAAAAACCCTTCCAGCACCGCTTCATACAGCTGGCTTGGGTGGCGGGCGCAGATCCCCGCCACGTCGGGGCAGGCCTGCGCGGCCTCGCCGGGAAAGGCCACGCCCCAAGGCATCGTGGTTGGCCGCCCCCAAAGCTCGGCGTTGATGAAGTTTGCCAGTCGGCCAAGGAACAGCCCCAAGGGGGCGGCCAAAGCCATCACATCGGCGGCGCTGCGCATGGGGATGCCTTCGCGGCGACAAAAGATCGTGCCCGCGACCGCAACCCCCAGAAACCCGCCATGGAACGACATGCCGCCTTCCCACACCCGCAGGATCGCGCCGGGGTTTTGCAGGTAGAACCCCGGCTGGTAGAACAGCACAAAGCCCAGGCGCCCGCCAAGGATCACGCCGATGATCACCCATGTCAGCAGGCGTTCGACCTGATCCGCCGTCATGGGGGGCGCGTTTTGCCAAAGGGCGGGGCGGCGCATGGTGCTTAGCACCAGCCGCCAGCCGCCGATCAGCCCGACGATATAGGCCAGGGCATACCAGCGCAGGGCGAGGGTCATGCCGAAAATCTCGATGGCAAAGATGTCGGGCGAGATATTGGGGAACGGAATATAAGACATGGACCCTCGGCTGTCGGTTCCCTGCGTTGTCGACAGAGGCAGGCCGGATGTCAATGTGCCGCGCCGTCTTGCGGCACGCGGGCGCGGCGCCATATAAGAGATAGACCGGAACAAGGACCAGCCCCATGCAGAGCCGTAACAAGATTCTTGACGACCTGAGCCATCTGATGACCAACGCCATGGGCGTCGCGCAGGGCGCGAAGACCGAGGCCGAGACGGCGATGAAGGGACTGATCGACCGCTGGTTGGCTGACCGGGATTTTGTGACCCGCGAAGAATTCGATGCGGTGCGGGCGATGGCGCTGAAGGCACGCGAAGAAAACATGGCGCTGGAGGCGCGGATCGCGGCTTTGGAAGCAGGCGGCGCGAAAAAATCCAAACCAGCGGTCTAGGCCGCTTTCGCACCGGCGCACGGCGATCTGACGGAAACTTGTGCGGGGTGTGGCGGCAACGGGTCAGCATTTGCTTGATCCGTGCCGGAGGGCAGTTAAACTACGGAAAATTTGAAATCCGGAGTTCTTGTATGTCTGCCGTAAAGTCTTTCTCACTCGCCATTGGTTTCGCCCTTTTCGCTTCTGCCTCGCACGCCGCATCCTGTTCGGACACCGGCGGCCGGTACGAGGCGTGGAAACCCGAAATGGCCGCAGAGGCCCGCGCCGAAGGGGTGGGGGAGCGGGGATTGGCCGCGCTGATGGCATCGGGATATTCAACCGCGACCATCGGGGCGGACCGGAACCAGAAAAGCTTCAAATACACTTTGGAAAAGTTCATGCAGGTGCGCGGCGCGGATACGATCGTCCGGCAGGGCAAGCAACGCAAAGCCAAGAATGCCCAGTTGTATGCCCAGATGGAGCAGCGCTATGGCGTGCCTGCCGGGATCTTGCTTGCGCTGCACGGCATGGAAACCGCATTTGGTGGATATATGGGCGATACCAACATTGTGTCGGCCATTGCGACCTTAACCTATGACTGCCGGCGCAGTGCCTTTTTCCGCCCGCACCTGATCGGCGCGCTGAAATTGGTGGACCGTGGGTCGTTGTCGCCAAAATCGGTCGGCGCCAAGCATGGCGAATGGGGGCACACCCAGTTCCTGCCCGGCAACGCGTTGGTTTACGGGGTGGACGGCAACGGCGATGGCAAGGTCGATCTGAACAACGTGACCGACGCGCTGGCCTCGACCGCGAATTTCCTGCGCCAGAAGGGCTGGCGGCCCGGTGCCGGATATCAGGAAGGAGAGCCGAACTTTGCCGTGATCAAACAGTGGAATGCCGCCACCGTTTACCAGAAGGCAATTGCCATCATGGCGAGGCGGATCGACGGCTGAGCGCCATTTTTCTGCTTGCGCGTCTTGGATGCGTGCCCTATTGACCCCGCCAGTGGCCCGTTCGTCTATCGGTTAGGACACCAGGTTTTCAACCTGGTAAGAGGGGTTCGACTCCCCTACGGGCTGCCACTTTTTTGCCGATGGAATTGCAGTGCTGTTCACCTGGGCCGATGCGCTTGCGCCGTGCCCAATGGCGCGCCCCCACCCAAATCTCACGATCATTTGTCTGTGGTCTGCTTTTGCCATTTGTGCCGCATGGCATACTTGGGTCTAATGGGATCACGCAACCCCCAAGGAGGCATCGCCATGGCCGCACTATCCCCCGAAGCCGATCTTGTGGAGGCCATCGAGAACTTGGGGGAGCGTCTGGGGCAGGCCAAGGCCTCGGTCAACCAGCGGTTCATCGGGCAGGAAAAGGTGGTCGATCTGGTGCTGGCGTCGATGCTGTGCGGCGGTCATGCGCTGCTGGTGGGCCTGCCGGGATTGGGCAAGACGCGGCTGGTGGACACGCTGGGCACGGTGATGGGGCTGTCGGCCAACCGCATCCAGTTCACCCCGGATCTGATGCCCGCGGATATTCTGGGATCGGAAGTGCTGGAAACGGCAGAGGACGGCAGGCGCGCGTTCCGCTTTATCGAGGGGCCGATCTTTTGCCAGCTGTTGCTGGCGGATGAGATCAACCGCGCCAGCCCGCGCACGCAATCGGCGTTGTTGCAGGCGATGCAGGAAAAGGAAGTGACCATCGCGGGCCAGCACCGCAAGCTGGGCCGTCCGTTCCATGTGCTGGCGACGCAAAACCCGATCGAGCAAGAGGGCACTTATCCGCTGCCCGAAGCGCAGCTGGACCGCTTCCTTGTGCAGGTCGATGTGGAATATCCGACCCGCGCGACCGAGCGCGACATCCTGATTGCCACCACCGGCGCGGACGACGCGCAATCAACGCAGGTGTTTACCGCTGATGAGCTGATTGCAGCGCAGTCGGTGATCCGGCGGATGCCGGTGGGCGAGCAGGTGGTGGAGGCCATTCTGGATCTGGTGCGCGCGTGCCGCCCCGGCGAGGCCGAGGGGCGGGCGCTGGAGGGCAGCCTGTCCTGGGGGCCCGGCCCGCGCGCGGCGCAGGCGCTGATGCTGACGGTACGGGCGCGGGCGCTGCTGGATGGGCGGCTGGCGCCATCGGTTGCGGATGTCGCCGCGATGAGCCGCCCGGTGCTGACGCACCGTATGGCGCTGTCGTTCGCGGCGCGCGCGCGGGGCGAGACGCTGCCTGGCATCATCGACCGGGTGACGGCGCAGACCCTGCGGCTTGAGGCGGCCGCGTGAGCATCGACCTTCAGTCCCGCTCTGAGGCGCTTGGCCAGTCGCTGCCGCCCCTGCTGGCGGAGGCGGAACTGTTGGCCGCGACCGTCATGATGGGCGAGCATGGCCGCAAGCGCGCGGGGCAGGGGGATGAATTCTGGCAATACCGCCCCGTAAGCTTGGGCGATTCTGCGCGGTTGATCGATTGGCGCCGGTCGGCGCGCGGCGACGCGCATTTCGTGCGCGAACGGGAATGGCAATCGGCACAATCGGTGACGCTGTGGGTTGATCCCGCCAAGTCGATGGCGTTTTCAGGTGATGCCAAGCGCGCGCCCAAGAGCGACCGGGCGCGATTGTTGGCGCTGGCGACGGCGGTGCTTTTGCTCCGCGCGGGCGAACGGGTGGGGCTGGCGGGCGATGCGACGCCGCCGCGACCGGGGCGGGCGCAGATCGTGCGGTTGGCGGCGGTGCTGGCTGGAGTCGAGGAGTCGGGCGAATATGGTGCGCCGACTGCAAGCGGCATGGTCAGCCATGGCCGGGCGCTGTTCCTGTCGGATTTTTTCGGTGATCTGGAAGCCGTAGAGACGGCGTTGACCGCCGCTGCGGATCGGGGCGTGCGCGGGGCGCTGGTGCAGGTGCTGGACCCGGCAGAGGAGGAATTTCCGTTCTCTGGCCGCACGGTTTTTGAATCGATGGGCGGCGGCTTGCGGCACGAAACGCAGCAGGCGGGCGATCTGCGGGAGCGCTATCTGGCACGCCTGGCCGAACGCAAGGACCGGCTGGCAGCGCTGGCGCGTGCCGTTGGTTGGCATGTGACAACCCATCACACCGGCCAACCGGCGCAATCGGCTTTGCTGTGGATTTACCGCGCCTTGCAAGGGGGCCGCTGATGTTCATGCTGGGGCCTATCGGTTTTGCCACGCCCATGCTGCTTTTGGGGTTGATCGCATTGCCGGTGTTGTGGCTTTTGCTGCGCGCCGTGCCGCCCGCGCCGATCCGTCGCCGGTTCCCCGGCGTGGCGCTGCTGCTGGGCCTGCGCGACGAGGAGGCGGAGGCAGACAAGACGCCGTGGTGGCTTTTGCTGCTGCGGATGGCGGCGATTGCGGCGGCCATCATTGCCTTTGCGGGGCCGGTGCTGAACCCGCAGGCGCGGCAGGCGGGCACCGGGCCGCTGTTGATTGTGATGGATGCAACCTGGGCCGATGCCCGCGACTGGCCGCGCCGGATCGACCGCGCACAAGCCTTGGTGACCGAGGCGGCACGCGATGGCCGCCCGGTGGCGGTGATCCGGCTCAGCGATGCGCCGGGCCAGGTCGCGTTTCAGGCTGCCGATGCCGTCGCCTCTCGGCTGGGTGGGGTGACGCCGCAAGCCTGGGCGCCGCGTGATATGGGAGCTTGGGTCGGTGCGTTGCCCGAGGGCGGCTTTGACACGTTCTGGCTGTCGGATGGTCTGGATCATCCGGGCCGCGCCGCGCTGATGGCGGCGTTTGTGGCCAAGGGTGGGGTCACCGTGTTTGAAAGCCCGCGCCCGGTCTTTGGTCTGCACCCTGCGTCGTATGGCGAGGGGGCAATTCAACTGGCGGCCAGCCGGCTGCCGGTTGCCGATCCCGTATCCGTGGAAGTGTCGGCGCGCGGACCGGACCCGTCGGGGGTGGAGCGTGAACTGGCACGGATTGCGTTGGCGTTCGGGGCCGGCGATGCGCGGGCCGAAGCCGCCTTGTCGTTGCCGCCTGAATTGCGCAACCGGATCACCCGGTTTGAAATCGCGGGCCTGCGCTCGGCCGGGGCGGTCAGCCTGACCGATGACAGCCTGAAACGCCGCAAGGTGGCGCTGATCGGGGGCGGCGCGGACCGTGAAGGCCTGCAACTGCTGTCGCCGCTGCATTATCTGCGTCAGGCGCTGGCGCCGGTGGCCGATCTGATGGAAGGGTCGTTGACCGATCTTCTGCTCGCCTCGCCCGATGTGATGATCCTGGCCGATGTGGCGCGGCTGTCGGAGACGGATACGGAGGCGTTGCTTGACTGGCTTGAGACCGGGGGTCTGCTGTTGCGCTTTGCCGGGCCTCAGATGGCGGCCAGTGATATCAGCCGGATGAGTGAAGACCCGCTGATGCCGGTGCGCTTGCGGGAGGGGGGGCGTTCGGTGGGCGGCGCGATGAGCTGGGGGGAACCGAAAACCCTTGCGCCTTTTCCCGAGGACTCGCCGTTTCATGGCCTGCCGCTGCCCGACGATGTGACTGTCACCGCGCAAGTGCTGGCGCAGCCCGATCCGGACCTGGCCGCGCGCACCATTGCCGCGCTGGCCGATGGCACGCCTTTGGTCACGCGAAAGACAGTAGGGCAGGGGCAGGTGGTGCTGGTCCATGTGACGGCAAATGCCGAATGGTCCACGCTGCCATTGTCGGGGTTGTTCATGTCGATGCTGGAGCGGCTGGCTGTTTCCACCCGCCCCGCAGCGCCCCAAGCCGCCGATCTGGCAGGCCAGATCTGGGTGCCGGAGGTGGTGCTGGACGCTTATGGCCAGGTCAGGGACGCGGGCGATCTGCCGGGGCAGCCGGGCGAGGCTTTGGCCAAAGCCATGGTTGACGGGCCGGGACCGGACCAGCCACCGGGTCTGTATGCCGGGGCGGATCGGCGGGTTGCGCTGAATGTGATCGGTGCCGGCAGCGTGCTGACCGCCGCCGCCTGGCCGCAAGGCACGGTGATCGAAGGTCTCGAAACTCCCCCGGAACAGGCGCTGAAGGGCGCGTTCCTGTCAGGGGCGCTGGTGCTGTTGATGTTGGATATTCTGGCCGCACTTTGGGTGTCGGGCCGTCTGGGTGGCATGGCGCGTGGGGCGGCGGTGCTGGTGGCCTTGGCGCTGATGACGCCAGAGGTGCAGGCGCAGGTCGCATCCGATGAGGCAAAGGCGCTTGAGGCCACCACCGGCCTTGTGCTGGCCCACGTGCTGACCGGCGATGCGCGGCTGGATGAGACTGCGGCCAAAGGATTGTTCGGTCTGGGCGAGATTTTGTGGACCCGCACGTCAATCGAGCCCGAGCGTCCGATCGGCGTGAACATCGAGACGGACGAGTTGGCATTCTTTCCGTTCCTGTATTGGCCGGTATCCACCGCGCAGCCACTGCCGTCGGCCGCGGCCTATTCCAGGCTGAACGACTATCTTCGCACCGGGGGCATGATCCTGTTTGATACGCGCGATGCGGATATTGCGGGCGGGTCATCGCCCGAAAGCCAGCATTTGCAGCGGCTTGCGGCGGGGCTGAACATTCCGCCGTTGGAGCAGATCCCGGCCGATCATGTGCTGACGCGCACGTTCTATCTGTTGCAGGACTTTCCCGGCCGCCATGCGAGGGGTGCGGTTTGGGTGGAAGCCGCCCCGCCAGATGCTGAACGGGCAGAGGGGATGCCGTTTCGCAACCTGAACGACGGGGTGACGCCGGTGGTGATCGGCGGCAATGACTGGGCCGCAGCCTGGGCGACGACCGATACGGGTGCGCCGCTGTTGCCGGTGGGACGTGGCTTTGCCGGGGAGCGGCAACGCGAGATCGCCTATCGCTTCGGTGTGAACCTGATCATGCATGTGCTGACGGGCAACTACAAATCCGATCAGGTCCATGTGCCTGCACTGCTGGACAGGTTGGGACAATGACGCAAAGCCTTGTTTTCGCTCCGCTGATACCCTGGCCGTTGATCTGGGGCGCGCTTGCCTTTGCCGTGGTGCTGCTGGCGCTGGCCGTGATCCGGGGTTTGTCAGGCTGGGGGTTGCGGGCGGTGGCGGCTTCGGTGGTGCTGCTGGCGCTGGCCAATCCGGCCCTGCAGGAAGAGGATCGCGCGCCGCAATCGGATATCGTGATCGCGGTCGTGGATGAAAGCGCCAGCCAGCAGTTGTCGGATCGGCCAAACCAGACCGCGCGCGCGCTGGTGGCGTTGCAGGCCGAGGTTGCGGCGCTGGACAACACCGAATTGCGCATCGTCCGCGTCGGCGACGGGGCCGAGGATGCGGGCACGCAAGCCATGACCGCGCTGGCCGAGGCATTGGCCGAAGAACCGCGTGCGCGGGTGGCGGGGGCGGTGGTGATCAGTGACGGGCAGGTGCATGATCTGGAGCTTGCGCCCGATATGCCGGCGCCTTTGCACCTGCTGTTGACAGGGCAGCCAACCGACTGGGACCGGCGGCTGATCGTGAAGAACGCGCCCGCCTTTGCCATTCTGGGCGAAGAGGTGATGCTGACCCTGCGGATCGAGGATCAGGGCGCGGTGCCGGCCAGTCTCAGCCCGATGGCGCAATTGACCATCGCGGTGGATGCCGATGCGCCGCAAACCTATTCCGTGCCGGTGGGCGAGGATCTGGAACTGCCGGTCAAGCTGCCGCATGGCGGGATGAACGTGCTGCAATTCACCGTGGCCACGACCCAGGGTGAATTGACCGACCGCAACAATGCCGCCGTGGTGCAGATCAACGGCGTGCGCGACCGGCTGCGGGTGCTGCTGGTCTCGGGCGAGCCGCATGCGGGCGAACGGGTCTGGCGCAACCTGCTGAAATCCGATGCAAGCGTGGATCTGGTGCATTTCACCATCCTGCGCCCGCCGGAAAAGCAGGATGGCATCCCGGTGAGTGAGTTGTCGTTGATCGCCTTTCCCACACGCGAATTGTTTGTGGAAAAGATCGAGGAATTCGACCTGATCGTGTTTGACCGCTATTCGATGCGGGGCATCCTGCCGATGTCTTACATGGACAATATCGTGCAATATGTGCGCGGCGGCGGCACGGTTCTGGTCGCCGCCGGCCCGGAATATGGCGCGGTGGACAGTCTGTGGCGGTCGCCGCTGGCGGAAATCCTGCCCGCCGACCCCACCGCCCGCGTGATCGAGGGTGGGTTCCAGCCCGAACTGACCGATCTTGGTCGTCGTCATCCGGTGACCGAGGGGTTGGAGGCGCTGGCACCCGAAGGTGGCTGGGGCCGCTGGTTCCGGATGGTCGATGTGGTGCCGCGCGCAGGGCAGGTGGTGATGCAGGGGCCGGAGGGCCGGCCGCTGTTGATCCTGAACCGTGTGGATCAGGGTCGGGTCGCGATTTTGGCCTCGGATCACGCCTGGCTGTGGGGCCGGGGGTATGAAGGGGGTGGGCCGCAACTGGAACTGCTGCGCCGTCTGGCACACTGGATGCTGAAAGAGCCGGAGCTGGAGGAAGAAACCCTGTCGGCCACGGTGTCCGGCCAGACCCTGACCGTGATCCGGCGCAGCATCGAGGAAGCACCGCCGGGGGATGTGACCATCACCGGACCGGATGGTGTGGAAACCGCGCTGCCGCTGGTGCAGGTGTCTCCCGGTCGGCATGAGGGGGTGTTCGAGGCGCCCACGGTTGGTCTTTACCGGCTGGAGCAGAGCGATCTGAGCCGGGTGGTGGCCATCGGGCCATCTTCACCGCGCGAGTTTGTGGAAACCATCGCATCGGGTGATGTGCTGGCGGCGACAGTCGCGGCGACCAATGGCGGCGTGCTGCGTCTGTCGGATGGCGCGCCGGATGTGCGCACCGTGCGAGACGGGCGGCCCGCATCGGGGCGTGGCTGGATCGGAATCACCCCGCGCGGCGCCTATGTGACGCAGGATGTGCGCGTGGCGGCGGTGCTGCCGGGGTGGGCCTGGTTGCTGTTGGTGGCCGTGTTCGCCATTGCCGCTTGGCTGATCGAGGGGCGTCGAGGCCCGCGCAAGCCCGAGTGATCAGCGTGACAGCATGACAACGCGCGACAGCGAAGCGAATTCGCGACGCAACAGCACCACACAGGTGACAGTCGTTGCTGCCAGCAGTGCCCACGGCCCCAGAAGCCAAGTGATCGAAGCCAGTGCAAAGTAGATCGATTGCAGCCCGCGGTTGAAGCTTTTGGCGGCGGTGATGTTGATCTCTGCCGCCTGCGCCGCCCGCGGATAGACCAGCGGATCAGCGACATCATTCGGGACCGCTGCCATCAGGATGGCGCAATAGCCAAACAGCCGATGCGCCCAGACGAATTTCAACAACGCATTGGCCAGAAACATCAGGACCAGAATAATCTTCAACTCTACCCGCAGGCCATCCGCTTCCAGTGTCAGATCCTGCGCCAAACCTTCCAGCTTGGTGACATTGCCGATCAGCGCCACGCCGCCGCCAATCGCGATCATCGAGGCCGAGGCAAAAAAGGCTGTGCTTTGCCGCAGAGAGTCGATGATATTGGCGTCGAAGATACGTGGCGAGCGGGTTACGAATTGCCGCAGCCATTCACGGCGGTAGGCCGCCATCAACACCGTGACCGACGGCCGGGACTTTGGTGGATTCTCAAACAGCCATCCAGTCAGCAGCCATGTAAGGATCAGCACGCCAAACGCGATGCCATCGGTGAGGTCAAGCGAGAGGGTGGACAGCAAATTTGTCATTGCACCACAATAACGTGCCGCATCTGTCTTTCCCATGTTAAAATTGGTTATTTGATTTTACCAATTTATGCGTTACGCTAAATGCAACGGGGTTCGGATCAGGGAGGTGTCGATGGAAATGCCAGCGCCGAATACGATGGTGCTCGCCGCCAAGGCGCGCATTGTGGACAGATTGCGGACGGTTCTGCCGGCCGATGCCGTGATCGAAGACGAAGCCGAAACCCGCGCCTATGAATGTGATGCTCTGACTGCCTATCGCTGCCCTCCCTTGGCGGCTGTCTTGCCGCGCACGACGGCCGAGGTGTCGGACGTGCTGCGTATATGCTTTGAGGAAGGGGTGCCGGTGGTGCCGCGCGGGTCGGGCACGTCGCTGGCGGGCGGCGCGCTGCCGACGGCGGATTGTGTGATCCTTGGCGTTGCCCGGATGAACGGGGTGATCGAGACCGACTATGACAACCGCTTTATCCGCGTGCAGTCGGGGCGCACCAACCTGTCGGTCACGGGGGCGGTGGAATCGGACGGGTTTTTCTACGCGCCCGATCCGTCCAGCCAGTTGGCCTGTGCCATTGCGGGCAATATCGCGATGAATTCCGGCGGGGCGCATTGTCTGAAATACGGGGTGACCACCAACAATCTGCTGGGCGTCACGCTGGTGCAGATGGATGGCACCGTGCTGGAAATCGGCGGCGCGCATATGGATGCGGGCGGGCTGGATCTGCTGGGCGTGATCTGCGGGTCCGAGGGGCAGTTGGGCGTCGTGACCGAAGCCACCTTGCGCATCCTGCCAAAGCCAGAAGGCGCGCGGCCGGTTCTGGTCGGGTTCGACAGCAACGAAGTGGCCGGGCAGTGCGTGTCAGATATCATCAAGGCCGGTGTGCTGCCGGTGGCCATCGAATTCATGGACCGGCCGTGCATCGAGGCAACGGAAGCCTTTGCCAAGGCCGGCTATCCAATGTGCGAGGCGCTGTTGATCATCGAGGTGGAGGGGTCGCCCGCCGAGATTGACGAGCAACTGGCGCTGATCAAGGCCATCGCCCTGCGCCACAACCCGGTGGAGTTCCGCGAAGCGGCAGATGAGGATCAGGCAAAGCGCATCTGGCTGGGCCGCAAATCGGCCTTTGGCGCAATGGGGCAGATCAATGATTACATGTGTCTGGATGGCACGATCCCGGTGTCGTCCTTGCCTTATGTTCTGCGCCGGATCGGCGAGATGTCGAAAGAGATCGGGCTGGATGTGGCCAATGTGTTCCACGCGGGCGACGGAAACATGCATCCGCTGATCCTGTTTGATGCCAACAAGCCCGGCGATCTAGAGCGGTGCGAAGCCTTGGGCGCTGATATTCTGCGGCTGTGTGTCGAGGTGGGCGGCTGTTTGACCGGCGAGCATGGCGTGGGGATTGAAAAGCGCGATCTGATGGGAGTGCAGTTCGCGCCCGAGGACATGGAGGCGCAGCTATGGGTCAAGGATGTGTTTGATCCCATGTGGCTTTTGAACCCGGCCAAGGTGTTTCCGCTGGACGTGACCGCAGGGCGGCGCGCGGCCTGAGCTGTCGGGGGGCTACCTGCCCCCCGGACCCCCGAGAATATTTTCAGAAGGTGCAAGTCATGCATCCCACATCCGAGGCCGAACTGGCCGAGATCATTCGTGGCCGAACCGGGCCCATCATCGTGCAAGGCGGGGGCACCCGGTCTGTCCAGACGGTGGCGGGCGAGGTGCTGGAAACCGGCGGGCTGTCGGGCGTGGTGCTTTATGAACCGGGCGCGCTGACCTTGGTCGCCGGGGCGGGGACGCCCTTGGCCGAGGTCGAGACGCTGCTGGCCGGCGAGGGCCAGCGCCTGCCGTTCGAGGTGCCTGACATGCGCGGGTTGTTGGGGCGGACGGGGCAAAGCACGTTGGGCGGGGTGGTTGCGGCCAATGCCAGCGGCCCGCGCCGGGTGCAACTGGGGGCCTGCCGCGATTATCTGATCGGGGTGCGCTTTGTGGATGGTGCGGGCACCGTGATCAAGAATGGCGGGCGGGTGATGAAGAATGTCACCGGCTATGATCTGGTCAAGCTGATGGCCGGATCCTGGGGCACGCTGGGGGTTCTGAGCGAGGTAAGCTTCAAGCTGCTGCCGGTGCCCGAGGCGGGGGCCACGATCATCCTTCGCGGGCTGACCGATGCGCAGGCGGTGCAGGCGATGGCGGCAGCGCTGGGATCGCCGTTCGAGGTGAACGGCGCGGCGCATTGGCCGGGACAGGGCACGTTTCTGCGGATCGAGGGATTTTCGGCCTCAGTCGCGTATCGGGCTGCGCAATTGGTCCGGCATCTGGCCATCTATGGTGTGGCCGAGCTGGAAGAGGGCACCGCGCGCTGGGCCGGTATCCGCGATGTGGCGCCGTTTCAGGGGCGTGCGGGCGATGTCTGGCGGATTTCGGTCAAGGCGTCGGATGCGCCGGGACTGGTGGCGCGACTGGGGGCGGAGGCCGTGCTGTACGATTGGGGCGGCGGGCTGATCTGGGCGCTGGTGGTGCCCGGCACGGATCTGCGTAGCCGGTTGGGGGCATTTGCGGGCCATGCGACGCGGGTGCGGGGCGACGGGCCGGGGGCGTTCCAGCCCGAACCGCCCGGTGTGGCGACGTTGAGCCGTGGGTTGCGGGCAAAATTCGATCCGCGTGGCATTTTGAACTCTGGCTTGATGGACGCATAGGATGCAGACCACTTTCACCCCCGAACAGCTGAAAGATCCCGGCATCGCGCGCGCCAATGAGGTGCTTCGCACCTGCGTGCATTGCGGCTTTTGCACCGCCACCTGCCCGACCTATCAGGTGCTTGGCGACGAATTGGACAGCCCGCGCGGGCGCATCTACCTGATCAAGGATATGCTGGAGCAGGGGCGGCCCGCCGATGCGCAGACGGTCAAGCACATCGACCGTTGCCTGTCTTGCCTTGCGTGCATGTCTACTTGCCCGTCGGGTGTTCATTACATGCATCTGGTGGATCATGCGCGGGAGTATATCGAGGCGACCTACAAGCGCCCCTTCATGGACCGGATGCTGCGGGCGGTGCTGGCGCGGATCATCCCCTATCCGACACGGTTCCGGCTGGCGATGGCGGGGGCCAAGCTGGCGCGGCCGTTCCGCGCGCTGGTGCCCGATGCGCGGTTGCGGGCGATGTTGGATATGGCTGCGGTGCCAATTCCGCCGGTCAGTCGCAATGACGACCCGCAGGTGTTTGCGCCTGTGGGGGAAAGGCGGATGCGGGTCGCCCTGATGACGGGTTGCGCGCAAAAAGCGCTGAACACCGATATCAACGATGCCACCATCCGGCTGCTGCGCCGGTTGGGCGCAGAGGTGGTGGTGGCACAAGGGGCTGGCTGTTGTGGGGCGCTGACCCATCACATGGGCAAGGCCGATCTGTCGCATGCCTCGGCTGCGGCCAATATCCGGGCATGGATGGCGGAAAAGGAAAGCGTGGGGCTGGATGCGATTGTCATCAACACCTCGGGCTGCGGGACAACGGTTAAGGATTATGGCCACATGTTCCGCGATGATCCGCTTGCCAAGGAAGCGGCCACGATTGCCGGGCTGGCGATGGATGTGTCTGAGGTTGTGACCAAGCTGGGGTTGCCGCAGGGCGCACCACAGGGAATGAAGGTGGCTTATCATGCCGCGTGCAGTCTGCAACACGGCCAGCAAATCAAGACCCTGCCCAAGGATCTGCTCAAGCGTGCCGGGTTCACAGTGGTGGAGCCCGCCGACAGCCATCTGTGCTGTGGGTCGGCAGGCACCTATAACCTGTTGCAGCCCGAGATCAGCCAGCAGTTGAAGGCGCGCAAGGTGCAGACGCTGGAGGCCAAGGCACCCGATATCATCGCGGCGGGCAACATCGGCTGCATGATGCAGATCGGATCTGGCACGCAGGTGCCGATCGTTCACACAGTGGAGTTGCTGGACTGGGCCACGGGCGGGCCAAAACCCCGCGCGCTGGAGGCGCGGGGTTGACTTTGAACGCTCAGTTGAGCGCTGCCGCCGTAACAGGGCCAGGCGTGACAACGACCGGAGCCGGCGCGGGGGCCGATTTGCTGCGTGTGTTGGCGAAACCCAGACCCACGCCAACATCGACGCCACCGCTGCCGAAATCAAACCCGATGTCCATGCCGACATAGCTTTTTCGGGCCAGATAGGCGATGCCGACATTCGGGCGAATCCGCTGCGATTTCAGCATGTAGTCCACGCCGAGAGAGCCGACAAACTCGCTGCGCTTGTCATCAGAAAACACCCGCAGGCCGATGCCGGTATCGCCTGTTGATCCGCCCCCCCACGTAAAGGTCACGCCCAACCCCAAAGCGGGATCTGCCGCGACCGGAGACGCCAGAGCGACAAGCAAAGGAATGACGAAAAGGCCAGACTTACGCATCAGATCACCTGTTGTTGAAGGAGTTCCGCAATGGGCTACAGAATATCCTGAAAGGCTGTTTCGGACAAGCATCTGCTTTTCCGCCTTGATCGCTGGCCAATCAGGATGAACCCGGCCATAAATCCGCCCAACTCGACAGGCACTTCGCACGGAACGGGTTTCGGAGGTTGCATGCGTTCCATTCAAGCCATGGTGGTGGTCGTTGCCACCCTTCTTTTACCTGCCACGGGGATTGTCGGGCCGGCTCACGCCCAGGACAAGGCATTGCGCAGCTTGCAAACCGGGGACGATTCCCGTGGCTGGGAAGCTGTCGGGCGGCTCAATCTGGGGGATCGTGGCTTTTGCACGGGCGCATTGATTGCCGAAGATCTGGTGCTGACAGCCGCGCATTGCCTGTTTGACAAGGAAACCGGGGTCAGCGTCGATGCATCGACCATTCAGTTTCTGGCGGGGTGGCGCAACGGAAGGGCGGCGGCCTATCGCGGGGTAAGCAAGGCGCTGGCCCATCCCGAATATGTCTATGGCGGACGGGACAGCGTGCAGCGCGTGCCGTTTGATGTCGCCCTTTTGCAGTTGGACCAGCCGATCCGCTTGCCGTCCATCCGCCCATACCAAACCGATGCGCGGCCCCGCACTGGGGACGAGGTTGGGGTGGTTTCCTATGCGCAAGACCGCGCCGAAGCCCCATCGCTGCAGCAATTGTGCCATGTGCTTGGAAAACAGTCGATGGTGCGCGCCGGGGTGGCCCCCAAACCGGGCAGCGTTTCAGACACATTGGTGTTGTCGTGTGACGTTGACTTTGGGTCCTCGGGTGCGCCGGTGTTTTCCCTGCGTGACAACGTGCTGCGGATTGTCTCGGTTATTTCGGCCAAAGCCGAGGTTGACGGCCAGAAGGTATCACTGGGCACACCGCTGGCGGATCACATCGAATTTTTGCGCGCCAAGCTGGCGGAGGGCGGATCGCGGCTGCGACCGGCCAATGTGCGGATCCTGTCGGGCGGGTCGGGCGGAAAATTCGTGCAGCCCTAGGAGCTGGGAAACCGGCTGTCAAAGACCCTTGAAACGCGCTTTTGGCCTTCCTACCTTCACGGTATCCGGGTGCCACAACGGGCCCGGATCTGACCACGGCCCGCCCCTGACAGGGGGGCCATGATAGCATCGCTTTCGAAAAGGATGACCCATGCGTAGCTTTGATCTTGCCCCGCTTTATCGTGCCACCGTCGGCTTTGACCGCATTGCCGATCTGATGGACCGCGCGCTGACCGCTGATGTGGCCCAGCCGACCTATCCACCCTACAACATAGAAAAGACTGCCGATGATGCCTATCGCATCTCGGTTGCCGTCGCTGGTTTTACCCCCGACGAACTGTCGGTCGAGGTCAAGGATGGCGCTTTGCACGTCACCGCGCGCAAAGCCCCCGAGGCAGAGGGCAAGACCTATCTGCACCGTGGCATTGCCACCCGTGCGTTTGAACGACGCTTCGCGCTGGCCGATCATGTCCGCGTGACGGGGGCCGTGCATGAACACGGCATGTTGCACATCGACCTGATCCGCGAGACGCCAGAGGCACTGAAACCCCGCCGGATCGAGATTGGTCGCCCGGCGGACGTAGAGGCCAAGGCGCTGGAAAGCGCCGAAGTCTGATCTCCGAAAAGACTGCGATACGGCCCGCCGGACAGCACCCGGCGGGCCGTTTTTGCACATGGTCGCTTATCGCGCCAAGGACTGTGCCAGCCGCATCAGGTTGACTGCCTCGATCCGGTAGCCAAATCGGTCATCTCCCCGGTTCGCCTCCGCCAGCGCGATGGCGTCGTCCCAGTTCCATTCCCCCAGATAGACCGATCCGCGCAACAACTGGCCAAACCCTGCGATGGCCGCGGCAAAGCGCGCATCGGTGCCCGCGTCATCCCCGGCAACAATGGGCACTTCGACCAATGCGCTGACCTGCTCACGCGGGGCCTTGTAGCGCAGACGCAGGATGCCCAGCTCTGGCGCGCCTTCAGCGATATCACCCGTCGCCGCTTCCCCTGCCATGGCGTCAGCCACCGCCGTGCCATAGCGCAACGGATCGTGCAGCAGGGCCGGACTGCCCGGCGCAGTCACCTCATAAATTGCCGTCACCGCGTGGCCTGCACCGATCTCACCCGCATCCACCGCGTCGTTGTTGAAATCCTCGCGTCGAAGCGCGCGGGTTTCATAGCCGATCAGCCGGTATTCCGCGACCTGCGCCGGGTTCCATTCAACCTGGATCTTCACATCATCGGCTATGGGAAACAGGGCGCCGGTCAACTGGTCCACCAAAACCTTGCGCGCCTCTTGCAGGGTGTCGATATAGGCGGCCATGCCATTGCCGTTTTGCGCCAGTGACTGCATCACGGCATCATCCAGATTGCCCCGGCCAAAGCCCAGGACCGACAGGTAAACACCCGTCGCTCGTTTACGGGCAACAGCGGCAGCCAACCCCTGCGGATCGTCAACACCCAGATTGAAATCTCCGTCGGTGGCCAGCAAAATCCGGCTGACTTCGCCCGCCGAAGTCATGCTTTCGGCAAGGCGGTAAGCCAGCGTCAAACCTTCTGCCCCTGCCGTCGCGCCGCCTGCGTTCAGCCGGTCCAGCGCGCCCAGAATGAGAGGCCGTTCGCTTGCAGGGGTGGGCGGCAAGACTTCGCCCGCCGATCCGGCATAGGCAACGATGGCGACCTGATCCTCGGGGCGCAGGTCGCCCAGCAACAGCGCCAGTGACTGTTTCAGCAGCGGCAGTTTGTTGGGCTGATCCATGGAGCCTGACGTGTCGATCAGGAACACAAGGTTCAGCGGTGGGCGTTCGGCCATTTCGGGCAAGCGACCCTGCAAGGCGATGTGCACCAATCGGGTGCCTGCGTTCCAAGGTGTCGGCATCACGCTGATGGTCGGACGGAAGGGCGGTTCACCCACTTCGGGCGCGGAATAGGGGTAGGGGAAGTAGTTCACCATCTCCTCGACCCGCACGGCATCGGGCGTGGGCAGGCGGCCCGACACCAGACTGTTGCGCACCACCGCATAAGACGCGGTATCGACGTCGACAGAAAAGGTGGATACGGGCGCTTCTGCCGTGACCTGCACCGCATTCGCCCCGGCATTTGCAAATGCCTCGTCGCTTTCAGGCAACGGGGCCATTTGGTCGGGCGCGGCCAAAGCCAATACCGAAGACTCTGCCACCGACGATTCCATCGCAATGTCCGCCGCGCCACCCAGGGGGAAAGCTGGCGCCTGGGCCGGAGCGGCCATGCGCGTCATCGTGGTTTCGGGTGCCGTGATCGCGCGCTCAGCCGTTTGCGTGGGGCTCGCAGATTCTGGTGCTTGCGCCGGGGGTGGCGTGGCCACACGGCCAACCGGCGCCTCTGCTTGCGGCAGGAAGACCACCAATCCCACGGCCAAAGCGGCAACAGAGGTGGTCGCGGCCAGCACAGGTTTCCATCTCAGGGCGTTCAGCATGTTACGCACTCCATTTCCCAACCCCGCCCCATTCGGACGGTCGGACGTGGAACGCATCGGCACCGGCGATCCTTGGCGGGCCAGAGCGGAGTCTTCGTAAGCTGCCATCGCGCGGGCCAAAGCTGCTGCCTTCGCAGCAGGGTCGCTGGCCGGTGCCGCCTGCAACGCCGCTTTCAGACGATCGAGTTCAGGGTCGCGGGTCATGCCTTTGCCTCCTCGGCGGCCATGGCGCGCAGCCGCTTTTTCACCTCGGACATCCGCCAGGCGATCGTGCCTTCGGACAGGCCCAGCACCGTTCCGGCTTCGGCTTGGGTCAAGTCTTCGCCCAACACCAGCGCCACGGTATCGCGCAATTCGACCGGCAGCCGCGTCATCGCGGCCGCCAGCCAGTCGTGGGCCGCACGGTCTTCGGCCATCGCGTCCTGGCGGGCGATTTCCCAATCGCCCCAGCCGTCAGCGGCACGTGCGCGCACGGCAGCACGGCGGCGGGCATCATGGGCGGCATTGACCACCACACGATAAAGCCATGTGGTGAACCGCGCCTCGGCCCGCCACCCGCGCAGGCGATGCGGCAAGGCAGCGCAAATTTCCTGCGCCAGATCCTCGGCTTCGGCCTTGCTGCCGGTCAGCCGCCAGCCAAGGGCAAAAATGCGGTCATAATGTCGTGTGACCAGCGCTGCAAAGGCGGCACGGTCGCCACTGCCAGCGGCCAAGGCCAGGGTTTCATCAGGCGTTTCCATCAGCATCACATTAGGTCAGACGCAGACTGCGGAGCAATCCTTGGCGGAAATCCGGTCCGGAATAAAAACATTTCCGCAAGATCGCTTTCCTTGAAAAACCGCGCCCCGACCTGGACAGGGTCGGAGCGCGGCAACCATCCTGCCACAGAGTGAGAGAGGGCAAGACAGAGTGCAAATGACTTTGGTCAAAATATGCACCCCGACCGGGGAAGGGCCGGGGCGCGGCAAGCGCCTTGCCCTGAGGGGACAAGAGGCAAGACGCTGTTCGAAAGACGTATCGGATCAGTAGATCAGGCTGTCATAGACCCCGAACGTGCCGGCGCGGGTCTGCAACTGGCGCTCGCCGCCACTGTCGCGGGCATAGGCCACCACCGCGCGGTAGGTGCCTGGGCCAAAGGCGCCGTCAATACCGCCAGTGTAGTAGCCAAAGGCGCGCAACCGGCTTTGGATCGCACGGCGTTGTGACGCGGAATAGTTGTTGAAGGTCTGCCCTGCGATGGTCGCGTGAACCGAGTTGTTCGATCCGATGACCCGCCCGCTGGTGCTTTGGTGATGGTCCTGCCGCGGGCGATATTGGCCGTGTGGCTGAGGTTGCGGATGGGGTCGATATGTGGGCTGCGGTTGCGGGTGCGGGCGGTATGTGGGCTGTGGTTGTGGGTGAGGGCGATAGACCGGCTGCGGTTGGGGCCGTGGCGCACGGGCTTGCGCCTCGTTGATCAAGGCGCCGACGATGACTGCTGCAGCAACGCCCTTGATGAAGTTGCGTTCGTTCTTGCCAAGCGCTTGGGCAGGGGCAGCGGCCGTGACGGCCAGTGACAGAGCCGTAACGGCGGCGATGACAGAGGTCCTTGCGGTTTTGAACATCGGGTTTCCTTTCCCAGGTATCGCGGGGCTGAGCAGAGCGCCGCTGTGATGGGAAACGATATGGGCAAACACCCGGCGCTAGGCAAAAACGCGGGCGTGTTATGGGATAGCACAAGCAATTTCAATAGGTTGGTTTGGCTTTCCAATCTGGGTGCCCGCAACTCAATCAGGCGTGGGCAGGTCTTGGGTAATTGTGATGCGGCCTGCAACGCATCCGATCCGGGCAAAATGCCGGTGCAGGACATGCGGCCCGACTCGGCAAGTGGGCCAAGGCCCGGTGGCGATGGATTGCAACCGATCGCCAACACGTCCGCCCCCGCGACGGTTTGGGCACATGCTCCACCCCGAGTTGTGCAAGGCGTGCAACACGCACGACCGCCCCGGCGCTCGCCGCGCATTGCGCGGTCGGGCTTATCCGAAGCCAGCTGGTCCGCCCGGCGCCAAAACTCACGCACCGCATGCAGGCCACGCCCTCTGCCTTCGTCAGCGCGAAAATTCCCGCATCGGGGCGGCGCAGCCGCGGCCAGTGGCACTCTGTCCTGCAGGTTTGTCGTTACAAGCTCCGGCAGGATGAGCCATGCCGGGACGCAGCGATGTTGGTTTGGGAAATCCTTCAACGCTGTGCAAAGGATGGTGCCGTCTCTCCGGCGACATCCTTGTGGACGATCACATCTGCCTGGGGATAGGCCTGAAGGATCGCGCGCCGCAATGCTGCCCCGATCGCATGCGCCTCGCGCAGCGGTTGGCTACCGTCAAGCTCGATGTGGATCTGCACGAAAATCCGGCTTCCGGCGGTCCGGGTCTTGATGTCGTGATAGCCTTTCACGCCGGGCCAGTCGCGGGCAATGTCCTCGATTCCCGCAATCACCACCGGATCAGCCCGCCGGTCCATCAGCGCATTGAACGCATCGCGCCCGATCCGCAGCGCGCCAAGCGCCAGCATGGCAGCGGCGGCCAATGCAACCACCGAATCAACCGACGTCAGCCCGAACGCGCGTGATGCCCAAAGCGATGCAATTGCGCCGATGTTCGGCAGCAGATCGCCCAGATAGTGCAGCCGGTCTGCCGCCACCACTTTGTTGCCGGTGCGTTTCGCGACACGTCCCTGCCACAGCACCAACCCCAGCGTCAGCAGGATCGACACTGCCATCACCCCCATGCCAACGCCCTCCCGCGTCAGCGCTTCAGGCATGGGGGCCAACAATCGTTGCACGGATGCGGTGCCGATCACCGCGGCCGAAACCAGAATGAACACCGCCTGCCCAAGCGAGGCCAGATCTTCGGCCGATGTGTGGCCAAAGGCGTGGTCCTCATCCGCAGGTTTGGCGGCATAGAAAATCGCTGCCATCGCCATCAGGCTGACCATCAGATCCATCGCGCTGTCAGCCAATGAGGCCGCCACGGACAATGATCCGGTCTGTCCCAACGCCCACAGTTTCAGGATCACGAGAAGCAGGGCCACTAGGACCGAGGCGATCCCCGCCGACAGATTGAGCCGCGTCTGTTCAGATGCCATCCCAGCCCCCTTTGCCGTGTCAGGGCGACATGCGCCAACGTGGGTGCAGCGTCAAGGGCAAGCCCCAAAGCACTGCGCGCGGCGGGCCTAATCGATGATCTCGTCTTCTGTCACGCCCCAAAGACTGCTGACCGGGACCCAGCCCTTCTGTCCATCCACCGACACCCTGCACCATCCCGACTTGCAACCGATCACCCGCGCCACAACACCGCGCTCGGCCTGAAAGGAAACAAGCGATGTGGTGTCTGCCCGGCTGAAAAAAGTTGCCCTGTCATCTGCGACCATCACCGAGCGGACGCCGGAGAGCAGTGCATAATGAACCCAGCCGCCAATGCCTTCGGCATCCTCGACCCGGCGCCAGTGTCCGTGCTCGGCAGTGATCTTCAATGGCATGCCGACCCGCGTGAAAACCCAGTCGATCCGGTGCGAAAGCCCCGGCCCGCGGCGGGCGTTGCCCTCGCCCGATTTCAACGACACAAAGCGCGGCAACGGTAAGTTGGTGACAGCACCCCTGTTCGGATCACGCGGTTCGGCCACAGCTCCGGTCACGCGCGGCGCTGGTGGCCCGAGGGGAAACAGAGCTGGCGCGCCAGAGGGCGATGTTGTTGCGATCGGCACAGCACTTTCCACCGCGGATGCCGGAGCAGAGACGCTTACCGGCCTGGGCTTTGGCCGCACCACTTCGGACAGCGCCGGATCTGTCCAGATCAACAGCGCAACGCCCGTCATCAAGGCCTTCAGCATCGCATACACCATCCGCCTGTGGCCGGGTGTGCCCCCGGTCTGTTTGTTCTGCCTATCGCGCAGCCCGGCAAAAGGCTGCATATCCTCAACTTTCCAGGCTTGGACGCATAGGGTCTTGTGCCCCGCCCCGGATCCCGTCACTTTGCCCTCAGGCTCGCGCCAAGATCAAGTCCAGGGAGGTCTTTGATGCCCGCACAACGGCTGAGTGTTGTAGTCACGCGACGGTTGCCGGAACCCGTTGAAACCCGGATGAAGGAATTGTTCGACGTCGATTTGCGCGAACCTGACACCAAGATGTCGCGGGAAGAGCTGACGGATGCGATGCGCCGCGCCGATGTGCTGGTGCCCTGCGTAACCGATCAGATCGATGCCGGGCTGATCGGACAGGCGGGCGACAAGTTGAAACTGATCGCCAATTACGGCGCGGGGGTTGACCATATTGATGTTGCCACCGCCCGCCAGCGCGGGATTTTGGTGTCGAACACGCCGGGCGTGGTGACCGAAGACACCGCCGATATGACACTGGCGCTGATCATGGCAGTGACCCGCCGCATCCCCGAGGGGCTGTCGGTGATGCAGTCGGGCAAATGGCAGGGCTGGGCCCCGACCGCCTATCTGGGCGGACGGCTGGGCGGCAAGCGCCTGGGCATTCTGGGTATGGGCCGGATCGGACAGGCTGTGGCGCGCCGTGCCCGTGCCTTTGGCATGCAGGTGCACTACAACAACCGCAAGCGCCTGCGCCCCGAGATCGAGGCGGATCTGGATGCGACGTGGTGGGAAAGTCTGGACCAGATGGTCAGCCGGATGGACATTTTGTCGATCAACTGCCCGCACACGCCTTCGACTTATCATCTGATGAACGCGCGCAGGCTCAAGCTGATGAAGCCAACGGCCGTTATCGTCAACACCTCGCGCGGCGAGGTCATCGATGAGAACGCCCTGACCCGCGGATTGCGCGCCGGCGAGCTTGGCGGCGCCGGCCTGGACGTTTTTGAGCACGGGCATGAGATCAATCCGCGCTTGCGCGAACTGCCCAATGTGGTGCTGTTGCCGCATATGGGCAGTGCCACGCTGGAGGGTCGGATCGAGATGGGCGAAAAGGTCATAATCAACATTAAGACCTTCGCCGACGGCCACCGCCCCCCGGATCAGGTTGTGCCCGGCCAGCTGTAGCCCAAAGTATCCGAGCGCCTGCGCCGCGCTCCGCTTATCTGGCGTTCCAGCCGCGATACCACTCGACGAACCGCGCGACACCTTCGCGCATGTCGGTGCGGGGTAGCGGGCCTGTCAATGCCTCGATCAGCGCAGCATCTGCCCAGGTGGCGGGGACATCGCCGGGTTGCATCGGCAGCAGGTTTTGCCGTGCTTTGCGCCCTGTGGCGGCTTCGATCGCCTTGATGAAATCGGTCAGTTGTTCGGGCGCGCCATTGCCGATGTTGACCACACGGAAGGGTGCGACAGGTGACAGGCTGTCCATTGGACCAACCGGGGTAGGGCCGGGGGGGGTGTTGATCAGCCGGACGATGCCTTCGATCAGATCGTCAACGAATGTGAAATCACGGCGCATGTCACCGTGGTTGTAAACGTCGATCGGCTCATCGTTCAGGATAGCCTTGGTGAATTTGAACAGTGCCATATCCGGGCGTCCCCAAGGGCCATAGACGGTGAAGAACCGAAACATGGTGACGGGCAGACCAAAGAGATGCGCATAGCTGTGGGCCATTGCCTCATTGGCGATCTTGGTGGCCGCGTAAAAACTCATCGGATGCGTGGCGCGGTCTGTTTCGGCATAGGGCATCGTGGTGTTGGCGCCATAAGCCGATGAGGTCGAGGCCATCAGCAGATGCCGGGGCGGGTGGGCGCGGGCGGCCTCCAACACCTCGTGCGTGCCGATCAGGTTTGACTGCACATAGGATCGGGGCGCGTCGATCGAATATCGCACGCCTGCCTGCGCGGCGAGATGGAGCATCACATCCGGTTGCAGGTCAGCGGCCAGTGCGGTTAGCCGACCCTCCTCCTCCAGCATGCCCTGTTCGAACTTGAACCCCGGCCGCGCTTGCAAGATATCCAGCCGCGCCTGTTTGAGGGCAGGGTCGTAATAGGTGGTCATGCCGTCGAATCCTGTCACCTGCCAACCATCGGCCAGCAAGCGCTGCGCCAGATGAAAGCCGATGAAGCCTGCCGCGCCGGTGATCAGAGCCTTGCCTGTCATGTGTTTTCCCAAACCTGTCGGTTGTTGTTTAGCGGGTTCGGAGAAAGGCGAAAAGGGGTCGTTCAATATCCCAAGCCGCGGTCGACCTGATGCAGCAGCGGCTCTGCTGCTTCGCCGCGACGGATGTTTTCCGCGATCACGCGCGATGCACTTTCGGCGCGGGTATCTGCGGCGATGTGGGGGGTGACCGTGATGCGCGGATGCGCCCAGAAGGGGTGGGTCTGTGGCAGGGGTTCCACGCGGAACACATCCAGCGTGGCATGGCCGATCTGGCCCGAGTCAAGTGCTGCGATCAGCGCGTCATCATCGATCAGCGGCCCGCGGCCGGGGTTCAGGATCACCGCGCCGAACGCGGGCAGTGACAGCGTTTCAGCATTCAACGTGTTCTCTGTTCCCGGCGTGCGTGGAAGCAGCGTCACCACGATCTGCGCCCCGGTAAGTGCCTTGCGCAAGCCGTCTGTGCCCGACAGGCTGCGCACCCCCGGCACCGTCTTTGCCGTCCGGCTCCACCCCGTCACCGGGAAATTCAGCGCGGCCAGCGCCCGCGCGCAGGCGCTGCCCAACGCCCCCAGTCCCAGCACGGTGACGGGTCGGTTGCGGGCCAGCGGTGGGGGCACCGGACGCCAGATGTGATCGGGGTTCACGATATGCGCATCCATGCCAAGATGATGGCGCAAGGCGTGGCCCACCACCCATTCGACCATGCTCTCGGTCAGGGACGGATCGACCATGCGGCACAAAGGTTGGGTCAGCGTGGTATTGCCGACGATCCGTTCCACCCCGGCCCAAAGCGACAGCACCGCTTTGGCCCGCTTGAACGGTGTGAAATCCTGCAACGGTGCGCTGGGGGCATAGATGATGTAATCCACCGTCTCGGGCGCCGCCTCCTGCACCACCCGCGCCGCGATCCCGGCCTCATCCAAAGCCTGCGGCAGCACGTCGGCATAGTCCCCCCAAAGATCGGGGGCGGCGAACAGGACAGTGATCATCAGTTACCTCGGTCTGTGGACGTGCGCGCTTTGGATCAGGCCAAAGGCCACCAGAAGCACCAGCATTGCCGACCCGCCATAGGACAGGAACGGCAGCGGAATGCCAACCACTGGGGCCAGCCCCATCACCATGGCCAAGTTGATCGCCAGATAAAAGAAGAAGTTCGCGGCGATCCCCAGGATCAGCAGGACCGAAAACCGATCCTTGTTCTGCATGGCAGAGACATAGCAGAACACCAGGATCAGCCCATACAGCACCAAGAGGCTGAGCACGCCGACAAAGCCAAACTCCTCGCCCAGCGTGGTGAAGATGAAATCAGTGTGCTTTTCCGGCAGGAAGTTGAGCCGGCTTTGGGTGCCCTGCATGAACCCCTTGCCATTCCAGCCGCCAGAGCCCAGCGCAATCTGGGCCTGAATGATGTTGTATCCTGCGCCCAACGGATCCGATGTGGGGTCGAGGAAGGTATCGATCCGGCGGAACTGGTAGTCGTGCAACAGTTGCCAGTCGGTGCCGCGGCTTGCCATGATCGCCCAGACCCCACTGACCACACTGCTGATCACAAAGGCAAAATACCACCAGCTGACGCCCGCCAGCATCATTACCGTGCCGCCGATCATCAACAGGATCAGGGCGGTGCCAAGATTGGGTTGCATCAGCACCAGCACCGTGGGCACAATGGTCAATACGACAGGGATCAGGACCCACAACAGGCGTGAGGTTTTTTTGACATCCAACCAGTCGTAATAGGCCGCCAGCATCATCACCAGCGTGACCTTCATCAACTCGGAAGGTTGCAGGCGGATGCCGCCGAATTCGATCCAGCGTTGCGCGCCCATGCCCATGGTGCCGAAAAACTCGACCACCAGCAGCAGCATCAGCGAGACGACATAGGCGATCAGCGACATGTTGCGCCAGAACCAGATCGGCACAAAGGCGATGAAGAACATCAGCACCGCACCCAGCGCAAACACCTGCATCTGGCGTCCGGCCCAGACATCCATCCGCCCGCCTGCAATGGAATAAAGCGCCAGCCAGCCGACGGCTGAAACAGCCGTGACCAAGACAATCAACGGCCAATTCAGGTGCAAAACCTTACGCAGGCCGGTCGGCACGAATTTGACGCGGTATTCCAGAAAGCTCATGTGCGCACCTCAGGCCCGACTGGACTCTGGTGCGCGACCATCGGCATCGCGCAGCGGAAGCTTTTGCAACATCGAGTCGATGCGGTTGCGCTGGCTTGCCGGATAAGCCGACACTGGCGGCAACCCATCGCTGAGCGCGCGCAGAATGGCGTCGCGCGCAATCGGCGCCGCAGCGGTCGATCCGCCGCCGCCATGTTCCACCACCACCGATACCGCATAACGCGGGCGGTCAAAGGGCGCAAAGCCGACAAAAAGGGCATGGTCACGCCGGTTCCATGGCAGTTGTTCGTTGGAGATCACGCCCCGCGCCCGCTCGGCAGCGGTGATGTTTCGCACCTGGCTGGTGCCGGTCTTGCCCGCCCAGACCATGGCTTCGTCCACAATACGCGAAGATTTGGCCGTGCCGCGTTCCCCATTCATCACCGCGAACATGCCGGACCGGATCCTGCGCATGATTTCGTCAGAAATCCCGACGCCGGGGGCTTCGGGAACCGGCACATCCTTGCCGTCGATTGATCGCACAAGACGCGGGCTGACCGCGCGGCCCGTTGCGATCCGCGCGGTCATGACCGCCAGTTGCAAAGGCGAGGTCAGCACATAGCCCTGACCTATGCTGGCATTGATTGTGTCGCCGATCCGCCAGTCCTGTTTGTAGCGTTCCTGCTTCCACGCGCGGTTGGGCATGATGCCTTCGGCAATAGCCGACATCGGGATCTCGTGCCGGATGCCAAGGCCAAAGCGTTTGCCCATTTCCGCGATCTTTTCGATGCCAACCCGCTGCGCGATCTCGTAGTAGTAAACGTCACAGCTTTCAGCCAGCGACTTTTCCAGATCGACCGATCCGTGCCCGGCCCGTTTCCAGCAATGGAACCGCCGCCCGCCGAATTCCAGATAGCCGGGGCAGCGCACCGACGTGTTGACGTTGATCACCCCTGCCTCCAGCGCGGCCAGCGCCGTGATCATCTTGAAGGTGGACCCCGGCGGATAAACTCCCTGCACCGTCTTGTTGGCCAGCGGGCGATGGTCGTTTTCCATCAGGCCGTTGTAATCGGTGTGGCTGATGCCGCGCACAAACAGGTTGGGGTCGAACGACGGGGACGAGACAATCGCGATCAGATCGCCATTGTTCACATCCATGACCACAGCGGCGGCGGATTCGTCGCCCAGCCGGGCCTGCACAAAATTCTGCACATCGGCATCGATCGTCAGCCGTACATCCGATCCGGGGTCGCCTTCTTCGCGCTCCAACTCGCGCATGACGCGGCCGACGGCATTGACCTCGATCCGCCGTGTGCCCGCCCGGCCGCGCAGATCATCCTCCAGCCAGCGTTCCACGCCGATCTTGCCGATCTGGAATTTGGGGATGCGCAACAATGGGTCGGGGCTTTCCAGATCTGCCAGATCGCGTTCCGACACCGGGCCGACATAGCCCAGCACATGCGCGAAATCGGTGTCGCGCGGATACTGGCGGCTGAGCCCCACCTCGGGCGAGATACCGGGCAGCGATGGCGCGTTCAGCGCGATTTTCGACAGGTCTTCCCACGTCAGTCGATCCGCCACGGTGATCGGTGCAAACGGGCTGGTCCGGCGCATTTCTTTTGTGGTGCGGTCCAGATCATCGGCGGTCAGCGGAATGATATGGGCCAGCTTTGCCAACACCTCATCGACGTTGCCCGCGTCTTCGCGAGTGATCACCACCCGGTAATTCTGCTCGTTGCCTGCCAGCACCTTGCCGTTGCGGTCGTGGATCAATCCGCGCGCGGGTGGAATCAACCGGATCGAGATCCGGTTTTCCTCGGCCAAGAGCTTGAACTGATCCGCCTGATCCACCGACAGATAGCGCATGCGTCCGCCCAGAACGGCGAACATCGCCGTCATGGCTCCGCCCAGCAGCAGCGCACGGCGATGCGTGACGCGGGCGCTTTCTTCGGTTTCCTTCGGGCTCCGTCTCACGTCTTGCCCCTCATAGCCGGCGACCGTAATTGTCCACTTCGCCCGTGGCGGGCTTGCGCAGGTCGAAGGCCAGACGACTGGCCCCCACCACCACAGGATAGCACAGGATCGACCACAAAACCTGCATCAGGGCAAAGCCAAATGCCGGTTGCGGCAGGAACGATAGCGTGAAGACCAGCCGGTAAGCCAGCAGGCAGGCAATCATCAGCCCCGCCACAAGGGCCCATTCCGCCACCAGCGTCAGCTCGCGCGTCAGCGCCACCCGGTTGCGCACGAATTCCACGGCGATCACGACAAGCGCCGTCCACAAACCGGGGGGCCGCATTAGGATCATGTCTTCCAAAAGCAGCACACCGGCCAACAGCCAGACCGGCAGATAGTCCGGCCGGCGCATCGCCCAAGCGAATATCAGGCACAGCAAAAGATCCGGCCCCGGCCAATCCCCCGCCTCTGATCGCAAGGGCAGCAGCCGCAGATACAGCAAAAGCAGCATGATGCCGACAAACAAGCCGCGATAGAACCACACGCTGGAGCGAAGCGTATCACCCACCACTGCCATCCGTTTCGGTGCTGGCATCGGCTGCGGGCTCTGCCTCGGGCTGGTTGCCTCGGGTGGGCAACGCTTCGGTGTTCAGTGCCCCCGAGGTATCCGGCCCTGACGGCAACACAGGGGGCGCGATGAGCGCGCCCGCATCGGTGATCGGCGCCAGCTGATGGCTGCGCAGGACGCGCAAAAACTCCAGCCGCTGATAATCGGCGCTGAGCGACACCCGCAGGCGCCGGTCATTGCCCAGCACCACTTGCCCCACCAGAAGCCCTGCCGGAAACATCCCGCCGTCACCAGAACTGACCACCCGATCACCCGGTCGCACCTCGTCGGCCTTTTCCAGAAACTCCAACGGGGGAAGGGCGGTGTTGTCGCCCGACAAAAGCCCCTTTTGCCCCGATGGTTGCACCGTTACCGGAATCCGGCTGTTGGTGTCGGTCAGCAGGATCACCCGCGCGGTGCGCTCGCCCACGCCGGAAATCCGGCCCACCACGCCGATGCCATCCATGGTGGCCCAGCCGTCCAGAATGCCATCACGCGCGCCGACATTGATCAGCACCGATTGCCGGAACGGGCTGCCGCTGTCGGCCAACACCTGCCCGGTAACATGCGTAAGCTTCGGGTCCAGCCGCACCTGATTGAGGTCCAGCAGACGCGCATTCTGCTGTTCCAGCTGCAGGGCCGCTTCTTTCCATGCCTTCATCTGCTGCAATTCGCGGCGCAGATCCTGATTTTGCGCGTGCAGGCTGGTGTAACTCTGGAACTGTTCGATCATCCCGGCAGCACTGGTGACTGGCGCCATGGCCCAATCAAAAGACGGCACCACCCGGTCGATCAGCGCAGCGCGGAACCGTTCCACCCTTGGGCTGTCGATCCGCCAGAGCAAGAACAACCCCAGCAAGGCCAGCACCAGAAGCCCCACGAGCACCCGCCGAAGCGGGCGAGAGAACTCTTCAGGGTCGGTCCGTGTCTTTGCCATGCCGGTCTGTTACGTCCATTTCTTACGTCCGGCCCAGATGGGCCGCTTCCCTGATATCCCGCGTGCCAGCACCGGATCAGCTGTCGTAATCAATCACATGCCGCAACTGTTTTTCGTATTCCAGCGCCTTGCCGGTGCCCAGGGCCACACAATTGAGTGATTCATTGGCGACAGAGATCGACAACCCGGTCTGCTCGCGCAAGCTCAGGTCCAGTTCGCCCAACAGCGCGCCACCGCCGGTCAGCATCACGCCCCGGTCCACGATATCGGCGGCCAGGTCGGGCGGCGTCGCCTCCAGCGCCTGCATCACCGCGTCGCAGATCTGCTGCACGGGTTCGGCCAAAGCCTCGGCAACCTGCGCCTGATTGATCTCGGTTTCCTTGGGCACACCGTTCAGCAGGTCACGGCCCCGAATGGTCATCGACGCTCCGCGTCCGTCATCAGGCATCCGCGCGGTGCCGATGCTGGTCTTGATCCGTTCGGCCGTCGACTCCCCGATCAGCAAATTCTGGTGGCGGCGCAGATAATTGATGATCGCCTCATCCATCCGGTCGCCGCCGACGCGAACCGACCGGGCATAGACGATATCGCCAAGCGACAGCACCGCCACCTCGGTGGTGCCGCCGCCGATATCCACCACCATGTTGCCAGTGGGATCGGTGATCGGCATACCCGCCCCGATGGCTGCCGCAATCGGTTCGGCAATCAACCCGGCGCGGCGTGCACCTGCCGACAGCACCGATTGCCGGATCGCGCGCTTTTCCACCGGGGTCGCGCCATGCGGCACACAGACGATGATCTTGGGTTTGGAAAACGTCGTGCGCTTGTGCACCTTGCGGATGAAATGCTTGATCATCTCTTCCGCCGCCTCGAAGTCCGCGATCACCCCGTCGCGCATCGGGCGGATCGCCTCGATGCTGCCCGGCGTGCGGCCCAGCATCAGCTTGGCATCTTCGCCCACGGCCAGCACCTGTTTCTTGCCGTCCTTGCTGTGATAGGCCACCACAGACGGCTCGTTCAGCACGATCCCCTTGCCGCGGATATAGACCAGCGTATTCGCCGTGCCGAGGTCGATCGCCATATCCGAGGAAAACAGACCCGAGAGTATCGACATGCCGTGGTGTCCTTGTTCAACGTCATCAGCCCCACGACTCGTGATGAGAGGGGGGCGAGACCATATAAGGCTCAGGGTAAACGGGCGAAAGAGCAAAGGACCGGGCGGGCGTCAATCCGCTGTGAGGCATCACAACTTGTCAAATAGCAATCGCTACGGGAACTCTGTGGCTCTCCAGCGGCTCGTTTCTTTCGTCTTTGCAATTTACTGCAATTTTCCAATGCAGCCTGCCAACGGGTTCGAACAGCCGATGCAGCCTTGATGGTTGCCGGTCAGAACCGAATCATTGCCGCAAAGGTGCTGGCATTCCCCGTTTCGGTGCCGATTTTATGACAGCCGCAAGTCGCCGCGCAATGCCCTGACTTCCCTTGAAAGACGGGTGGATCCGGTCGATAGCGTGGAAACTCGCATCCCGGTACGGTACCAGATCGGCCATCGGCACGAAGGTCACGCCGGCGTCGAAGCCCGCCATCAGCGTCAGGCGTCGGTCCAGTTCATTGCCCGCAGGCCCACAATGCTTTATCGGTGTTCCCATGCCGGGATTGCGCAGATACCCCGCATAGACCACCCGCGCCCCGCCCGCACGGATGCGGGAAACATAGGCCGGGATCGCGCCCCCCCGCCCATCGGGAGTGACAAGCCGGTTCAGCACTCCGTGACACAAACTGCACCCGCAGCCCAACAACAGATCGTTGCCGCCCCCGTTCATCACCACCCAATCCCAGTCGCCCTCGCGATACTGCGAGGTCAGTCGCAACCCGGCAGCGCCGGAAATCGGCAGCGCGTGGAAATAGCGTGCGGCAAACACGGATCTGTCCAGCACCGCCGCCCCCAACTCCGCCTCCAACACATCGGCAACGGCTTTATTGTTGGCGCGGTTGTTCGCAAACATCGAGTCCCCAATCAAAAGCACCCGCGCGCCCGCCCCCTGCGACACAGGTTCGCCGCAGCCAAACAACAGCGCCAGCGCCAAAAGCGCGAGTGTGATCCGAATCATGATATGCCTGTTCCCGGTCAATTGGTGTGCAGAGACACCACTCAACCTTGGCGACACGGTGACATTCCTCGGTCAACCCTGTGTCCACGCCAGACCCAGTAGCCGAGACCCTCGCACGCGACGGCGCTCCCGCGACCTTGCCACCGATTTTCTGTGCCCGGATTTCATCTTGGCAAAAGTTTTCAATACCGACGCGGGCCACCGCCCCGCCTCTGTCAAACCACAGAGCCGGGGCGACAGGTCACTTGCCGTGATAGCTTACCGTCTTGGTATCATTGCCCGGCGCGGTTTTCTGCCGGCGCACGATCAGCTTGTTCAGCGCGTTGATGTAAGCGCGCGTGCTGGCCACGATGGTATCGGTATCGGCCGAGGCTCCGGTCACGATCCGCCCGTCCTCTTGCAGGCGCACTGACACTGTGGCCTGCGCGTCGGTGCCTTCGGTCACGGCATGCACCTGATACACCTCCAGCCGGGCCGAATGCGGGAACAGCATCTTCACGCAGTTGAACGCTGCATCCACCGGCCCGTCGCCGGTGGCGTCGATGTGGTGGTCCACCCCGTCGATGCTCATCACCATATCGGCCTCTTGCGGGCCGTCGGTGCCACAGATCACCCGCAGCTTTTTTAACTGCAAGAACTCGTGCGCATCATTGGTCTGTTCATCGGCGACCAGTGCCACCAGATCCTCGTCATAAACCTCTTTCTTGCGGTCGGCCAAAGCCTTGAACCGCACGAAAACGTCATTCAGCTGGTTGTCAGCCAGTTCCACCCCCAGCTCTTTCAGCTTGGCGCGCAGCGCGGCGCGGCCGGAATGCTTGCCCATGGCGATGTTCTTCTGCACGAGGCCAATATCCTCGGGCCGCATGATCTCGAAGGTTTCCACATTCTTCAGCACACCATCCTGATGGATGCCCGACTCATGCAAAAACGCGTTCTTGCCGACAATCGCCTTGTTGAACTGCACCTGAAAGCCGGACACGCTGGCCACCCGCCGCGACAGGTTCATGATCTTTGTCGTATCAATTCCGGTGCGGTAGGGCATGATGTCATTGCGGACCCGCAACGCCATGACCACTTCTTCCAAAGCGGTATTCCCCGCCCGTTCGCCCAACCCGTTGATCGTGCATTCGATCTGCCGCGCACCAGCTTCCACCGCCGCCAGAGAATTGGCCGTCGCCATGCCCAGATCATTGTGGCAATGGGTGGCAAAGATGATCGTATCGGCCCCCGGCACCCGCTCCAGCAACATGCGGATCAGATCGGCACTTTCGCGCGGGGCGGTATAGCCCACGGTGTCGGGAATGTTGATCGTGCTGGCACCGGCCTTGATTGCGATCTCCACCACCCGGCACAGATAATCATGCTCGGTGCGCGTGGCATCCATGGGCGACCACTGCACGTTGTCACACAGGTTGCGGGCGTGCGTTACCGTCTCGTGGATACGCTCGGCCATCTGGTCCATGTCCAGATTGGGGATCGCCCGGTGCAAGGGCGAGGTGCCGATGAAGGTGTGGATGCGGGGCGATTTTGCGTGCTTCACCGCCTCCCAGCAGCGGTCGATATCCTTGAAATTCGCCCGCGCCAAACCGCAGATGGTGGAGGTCTTGGCGCGTTTGGAAATCTCCGATACCGCCGCGAAATCGCCCTCGCTGGCAATCGGGAACCCGGCTTCGATGATATCAACCCCCATCTCGTCCAAAAGGCTGGCAATCTCCAGCTTCTCGTCGTGGGTCATGGTGGCGCCGGGGCTTTGCTCGCCATCGCGCAAGGTGGTGTCAAAAATGAAAACGCGGTCCTGCGGTGCAGTTGCAGTGGTCATTGGTCTGTTCCTTGAAATGTCCTGTGCTTGTCCTTGTGGGCGCTGTTCACCTCCGAGCGGTCGCGCCCAAGGGCACGCTCAGAGGCAGCTAAGGAGAAGCAGACCACGGGTGGCGGACAGGGAGATTTCCCCGTTCCAAGATGCAATATGTGAACCCCGTGTCATGTTGGCGACGATAGCCACAGGGTCCGGAATGTAAAGGGGGGATTTGCACGGTGGACCCCACCTGCCAGCCCGCCTTAGAAAAAGCATCGGGGGCCAGCTTCTGCCCAGCGGTGCCCGAAACGCCCCTTCAGACCCCTGCGACCCGCCCGCCACAGACGCCGCACCCGATTTTCATGCGGCCTTGCGGAACCGGACTTGGGGCGTTGTCCATTGATCCGCGTCCATTGATCCGGCGCCTGTCCGCCCTAACTGCGCCCTGACGCGACATGGGGGCAGGTATGCGGGCATTGGTGGTTGGGGCAACGGGCGGGATCGGGCAGGCGTTGGCCGATCGTATGGCCGTTCAGGGGGCCGACGTGACACGGCTGTCGCGCAGCCAAGATGGCCTGGACCTGACCGACGAGACCAGTCTTGGCCGCCTGCTCGGTGGGCTGAAGGGGCCGTTTGACCGGATTGTTGTCGCAACCGGAGCACTGGAACTTGGCGGGGTGCCGCCAGAGAAATCCCTGCGCGCGCTGGATCCGGCCAACATGGCGGCGCAATTTGCCCTGAACGCCGCGGGGCCGGTGCTGGTGCTCAAACATTGCCTGCCTCTGCTTCCCAAGGACCGCCGTGCCGACTTTGCGGTGCTGTCGGCGCGCGTCGGCAGCATTGGTGACAATGCCTTGGGCGGCTGGTTCAGCTACCGTGCGGCCAAAGCCGCGCTCAACCAGCTGATCCACACTGCGGCGATAGAGATTGCCCGCAGCCACCCGCTTGCTGTGGCTGTCTGCCTTCATCCCGGCACCGTGCAAACACCGTTGACCGCCAAATATGCGGGCACCCACCCCACGGTGACTCCGGTTCAGGCCGCAGACAACCTGCTGGCTGTGCTTGATGGCCTGACTCCCGCCGAAAGCGGTGGCTTTTTCGACTGGCAAGGAAAGGCCATCGCATGGTGAGGCGTCTTGTTCTGGTTCTGGGCGATCAACTGAGCCTTGACCTGAGCGCACTGCGCAAGGCGGACCCGGCGAAGGATGTGGTGGTGATGGCCGAGGTGATGGCCGAGGGCACCTATGTGCAGCATCATCCGCAAAAGATCGCTCTGATCCTGTCGGCCATGCGCCATTTCGCGGCTGATCTGCGCGAAGCGGGATGGACAGTCGCTTACACAACGCTTGATGATCCCGAAAACAGCCAATCGATCCCCGGCGAGTTGCTGCGCCGTGCAGCCGGATGTGGCGCGGCCGAGATTATCGCCACCCGTCCGGGCGAGTGGCGGCTTATCACCGCGCTGGATGACCTGCCGTTGCCGATCACCCAACATCCGGATGACCGTTTTCTATGTTCTGACACAGAATTTGCCACATGGGCCGAGGGCCGCAAGCAGTTGCGGATGGAATGGTTTTACCGCGAGATGCGTCGCAAGACCGGATTTTTGATGCAAGGCGCGCAGCCGACTGGTGGACAGTGGAATTTTGACCACGACAACCGCAAAGCCGCCAAACCCGATCTGCTTCGTCCGCGCCCGCCGCGTTTTGCCCCGGATGCGATGACCACAGAGGTGTTGGCACTGGTCGAAACGGCATTCCCCGACCACTTCGGCCGCCTGCATCCCTTTGGCTGGGGTGTGACCCGCGCCGATGCGCTGGAGGCATTGGCGTGGTTCGTCGAAAACGCCCTGCCGCGCTTTGGCGACGAACAGGATGCGATGCTGGCAGATGATCCGACGCTCAGCCATTCGCTTCTGTCGCCTTACATCAACATCGGCTTGCTGTCCCCTCTGGAGGTCTGTTCCGCTGCACAGGCTTCTTATGACGCTGGCCGGGCGCCGCTGAACGCGGTCGAAGGTTTTATCCGCCAGATCATCGGTTGGCGCGAATATGTTCGCGGCATCTACATGCTGCACGGTCCCGGTTATGCCGCGCAAAACGCCTTGAGTGCCGACCGGCCCTTGCCCGCGCTGTACTGGGGAGGGGCGACCCACATGGCCTGTCTGTCACATGCTGTCGCGCAAACCCGAAATCTTGCTTATGCCCATCACATCCAGCGCCTGATGGTCACCGGATTGTTCGGTCTGATTGCCGGGATAAGCCCTCAGGCGCTGCATGAATGGTATCTTGCGGTCTATATCGATGCTTTTGAATGGGTCGAAGCGCCGAACACCATCGGGATGAGCCAGTTCGCCGATGGTGGTGTGCTGGGATCGAAACCCTACGCCGCTTCGGGTGCCTATATTCATCGCATGTCGGACTATTGCTCCGGGTGCCATTACAAGGTGGCCGAGAAAACGGGCAAGGACGCGTGCCCCTTCAACCTGCTCTACTGGCACTTTCTGCTGCGCCATCGCGAGAGATTCGAAACCAATCCACGCATGGCGCAAATGTATCGCACCTGGGACAAGATGGACACTCAGCGCAAACAGACGACCCTGTCGGAAGCGGAAGCGTTTCTACAGAATCTGGAGTCAGGCAACACCGTCTGACAGGGCAGAAGCTGCCCTCGCTGCGGGCGTCGAGCCCCCCAGAGAAGGCGTTGCCAAAGCCCAGCTTTGTCGGTTGTTCACGCGCAGTGGCAGGATTGCGACCGCGCGCAGCGCGCAACGGTGGTGCAGGTTTACGGTGAAGGCGCGGGTTCGGGCGCAGCCGCGCCATCTTCGGTCGCGCCTGGCTGTGCCGGGGCAGGTGCCATGAGGATACCATTGTCCCACAGCCCCTCTGCCATCTGGCCGCTGGCATAGGTCAGCTTGCCCGGCCCGGCACGGCGGCCTTTGACAAAGGCGCCGTCATAGACATCACCATTGGGATATGTGGCGATGCCGATGCCGTCGATCTCGCCCGCGGCCCAGTCGCCGCTGTAGCGAAAGTTGTCCGGTCCGGTGATTTCCCCGGTGCCCTGCCGCAGACCCGCAACAAAGTCGCCGGTGTAAACCGAACCGTCCGGATAGGTGGCCACCCCTTTTCCCTGTCTTTGGCCTGCGGCGAACGCCCCTTCATAGCTGTAACCGTCAGCAAGTGTCAGCTTGCCCTGACCCTCGGGCTGCGCGGCTTTGAAGCCTCCGACATAGATTGCGCCGTTGGCATAAATGGCAGTGCCTTTTCCCTCGATCACACCGGCGACCCACTCCCCTTCATAGGTCGATCCGTCACGATAGGTGATCTTGCCGACGCCGTCGGGCTGATCCTCCTTGACCGCGCCTTCATAGACGGCACCATCGGGAAACGTGATGCGGCCTGTTCCGGTCAACCGCCCCTCTCTCCAATCTCCCGCCAGCACGGTGCCGTCCTGCGCCCGGAAGGTGCCCTGACCCGACCGCTTGTCGTTTGCAAAAATGCCTTCGAACTGGTCGCCGTTGGCGTAAACCGTCTTGCCCTGACCCTGCCGCTGACCGTCGGCAAAGCTGCCTTCATAGACATCGCCATTGGGCTGCGTGAGGCGACCCGATCCGTTGATCTGGCCTGCAACCCAATCTCCCACATAGGTCAGGCCGTCCGGCATGGTCAGCGTGCCTTTGCCCTGCCGTTCGCCCGCGACCAGCATTCCGTCATAAACCGCGCCATCGGCATAGGTGATTTTGCCCGCTCCGTCCTTGAGGCCATCGGCCCACGCACCCTCGTAGCGATAGCCTGCGGGGCCTTCCTGAACGCCCTGTCCGTGGTGTTTTCCAGCAACGAAAGCGCCGGTATAGATTGAACCGTCGGGATAGCGGGCAACACCCGCGCCGGTCATCTTGCCGCCGGTCCAGTCGCCCTCATAGCTGCCACCGTTGGCATATGAAATCTTGCCGCGGCCTTCGGGTTTGCCGGCGGCGAACTGCCCTTCGTAGACCGAGCCGTTGGGATAGCGCGCAACGCCCCGGCCCAGGATTTCGCCCGCCACCCATTCGCCTGTGTAGCTATAGCCGTTGGGCAGGGTATAGGTGCCGGTGCCGTGCTGGCGGCCGTTCAGAAAGGTGCCCTCGTAGAAAGATCCGTCATCATACTGCTTGGTGACGACCTCTCCTTCTTGTGCCTGCACCCCACCGGCAAGAGCAAAGCCCAGAACCGCGCCCCCCAGCATCATCGTCAACCCGTGGCGCATCGCGTCCCCCTGCCGTCACTTGCGCACAAAGCCTAGCCTTGCCGCGGTGTCCTGACAAGCTGTGCGGACAGGCTGACGCAATCACTTTCCCTTGGCGGACAACCTGCTAGAACCACGCTACCCGCAAGCGAAAAGGTGCCACCATGGCAGATATGTTCCGTATGACCCTTGCCCAGATGAACCCCGCAGTGGGCGATCTGGCCGGAAATGCCGCCAAGGCGCGCGCTGCATGGGAACTGGGACGGTCGCAAGGATCTGACCTTGTGGCGCTGACCGAGATGTTCATCACCGGATACCAGACGCAGGATCTGATTCTGAAGCCGGCGTTCCATCAGGCGGCCATTGCCACGATCCACCAGCTTGCTGTGGATTGCGCCGATGGTCCCGCGCTGGCGGTTGGTGGCCCGGCGGTGCAGGACGGGCGGCTGTTCAACGCCTATTATGTCTTGCAGGGCGGGCGCGTGACCGCGACCGTGTTGAAACATCACCTGCCAAATGATGCGTTGTTTGATGAAAAGCGGCTGTTCACTCCCGCTGATGTCCATGGCCCGTTCATCGTCAATGGCGTGCGCATCGGGTCTCCGATCTGCGAGGATGCCTGGCATCCCGATGTGGCCGAAACGCTGGCCGAGACCGGGGCCGAGATCCTGCTGGTTCCCAATGGCAGCCCCTATCATCGCGGCAAGCCCAATCTGCGGCTGAACCTGATGATAAGCCGCGTGGTGGAGACGGGGTTGCCGCTGGTCTACCTCAACATGGTGGGCGGGCAGGATGATCAGGTGTTTGACGGCTCCAGCATGGTGCTGAACCCCGGCGGGCATCTGGCGGCACAACTGCCGCAGTTTGATGAGCATGTGACGCAGATCACGTTTCGCCGCACGCCTGACGGCTGGCGCGCGGACGCGGGCGAAATCGCGCAGATCCCCCCGATCGGCGAGGCGGATTACCGCGCCTGCGTGCTGTCGGTGGCCGATTACTTTGCCAAGACCGGGTTCAAAAAGGCGATTCTGGGCCTGTCGGGTGGGATCGACTCGGCCATTGTGGCCGCCATCGCCGCCGATGCGCTGGGGCCGGAGAATGTGCGCTGCGTGATGCTGCCGTCGGAATTCACCAGCCCCCATTCGCTGGAGGATGCCGAAAAATGCGCCCGTGCGCTTGGCTGCCGGTTGGATACCGTGCCGATCACCGCCGCGCAGGGCGCAGTGCTGGACACGCTGGCCCCGCTGTTTGCTGGCACCGAAGAAGGCATCACCGAGGAGAACATCCAAAGCCGCCTGCGCGGGGTGATGCTGATGGCGATTTCCAACAAGTTTGGCGAAATGCTGCTGACCACCGGCAACAAATCCGAAATGGCGGTCGGCTATTGCACGATCTATGGCGACATGAACGGCGGCTACAACCCGGTCAAGGACATGTACAAAACCCGCATGTTCCTGACAGCCCGCTGGCGCAATGAACATCACCGCGACTGGATGAAGGGGCCGGGTGGCGAGGTGATCCCCGAGCGGATCATCACCAAGCCGCCTTCGGCGGAGCTGCGTGCTGACCAGACCGATCAGGACAGCCTGCCACCCTATGACGTGCTCGATGCCATCCTCGAAGGGTTGGTGGAACGCGACGCTTCGGTGGCAGAACTGGTTGCTGAAGGCTTTGACCGCGCGACCGTGAAAAAGATCGAACACCTGCTCTATATCGCGGAATACAAACGCTTTCAGTCCGCCCCCGGCACAAGGCTGACACAAAAGGCGTTCTGGCTGGATCGCCGCTATCCCATCGCCAACCGCTTCCGCGATCCCGGCGGCGCGTGACGCGTCACCGGAACAAAGCCCCCCAAGTTCCGGCCCCGTCTGTTGTGTGTTCTAAGGTCTGGCAGCACTGGCTAAAAAGGTTTGGCAGTAGCCAGCTTTATCCGGGAATATCTGGTGACAGCCGATTATAGCCGGTTGGCGGCTTCGGCTTCTTGCCTCGACGGTGCCACCAACGGTGGATTGTGGACGTGGTGACGCGCCGCTCTGGGGGGAAGTTTGCGGCGACTTGGGCGGCAACTTCGGGGAAGGTCAGGGTCATGACGCGGGCACCGATGAAGGCTTGCAACTCTGGGTCTTGCTCGATTTTGCCGCGCGGCTTGTTGCGCACGGCCCCGTTTGGCAGGGCATTGAAGACCCCTTTAAACGGCCCTTCAAGCCCCTCTTGAATGATGCCTTCAAGGGCCTCCGCCGCCCGGTTCAACCCGTCAAGCGCCTCGGCTCCGGCGCGGGCTTGCGCACGGATTTGGGCAAGGACAGCGAGGGCGGCTCCGGGCTGGTCAGGCATAGCTTCGCGGCCTTCCTGCTTGATCGTCTAGATACCGCCTCGTTGAACGCTCCTTACTCGCTATAACCTGTGCTCGAGCGCAAGTGAAACCTTCCATTAGTGGGATGAGGTCAAGGGTCGGCACGAGCCGTAGATTCGGTTCTTCACGAAGGATCATCAGTGCGCGCAGGAAAGAGGGCAGGGGTCTAACTGGCCCGTCCGGCGCAACTTCATAAATAACGCCATCAATTAAACGACAGGCATACATGTTTGCAAAGCAATGATAGCGAGTGATGAACACAAAATCCTTTCTGCGCGGGAAGCGGTCACCTTCCCCGCGTGGGTCAAGCCCGGTTACCGATGCGGGCAAAAGATAATCACGCGGCTTTAAGCCGCGTGTCCCGCCGTGCAGCCACCAATAGTCAGACCAATAACTTCCACCGCGAAAGGTTTCATACGAGAGCTTCACAAACTCACCGGAAGGAAGTTCGTCAACGGTAAGATCTTCGCACCAGCGCGGATTTTTCTGAAGGATATGGACTAAGTCAAAAAATCTCCGAAAGGTCTCACTCATGCTCGGAAGGATTGAAAGCGGCGGAAGCGCCTCGCGCAGCTGCGCCCGATATTCTTGAGGGATCAGGCAAGAGTCAGGGTCCAAGCGGTTCATACGGCACTGTCTTTCAACAATCGGCGGACCGAAGTGTCTGACACCCGCAAGGTGCGGGCGATATGGGCGGTGGAATGACCCTGCCATGCCAGCATCGCGGCAAGCCATGCCTTTGCCAGCGGGACGCGCCTTTGCAGCCGGTCTTTGACGGCGCACAGGCGGGCGGCGGCGTCAGGCCCGATCAGCAGTTCATGGGCGGTGCGCCCGGTGGGGGCGTCGGGTATGGCCAGCTCGGCCCCGCCGAATGCCAAGAGGAACGTGACGGCCAGTTCCGCGCCCATTGCGTCAACATATGGCTCCACCTGTGCCGTGGGCTTTGGCATGGGGCGGGCGGGAAGGGTTCGACGTTCTGCCATCGGGGAAGGCGTCCTTCTTGGGGTGAAGGGTAATTGCGAGTCGGCCCCCATCCACACGCGCCGACCAAGCGCGGGCTTCACGGGGGCCGCCTGTGGCCGGGATTCGCGACCGGCTTGCAACACCGCGCCCTGAGACGGGAGAACGCGGCGATCTGGTGGCTGGCCCGCCCGCCGGAGACCATGGACAGGGTTGCGGGCGGTCCAGCCTTGCCCGGCGCACTTGTGAGGCGCAGGGCAATGCGGTTGCTACCGGATATCAGCCGGTGGCGAGTTGTTCCGGCTTCAGACCCAGTTGGGCGCAGATGGCGGCTTCGGCTTCATTCAGGGCGGCAGGGCGTTGAGTGCCCGGCGCGGTGCCGCTGATCAATTCTTGCGACAGGTGCGCATAGGCGGGCGAAGCCCCCGACAGGAAAGCGTCAAAGCTGCCTGCATCTTCACGGCACAGGGCGATTGCCCAATCCCGCAATGCAGGCGGGAAGTAGCCCTTGCGGATGGCGTCATTCACCTTTTGCTGCGCCTGCCCTTCGGCCATGACCGACTTTTCAAGATGCCGTTCTTGCAGCATCTGCTGCACGGCCTCCACCGGGACAAACTTCTTCGGGTCGGGCTTGGCTTCCTTTTCGGTCAGCCAAGCCTCAAGGGCGTCCAGCGCCTCTTCTTCGGGCGCATCGGGGGCGAGGTTCAAGACCTTCGCAAGCCGCGCGATCAGCGGCGACCGAAGTGAGGTTTCGGGGTTCGGGTTCTTCGGGTCAAGCATCGGGGCTTCCTGACTGGCAAGGGCCTTCAAGTGAAGGTTGGGTTCATGCACCAGACCCGCGCCTTTCAGGCGCATGATCTGGCCGCTCTTGTTGTGGAAAAATTAAGGCGACAGGTAGCGATATTCCTTGCGCCCGATCATCTCGCGCGCCGTCGCCGTCCATTCGACGCGGCCCCAGAGGCCGCTTGCATTGTGGGCGAGTTCCTTGATCCAGCCCGCCGCCGGAACCGGGCCTTTCAGCTTGGCTTCCGGCTTGTCGTTCTGGTGTTCATAATCCACCGGCAGATCAACACCGCGCTCTTGGAAGTCCAAGATCACGCCCGCCGGATCAGGCAGGCTATACGCCCGCCCGTCGCGGCCCTGCATGTTCCCGGCAGGCAACAGATGCACCCATTCGGGTGCTGCGCCACCGGGCGGCAGGGCGTTGTCACAGGTGGCAAGGGTCAGGGCGGACATGGGCGCGCCTTACAGGTAGGGGGTCACGATCAGTTGCGCCGTGCCCTTCCAGATGTTCGACTCGCCATTCGTGCCAAACTCGGTGTTCAGCAGGGCCAGCGCCGCACTTTCCAGTTCGGGCGGAACAACCATCACCGTGGGAGACACGCCCAGCTTGCGGCCCCCATCGGCGGTAAAGCGCATCATGGACGCGCGGGCGAGGGAGTAATTCGCGGCGTTCAGAGTGGCCTTGGACCCGAAAGCCAGTTGCCACAGGCCGAAGCCCGCATTCACTCGCGCCCGGATGCCATAGACAAACTTGTCATTCATGAAGACGTGGTGATCATCGGCGCGGGTGATCTGGGTGAACTCATAGCGCTCACGCTCTTGCCAGATGATCGGGCGGACCCCGCGAGACGTGTCCAGAAGATACCAAGCCGGGACAGTCCCGGCCTGCATGTTCGACACCGTTACTTCATTGTCATTCTCATCCTTTACGGGATGATCCGTGTCGAAGAAGTTCTGCCCATCATAGGACATGGCATCAAAGCCGGATGCCAGAAGGCCGAAGATCAGTTCTTCGGGGTGACGCTTGGCCGCTTGGCCCATTTCCGAAAAAGCGGGGCCATAGACCCCGATCTTGTCATCCGCAATGTCATCGCGGTTGACTTCAACCGTGCTTTCAAACTTGCGGTTCTTGATGGTGAAGCCATGCGCCTCAAGGCTCTTCACATGGCGCGGCCCGATCCACTCCCGCATGTTCGGGAAGGCCCCAAGCCAGCCATAGGTTTCTTCCCGCGAGGAAGACGGCACCGTCATGGCGATCTTGTCGCCATGCGTCGGGGCGGCGAGATAGGCGGTCGTGTATTTCGCCTGAAAGCCACGGAAAACGAGGTCAAGCACGGCTTCATTGATGTTCATGGTCAGTCCCTTTGTCCATTGCCCGCGCAAAGCGGACTGCTGGGAAAAGGTGTAACCGAACCGGGAAAGCGGGATAATCCGCACACCCGTGAGGGGGGGATTTTATCCAGGACGAAAGGGGCCAATTCGACCAGGTGCAACGTTGGGGAACGAGGGGCACTTTGGCAGGTAGCAATGGCCGAAACATGCGCTCTTTCGCCCGGTTGCGTCAAGTGTGGCCTCTTCCCCACCTCGCACTTGCAAAATTAAACGGGTTCTAGCCGTTTTTAAACGGGGTTGGCAGTTTGCGCGGGGGATGGTGGCCGAAGGGGGCCATGAAGGGCGTTTTGCGGGCCTCTGGTGAAGTCCGGCAAAAGCGAAGGGCGGAACCTTTCGGCCCCGCCCCCATCATCCTTTGGCGCTGGTCAGGCCGCGCGCGTCTTGGGTCGCGCCTTCCATGCTTTGAGGGCGGTTATCACTTTGCGCGCGCCGTCCAGTGTCAGGAACCGCATGGAATGCACCTTGTGATATTTCAGCAGCCAGCCGCCAAGCGCCGCATCATCGCAGATGCGAGCGCCCTGCACTTCGCGCCACAACTCGCGGATCAGCTCGATCTGCGCAAAGGTTGCCATGCCGGGCCGGTCGCCATAGCGCGGCGCGCCTTTGCCCAAAGGCTTGAAGCCGCACCAGTCTGCAAAGCCCATCACGGCCTCAAAGCCCTCTTGGTCAAGGTCTTTGGACGTAGTGACGCCCGCGATCCGCACAAGGACTTGGCGATAGGTGTCGTCATCCCATCCGAGTTTGGACTTGGCGACGTGAATAAGACTGATCTGAGGTCTGGTCAGTGTCATCATGTTCTCCAATGCTATCCGGCCATAAGCCGGTTTGACAGTTTGTTCAGGGCGTCAAGTTCTGCATTGCCAAGCGCCCCAAGGGCAGCGGCGGCAAGGTGCGCCACATCGGCAAGCCCGGAGTGGCCTTCATATTCGCCGTCCTGTTGGATACGGGCCAAAAGGGCGAAGACGTTTTCCGCTTGGTTCATCCGAATGCACACCGTGTCTATGGCGTCCGCAAAGGTGGTGGCTTCCTCGGCCGTCAGTTTGAGGGGCTTAACCTTTGCGTCTGCCTCGGCCCTCTCGGCCGCGATGATTGCCTTCATTTCCTCAACACTCTTGCCCGGTAAAAAGATTGCCCTGCCTTCCCGCGCGTTCTTGACGCGGTAGTCTTCTTCTTCCACCTGCGTCATTGCACACGGCCCTTTCCGCCTTCGGCTCCACCCACAAACGTGGCCCTGCCCAAGAGTTCGCGCGCCCGGTCCATCAAGGCTTCGCTTTGCCGGGTCGGGTCCAGCCACATATCCAAGGTCTTTTGAATATCCGGCTCTTTAGTGCCCCGTGTTTCCAGCACCGCGCGCAAAGTGGACAGGGCTTGCGCGAGTTTGCGCAGGGTGTCTTGTGTCGTGTTCATGATGGCCCGAAGTTCGCCCGCCTCGGCTTCGGACAGCGGAACCACCATGGCCCACCGGCCCACAAACATGGCCGCTTCGTCTTCGGTCAGCGGAAGCCGGATCAATACATCGCGCTTGCGCATCACTTGCCCCCTGCAAGTTCGAGTTGCGCCATCGCCGCCCTGATCTCGTCTCCCTGAACCAACTTTCCTTCTGCGAAGATCGTGGCGAGTTCGATCACATTGCGCACCTCGCGCAAGCCGCCGATCATTGACACCCTTTCCAGTTCCTTTGGGATACCGTCGCGGTCCAAACCATGTGCCTTGCAGACTGCCGGAACGTCTCCGGCGCTGGTGCTGGTGAACAGCCTTGGCAGGACCGCGCGGCTTTTGATCTGCGGGTTGCAGATAGCGACCGAGAAAAGCTTTGCATCGCCGACAAACACCAAGTTGCAGCCCGCCTCCTCACAGACAGCCCTGATCCATTCCAATGCTGACAGGCTGTAGTGCTGCGCTTCGTCAAGGATCAAAACCTTGATGTTCCGCGCATAGCTGACAAGCTTGTGCCGTCTCCAGTTCAGCGACTTGTTCTCGAACTCGAACGCACCCCACCGGCGGCACAGGTCTTCGGAAAGGGTCTTTTCGTCCGCTTCGCCGCCCGCGCCCGTCACCAAATAGGCAAGCGGTTCTTCGCTCACATATACTTCGATGGTCACTGTCTTGCCAATGCCGGGAGGGCCGCAGATAAGCCCAATCCGAAAGCCGGAAAGCCGTTCCATCATCTTGAGGGACCGATAGATATTCCGCGCGGTCTCGGTCATCACGAAAGCGGGCGGCGATACCGGGTCCGCCTCACTATTGGCAAGTCTCACTACTTCTGCCATTGTCGTCTCCGTTGAAGGTGCAGGCAATGCCTGCGGTTAACGGCATCGGGGGGCGCGGCAACGCTCCCCGTGCCAACTCTTACGAACCGGCCTTCGCCATCCCAAGAAACCTGTCCATCGCGTCCAGATAGGTGTTTGGGTCTGCGGCTGTGTTCTGCGGTGCAGGGCGGTCATTCAATGGGGCGTTAAAGCGGGGTTTAACGACCGATGAAGGGGCGGGTGTGTGCCCCTTCGGCGTGTTCTTCGCATAGGCGGCATTGCCCTTGGCGATCATTGCCGCACTGGCCCTGCGGCTCAATTCCCCAGCTTCCTTGGCCATATCCCGCGCGGCCTTGTCGAACCGCTGCGCATCGCGCTTGCCGTCCTGCGAATGATAGGCCCCGGCGATCACTGGCTTGATGTTTTCGGCGATCAGGTGCCCGTCGCGGTCATAGGCGATAGCGGGCGCGGAATGGTCGTTCGGGTCAATACCGACAAGGATTGTTTCCTTGGCCCGGTTCCGGCGCATGTCGAAGAACTTCAACAGGGCAAGCATGGTATCAGGTTGACCATAGGTCCAGCCTTCCACCTTCACCCGCCCGTTGCGATCGACAGAGGCGGGCTTGTAAAGCAACGTCGCAAGGTAAAGCTGCCGTTCAGTCGCCACCCGCTTAATTTGGCCCGCCATCCCGTCGTGATACAGTTGGGCGAAGCTTCGGCCCTTGGCCAAACCGCCCCGGCGCTTCCTTGCGTTGTGGTAGGCAATTTCCCGATCATGCACGGCTTGCAGGGTTGCGAATTCAACCGGCTCACGTTTCCCTTCGGGCTTTCGGTCAATCCGGCTTCCCGAATGTGCCCCTTTGAACTCCGGCGCTTCGTCGATTCGCTTGGCCGTTTCGGCGAAGCTGCGTTCGGCGATCTTCGCCTGTCCGTTTGCCGGTTTGGCAAAGCGGACATGGATTCTGAGTTGATCACAGACTCCCGGCGGTTCAAACTCTGCCTTGCGGTCCTTCTTGCGCCGAAACTTGAAGGTAGCCCGGCCCGACACGATGAAGGCGGCAAAGGCTCGCCCGTTGTCAGTGTAGATTTCCTTGGGAATACCGTATGTTCTGACCGCTTCAATGATTAGCGCCACGGTATCGACGGCGTTTTCTGATTGGCAAAGCCGCTTCCCGACAATGTAGCCGGTCGCCACGTCCACAAGCCGCAACTCAACGGGTCGGAACGGCGCGCCCGAAGTCTGCTTTGTCCAATCATCCAGCGTCCGGCCATCCAAAGACCAACAGTCATTGGGCATTAAGGTGCCCCGGTCGCGCATCACAGGTTGCCGGAATCGGTCGCGCGCGGCCTTCTCGCCTTGCCGAAGGGTGAACTTTTCCACTTCTGACAAACGCTGCCACCGCGCATGAAAGGCAGACCGCGAAGGCAGGTGCCACTCCATATCCGCCGCAATCGCCTCAAGCCGGTCATAGCAGGCGTCCAGCGGCCATTCTGCCCCGGCGTCCTTGATCAGCGACAAGGCATAGTGCCAAGCATCATCCCAAGACGGCCCGCATGGCCTGCCGTCAACATGGTAATCATCCAGAAGCGCCGGTGCGAAGTTGGCAACGTCCACCCCTTCAACTGCTTTCAACACCCGGAATAGGGTGCGATCCTGTGTGCCATCCGGCCCGAACTCCTTGCGCGCGGCCTCAAACATTGCCGCCCGTGTCCATCCCAAGCGTTCGCGTGACACCAGAAACCGCGCAATCCGCGCCTTGTGTTCCGCCTTCGCCCGCATCTTCGGTGAAGCCTCTTCCAACCGCGCGTGAGTGTCTTCGTCACGCTCGCCAAGGTCCAAACCATCAGCCGCTGCAAGCCGCTCGGAAGCCGCCTGCGCTACTGCCGGGGGAAGGTCAGTGAGGTTGAAGACGAAGCGCTTCCCGCTGACCTGCACGGGGATGCAAAGGCGCTTCAGCCAGTCTCGAACGCCACGCACTGAAGTCGGCACATCGGGCAAGCCTGCAATATCTGCTACGGCAAGTTTCATTCGCTCACCCCTGCGGCGTCCAAAACCCGTTGGACAATCTGGGTTGCCTTCGGCCCAACCCATTGCCCTAGAAGTGCTTTCCGTGCGTTCTGATACTTTACGCCGTTCGCCTCGCACCAAGCGGAAAAGCTGGTGCCCTTGGCGATCAGTCCCGCCCTGACGCGCCTATGGCGCAACGTCGCTTGATCGGTTATCTTTACCTTGGGCATAGCGGGTCCGGTATTTACTTTACATGCAAAGTAAATGCTGAACATGCAATCAAGTCAAGAGGGAAGTAATGGACACCGTTGAGGCACTGATCACTAATCTGCGCTCTGTTGTGGGTGCAAAGAATGATGCCGAACTTGCCCGACAGTTGGACATAGACCAAAGCACGATTTCATCTTGGCGCGCGCGTGGTCGCGTGCCCGTTCGCTTCACGAAGATACTCGACACGCCGAACGTTGGTGCCAAGCCTGATCCAGATCACGCTTGGCCTGAGATGCAGGAACGGGCGACCGCTGTTGCTCTTGCACGATTTGTCATGTTGCGGCGGCATGAGTTTGAGGGGCCAGCAACGGATTTGACCCTTGCGCGGTTCCTAGACATCAAGCCGTTCTGGCTTCTGATGAATCGCGCCGTATTGGAACTAAGGACCAAGATAGACGCTTTAAAGATAGATTTAGCGACTGCCGCTGCGCTAGTTCTTCAAGAAGACCTTAGAGACCCCGATGCAACCATTAAGCGTGTCACGCAGCAGCTTTCGGAAGACCTTGCCGATAATCCTTGGCTGAAGGAATGGAAGTAGAATTAGGCTCGGTCTGCACCGGGAACCGGGAACCAACTTGTTCCCGATGCCTGCAAAGCCTCTTTGATTCCATTAGATTTTTTTCTAAGTCGTCACGCTAGATCAGGTGCCAAACACCCACAATCAGGCGTTTACTGCCAAACCTTCCAACATCGCCACGTGCTAACCCATTGATTTTGCTTGCCGCAGCAATCACGAACTGCCAAACCTTTTTGCGCGCGTCACCGTCCTTCAGGGGGAAAGGCTGGGGTGGGGGGATGCACGGCAGCTCAGATCTCGCGTGCGGCGGCCTCGTGCATCAGGCGCATCACGTCTTCGGCGCGGCACAATTGCGTGGCATCGGTCATCACCGCCGCCGCCGCCGCGGCGGATGCCATGGCGAGCGCCTGTGCGGCATCCTGCCCGCGTGCAAGACTCAGCACAAAGGCGGCGACAAAACTGTCGCCCGCGCCCACGGTCGATTTCACCCGCACCTTTGGCGCGGGTGAGAACAGCCGCCGTCCGGTTTCGGCCAGCACATTGCCTTCGGCCCCGCGCGCCACGATCACCCGTTTTGCCACGCCACGCGCCACCAGTTCTGCTGCAAAATCCGCCGTATCGGTCAGGCTGTCCAGCCTGCGCCCGGCCAGTTCCTCCCCTTCTTCGCCATCCATCCGCAGCACCTCCAGTCCGGCAATCGGCGTGCGAACCGCCTCGGTCAGCGCCGCGCCGGAGGTGTCGAGCACCACAAGCGAGCCTTCCATACTGGTTGCCAGATGCGCCGGGAAATCGGCGGGCACGCCGGGCGGCTGGCTGCCCGATATCACGCTGTAGCCGCCGGGCCGCGCTGTGGCCGCCAGCAGGGTGAACACCCGCGCCCGTTCCGCCGCGCCCCAGACCGGGCCGGGCAGCATGAAGCGGAACTGTTTGCCCGACGATTGTTCCGTTACGGTCAGGCTTTGCCGCGTCTCGCCGGGGCCAAGGATCGACAGGAAGGCGACTCCCCCGGCCCGGATCAGCCCGGCCAGCCGGTCGCCGGTCAGCCCACCAAGCGCCACCAGTGCCAGTGAGTCGCCCCCAAGCGCCTTGATCGCGCGGCTGACGTTCAGACCGCCCCCACCGGGGTCCAGTTGCGGGTCGGTGCAGCGCAATTTGGGACCGGGAAAGATGTCCGGGACACTGGTGGACATATCCAGCGCGGGGTTCAGGGTGAGGGTCAGGATGGGGGCTTGCATGGCGGTTTCCTCGCGGTTGCCCGCAGGCTACCGCCAACGGCGTCGATCACAAAGCAGCACCGTCACCTTGCAAGCATGCAGGGTGGTCAGTGCGATTTCGAACAGAACCTGCGCGCAATCTTGGAATTCGCTCAGGTCGTGCGCAGATTTATCCTTTGTTCACGTAATCCCAATCCGGAGGTTTTGTTATGTCCGTCAAGCTCGCAGTCCTGTTTTATTCCACTTATGGCACCAACCACCAAATGGCCGAAATCGCCGCCGATGCGGCCCGTGCCGCGGGGGCCGAGGTTAAATTGCTGCGGATCGCCGAAACCGCCCCGGAAGCGGTGGTGAACGGTCAGGATGCGTGGAAAGCGCAGGTGGAAAAGGCCGCCGATATTCCGGTGGCCACGCCGCAAGACATGGAATGGGCCGACGCATATCTGTTCTCTGCCCCAACCCGTTTCGGCGCGGCCCCAAGCCAGCTGCGGGCGTTTATCGACACACTGGGCGGGCAATGGGGCAGCGGCAAGCTGGCCAACAAGGCGGTCAGCGCCATGACAAGCGCGCAGAACCCGCATGGCGGGCAAGAGGCAACGATTCTGGGCCTCTACACCACCTTCATGCATTGGGGCTCCGTGATTGTGGCACCGGGCTACACCGACAAGGCATTGTTTGAAACCGGCGGCAATCCCTACGGCTACAGCCATACCCAAGGGGCAGAATTTGATGACAAGGCCAAGGCATCTATCGGTCATCAGGCCAAACGCACTGTCGAGATTGCGGCCAAGCTGATCGCGTGAAGTGCAAGAAAGGGGGCGGAATATCCGCCCCCTGAAACATCGCAATCGGGTGGATCGGGGCGGGCTTTTCCCGCCCCTTTCTTCAGCCGTTCAGCATCATCTGATAGGTGGCGGGCACGTAACGGAAGCCACCGTCCAGCGGCTCGACATAGCCGATGCCGGGAAAGGGCATGTGATAGCCGATGAACGGCATCCTGTCGGCTGCCAGCATGCCGAAAACCTGCTTGCGGGTCGCGGCGGCTGTGGCCTTGTCCATGTCGAACCGCACCTCCCAATCCGGTTTTTGTAGCGACCAGACATAATGGTTTGCGCTGTCGACCGCCAACAGCAGGCTGTTCCCATCGCTTTCCAGCATGAACGCCATGTGGCCCGGCGTATGGCCAAAGGCGTTCATCGCAGTGATGCCGGAGGCGACCGTTGCCCCGCCCTCGATAAAGGTCATCTTGTCCTCAAGCGGTCTGACCTTTGCATCAAACCCCTCACTCCCGGCCTGCGACCAGTGGTTGTGCTCGACCGACCCCGCGATGTAGCGGGCGTTGGGAAAGGTGACACCGGCATCGCCCGACAGCCCGCCGATATGGTCGCCGTGCATATGGGTCAGCACCACCACGTCGATCTGGTCGGAGGTGTATCCGGCGGCGCCAAGGGCGGCGGTGATCGCATCGGCGGCCAGCCCTGTGTCGAACAACACCAGTTCGGTTCCGGTGTTCACCACTGTGGGGGTGAAAAAGTTCTGGCTCATGTCGGTTGGAATGAAATTCGCCTCCGACAGTGCCGCGAAATCCTCGGGCGAGGCATTGGTGCCAAAGGTTCCTTGAGGATTTTCCAGCGGGCGGGAGCCACCCAGCAGGGTCGTCACCTCGAACCCGCCCAGTTTGAAGCGGTTGAACGGCGACATGCCCGCGCCCAGCATTTCGGCGGCCGCATGGGCAGCACGGGGCATGAGGGCGGGGGCAAAGGGCAGGGCGGCGGCGGCAAACAGCGCCGAACGGCGGGTCAGTGCGGGCATCGTCATCGGTGTCCTCCTGTGAAGCTATGCGCGAAAGGATAGCCACAACGCCGCACGTCTCCAGTCACGGACCCGTCATCCCTTGTGCGCGGGCGCGCAGAAGGCTGTGCGTTTTACTCCCACCATGGATCTATCCGCGCGATGTCGTCATCACTCCAGCCGAAATGATGGGCCAACTCGTGCACCAGCACATGGGTGACCAGCTCTTGCAAGGCCACATCGCCCCGGTCCAGCCATTCATCCAGGATCGGGCGGCGGAACAGCCAGATCACATCAGGCTGCATCGGCTGGTCGCTGACCGATTTTTCAGTCAGCGGAATGCCTTCGTACAGCCCGGTCAACTCGAATGGGTCGTCGATGTCCATTGCTTGAAGAATGTCATCCGGTGCGAAATCCTCGATCCGCAGGCGGACTTGTGTGGCGGCCGCACGGTAAGGGCCGGGAAGGCCGGCGATGGCGCCATGCGCAAGCTGTTCAATCAGGGCAAGGTCGGGGGCGATGGCGCCGGGCGGGGTTTGGGTCATCACAAGCATATAGGGGGCCGTGCGGTGCCGCAAAAGGTCCATGCAGGCACCGGATATCGAAAGCCGCCTGCGCGATCGCGTCCTTGCGCAAACTGGACAATGTGCCCCCGCTGTGACAGGAAAGATGGGTTGCAGGAGAACCCGAATGAGCCGTCCCACCATTACCCGTTTTGCCCCGTCGCCAACCGGCTATATCCATGTCGGCAATCTGCGCACCGCGCTGATGAATTACATGATCGCCCGCAAATCGGGCGGCCAGTTCATCCTGCGTCTGGATGATACCGATCAGGAACGGTCAAAGCAGGAATACGCAGATGCCATCATGGCAGACCTTGAGTGGCTGGGGCTGCACTGGGACCGGGTGGAGCGGCAATCGCTGCGCATGGACCGCTACCGCGAGGCCGCCGAGGACCTGAAAGCCAAGGGCCGGTTCTATGAGGTGTTCGAGTCGCCGGTGGAACTGGATCTGAAGCGAAAGAAACAGCTGAACATGGGCAAACCGCCGGTCTATGACCGCACCGGGCTGCACCTGTCGGAGGACGACAAGGCGAAACTGCGCGCCGAAGGGCGGAATGGCTACTGGCGCTTTTTGCTGGACCAGAACCGGATTGAGTGGACCGATGGCATCCTTGGCCCGGTGTCGATCGATGCGGCATCGGTCAGTGACCCGGTGCTGATCCGCGCCGACGGGCAGGTGCTCTATACCTTTGCCTCCTCGGTCGATGACATTGACATGGGCGTGAGTTTCATCGTGCGCGGCGCGGACCATGTGACCAATACCGCCACCCAGATCCAGATCATGGAAGCGATGGGCGGCACCCCGCCCGATTTCGCGCACCATTCGCTGCTGACCGGGGCCAAGGGCGAGGAATTGTCCAAACGCCTCGGTACCCTGAGCTTGCGCGACCTGCGGGCGCGCGGGGTGGAGCCGCTGGCGCTGCTGAGTCTGATGGCGCGGCTGGGATCGTCCAAGCCGGTGGAGCTGGTGGCGTCGATGGAAGAGCTGATCGAGGGCTTCGAGGTCGGCAGCTTCGGCTCCGCCCCCACCAAATTCGACGCCGAAGACCTGTTCCCGCTGACCCGTCACTACGTGCAGGGCCTGCCCTTTGATGCGGTGCAGGCGCGGATCGCGGCGCTGGGCGTGCCCGAGGACAAGGCCGAGGGCTTCTGGACCGTGGCGCGCGGCAATATCACCGTGCTGGAGGATCTGGAGGGCTGGTGGACCCTGTTCCGCGACGGCGCAACCCCGCTGGTCGCTGATGAGGACCGGGAATTCGTGGCACAGGCGCTGGATCTGCTGCCCGCGCAACCCTGGACGCGCGACACCTGGGGCCAGTGGACCACAGCGGTGAAGGAGGCGACGGGGCGCAAGGGCAAGGGTCTGTTCATGCCCCTGCGCAAGGCATTGACGGGACAGGAACACGGGCCGGAGATGGCCGATGTGTTGCCGTTGCTTTTGAAGCGCCCAACCGTCTGAGTTGCGGCCACCCCCGGGGGGCTTTCTGCCCCCCGGCCCCCCCGAGTATATTTTTGAACAGATGAAAGCCGGGAGGGCTTCGCGATGAGCACGGTGCCAGACGGGCCAGCGCCGCGGTTTGTGACCGGCAGTCTGATGCGGCACGTCGTGGTGATGTCGTTGACCTCGTCCGTCGGGCTGATGGCGATTTTCAGCGTTGATCTGATCAATATCCTGTATATTTCATGGCTGCGCGACCCCGTCGCCACAGCCGCGATCGGCTATGCCGGGGCGGTGCTGTTTTTCACCACCAGTTTCGGAATCGGGATTTCCATTGCCGTGTCGGCGGTGGTGGCCCGCGCACTGGGCCAGCGCGACGCGTTGTTGGCGCGGCGTCGGGCAACCAACGGGCTGGTGCTGGGGCTGTGTCTTGGGGTGGGGTTTACCGCCGTGGTCTGGATGCTTTTGGGGCCGATTGTGGATCTGCTGGGGGCCACGGGGCCGACGGCCGAGGCGACGGTGCATTATCTGAGCCTGTCGATGCCGGGTCAGCCGCTGTTGATGCTGGGCATCACCGGGGCGGGGGTTTTGCGTGCCCATGGCGATGCGCGGCGGTCGATGATGGTGACGGTCTGGGGCGCGGTGGCGCTGGCGATTGCTGACCCGATCCTGATTTTCGGCTTTGGCTGGGGGTTGAGTGGCGCGGCATGGGCGGCCAACCTGTCGCGGCTGGTGATCGCCGCGATGGCGCTGTGGCCGTTATGGCGGCACTGCGGAGGCTTTACCCGGGTGACCGTGGCGGAGCTGATGATTGATGCGCGCGGTATGGCGGTGATAGCCGGGCCTGCGGTGCTGACGCAAGTGGCAACGCCGGTGGGGCAGGCCTTTGTGACCCGGCTGATTGCACCGTTCGGCGAGGCAGCGGTGGCGGGCATGGCCATCACCGGACGGCTGACGCCTGTGGCGCTGGGGGTGATCTTTGCGCTGGCGGGGGCGATCGGGCCGATCGTGGGCCAGAATGCAGGTGCGGGCCGGATGGACCGGGTGCGACGCGCGATCTGGGATGCGGTGATCTTTACCGCCGTGGTGATCAGCCTGGTGACGCTGGTGCTGTTCCTGCTGCGGGGACCGATTGCCGATCTGTTCCAGGCCGAGGGGCTGACGCGTGATCTGGTCTATCTGTTCTGCGGGCCGTTGTGCCTGTTGTTTTTCTTCAATGGGCTTTTGTTCATATCGAACGCCGCGTGCAACAACCTTGGTCGTCCGTTCCTGTCCACGGTGCTGAACTGGGGCCGCCATACGCTTGGCACGGTGCCGTTTGCGCTGTGGTTTTCCGGGATCTGGGGGGCCGAGGGCGTGCTTATCGGGCAGGGTGTCGGCGGGGTGATCTTTGGCGTCGTGTCGCTGTGGCTGGTGTTCCGGGTGGTCGATCAATACGCCGACCACGAGGCCCGGCCGCACAGGTCTTAGGCCGCGGCATCGTCGCTTTCACAACGCAGGACGTCGGTTTCGTTTTCCCCCTTGCCAGCGGGCTTGGGGCCGCGCTAGATCATCCTCGTCAGGTTCGGGAGAATCCGGCGGCGCCGCTGCACGCGGGGCCATCGGTGCCGAAGGAGCAACCGCCCCGGTAAACTCTCAGGCACAAGGGACCGTATCTGGCACCGGAACTCTGGAGAGTGGCCAACCCTGTTATGGGCGCGGCCCGCCGAAGGGATAACAATCTCAGGCGCCCGATGGTCGAAAGACAGCGTGGGCAGGGACAGAGGGGGCATCGCAGGGCAGGGATCAGTCTGTCCGAACGGTGCCGGGATCTGTTGTCCGGCGGAACATGAGGGGGCGGAATGACCGACCTTGTAGATGCTGACCTGAAACGCCTTGTCCTGCACGACCTGCACGTGTCGCTGGGGGGCAAGATGGTGCCCTTTGCGGGCTATGCAATGCCGGTGCAATATCCGGCGGGCGTGATGACCGAACATCTGCACACGCGGGCCGCTGCCGGGCTGTTTGACGTCAGCCACATGGGGCAGGTGATCCTGCGACCCAAGCGCGATATGGCGGCGCTGGTGGCGGGGTTCGAAGCCCTGATGCCGGTGGATGTGGCCGGGCTGGCCGAGGGGCGGCAACGCTATGGCCTGTTCACCAACGACACCGGCGGCATTCTGGATGATCTGATGTTTGCCAACCGGGGCGATCATCTGTTTGTGGTGGTCAATGCCGCCTGCAAGGCGGCAGACGTGGCCCATATGCAGGCGCATCTGTCGGGCGTGGCCGAAGTGGAGCATATCACCGACCGCGCGCTTCTGGCGCTTCAGGGACCGCTTGCCGAGCAGGCTCTGGCCGCATGGGTGCCCGGCGTTGCCGAGATGCGGTTCATGGATGTGCGGGTGTTTGACACGTCGTTTGGCCCCATGTGGGTCAGCCGGTCGGGCTATACCGGGGAAGACGGGTTTGAAATCTCGGTTCCCGAAACCGGAGCCGAAGACCTTGCCCGCACGCTTCTGGCGATAGACGGGGTGATGCCCATCGGTCTTGGCGCGCGCGACAGCCTTCGGCTGGAGGCGGGGCTGTGTCTGTATGGTCATGACATCGACACCGGCACCACGCCGGTAGAGGCCGGCCTGACCTGGGCGATCCAGAAGGTGCGGCGCACCGGCGGCGCGCGGGCGGGCGGTTTTCCGGGGGCGGAGCGGATCCTGCACGAGCTGGGCCACGGCACCGAACGCCTGCGCGTTGGCCTGTTTCCACAAACCCGCGCGCCGATGCGCGAGGGCACGGCGCTGTTCGACCCCGATGGCACGCCACTGGGCGAGGTGACCTCGGGCGGCTTTGGCCCCTCGGTGCAGGCCCCCATCGCGATGGGCTACGTCGCCAGCAGCCACGCCACCCCCGGCACCGCGCTGGAAGGCGAGGTGCGCGGCAAGCGCATGGCCGTCACCGTCGCCCCGCTTCCTTTCCATCCCACCACCTACAAACGCTGAGGCTTTGCGATGAAATACACCAAGGAACACGAATGGATGCGGGTCGAGGGCGATCTGGTCGTCGTTGGCATCACCGAACACGCCGCCACCCAGCTGGGCGATGTGGTGTTCGTGGAACTGCCGGAAACCGAGACGATGGTGGCCGAGGGCGACGAGGTTTGCGTGATCGAAAGCGTCAAGGCCGCATCGGATATTCTGGCCCCGCTGGATGGCGAGATCGTCGAGGTCAACACCAAGCTGGTTGATAAGCCTGCGCTGGTGAACGAGGACGCGATTGGCGAGGCGTGGTTCTTCAAGATGAAGATCGACGACATGTCCGTGCTTGACCAGTTCATGGATGAAGATGAATACGCCGATTTCATCGGCTGACCCTTGCACCCTGATGGCGGGCGCTATGGTGTGCCCGCCCCTGCGCGAACACCCACAGGCTTGCCATGACCTATACCCCCGTCGCCTATGATCCCTATGATTTCGCCAACCGCCGCCACATCGGCCCGTCGCCCGCCGAGATGGAGGCGATGCTGAAAGCGGTCGGCGTGCCCAGCCTGGACGCGCTGATTGACGAGACGGTGCCGAAATCGATCCGCCAGAATACGCCGCTCTCTTGGGCCCCGCTGGCCGAGCATGAGCTGCTGGACAAGATGCGCGCCGTGGGCAAACGCAACACGGTGATGACCAGCCTGATCGGGCAGGGGTATTATGGCACGGTGACGCCGCCCGCGATCCAGCGCAACATTCTGGAAAACCCGGCCTGGTATACCGCCTACACCCCCTATCAGCCCGAAATCGCCCAAGGCCGGCTGGAGGCGTTGCTGAACTATCAGACCATGGTGGCCGATCTGACCGGCCTGCCGGTGGCCAATGCGTCGCTGCTGGACGAGGCGACGGCGGCGGCCGAAGCCATGACCATGGCCGAACGCAGCGCCAAATCAAAGGCGCGCGGCTTTTTTGTGGACCGAAACTGCCACCCGCAGACCATCGGCGTGATCCAGACCCGCGCCACCCCCTTGGGGATTGATGTGATCGTCGGCGATCCGGCCAGGATGGACCCGTCCGCCGTATTCGCTGCGATCTTCCAGTACCCCGGCACCTATGGCCATGTGACGGATTTCACAGATCAAATCGCCGCCCTGCATGGTGCGAAAGCCTTGGCAATCGTGGCGACCGATCTTCTTGCTCTGTGCATGCTGAAAGAACCCGGCGCGATGGGGGCCGATATTGCCGTCGGCTCCGCGCAGCGTTTTGGCGTGCCGATGGGTTACGGTGGCCCGCATGCCGCGTTCATGTCCTGCCGCGATGCGTTGAAGCGCGCGATGCCGGGCCGTATCGTCGGCGTGTCGATCGACAGCCATGGCAATCAGGCCTACCGCCTGTCGCTGCAAACCCGTGAACAGCATATCCGACGCGAAAAGGCCACGTCGAACGTCTGCACTGCGCAGGCGCTGCTGGCGGTGATGGCGTCGATGTATGCCGTGTTCCACGGCCCCCTTGGCCTGCGCGCCATTGCCGAACGGGTGCATTTCGGGGCCAACCGCCTTGCCCGCGCGCTGAAAGCCGCCGGGGCAAAGGTCTCCCCCGCGGCGTTCTTCGACACCATCACGGTTGAGGTGGGGGTGGGCCAGACCGGCATCCTTGCCGCTGCCCGGCACGAGGGGCTGAACTTTCGCAAGATCGGCACCGACCGGGTGGGCATCGCGTTGGACGAAACCACGGATGAGCGGGTGCTGACCCGCATCCTGCGCGCCTTTGGCATCGAGGGCGTGCCGCCGCACCGCGCGCACTTGGGTTTCCCTGAAACGATGCTCCGCAAAACCGATTACCTGACCCATCCGGTGTTCCACATGAACCGGGCGGAATCGGAAATGATGCGCTATATGCGCCGCCTGTCCGACCGGGATCTGGCGCTGGACCGGGCGATGATCCCGCTGGGATCGTGCACCATGAAGCTGAATGCGGCGGCTGAAATGATGCCGATCACCTGGCCGGAGTTTGGCAGCCTGCACCCGTTTGCCTCGGCAGATCAGGCACTTGGCTACAAGGAAGCCATCGACGATCTGGCGGCCAAGCTGTGCGAGATCACCGGCTATGATGCCATGTCGATGCAGCCCAATTCCGGCGCGCAGGGCGAATATGCGGGGCTGTTGACCATTCAGGCCTATCACCGCGCGCGTGGGGATGCGCAGCGCACCCTTTGCCTGATCCCCACCTCGGCCCATGGCACCAATCCGGCGTCGGCGCAGATGGCGGGGATGGAGGTGGTGGTGGTCAAGACCGCGCCAAACGGTGACATTGATGTGGAGGATTTCCGCGCCAAGGCACAGGCGGCCGGAGACCGGCTGTCGGCCTGCATGATCACCTATCCGTCTACCCATGGTGTGTTTGAAGAAACCGTGCGCGAGATCTGCCAGATCACCCATGATCACGGGGGGCAGGTCTATATCGACGGCGCGAACATGAACGCGCTTGTGGGGCTGGTGAAGCCGGGGAAAATCGGCGGCGATGTCAGTCACCTGAACCTGCACAAGACCTTTGCCATTCCGCATGGCGGTGGTGGTCCCGGCATGGGGCCGATCGGGGTGGGCGCGCATCTGGCGCCGTTTTTGCCGGGCCACAACGAGCTTGGCGGTGGCGAGGGGCCGGTGAGTGCGGCCCCCTATGGCTCTGCCTCTATCCTGCTGATTTCATGGGCCTATTGTCTGATGATGGGGGGCGAGGGGTTGACGCAGGCCACCCGAGTGGCGATCCTGAACGCGAATTATATCGCGGCGCGGTTGGCGGGGGCCTATCCGATCCTGTTCATGGGCAACAAGGGCCGCGTGGCGCATGAGTGTATCCTTGACACCCGCCCGTTTGCCGAAGCGGGCGTCACGGTCGATGACATCGCCAAGCGTTTGATCGACAATGGTTTTCATGCGCCGACGATGTCCTGGCCCGTGTCCGGCACGCTGATGGTGGAGCCGACCGAGAGCGAGACCAAGGCCGAAATCGACCGCTTCATCACCGCGCTTCTGGCGATCCGCGAGGAGATCCGGGCGGTGGAGAATGGCGAAATATCAAGCGAAGACAGCCCCTTGCGCCACGCGCCGCATACCGTCAACGATCTGGTGGCGGACTGGGATCGCAAATACAGCCGCGAGGCCGGGTGCTTTCCGCCCGGTGCGTTCCGGGTGGATAAATACTGGCCGCCCATCGGCCGGGTGGACAATGTGTATGGCGACCGCAACCTGATCTGCACCTGTCCGCCGGTGGAAAGCTACGCGCAAGCGGCGGAGTGATCCGCGTAGGATCGACGTATGGCTGACGTATGGCAAAGAGCATGACGCGTGCGCCTGAGGTGACAGGCGCGCGCGGCACCCGGTTTCCGGGCGGGGTTCTGCGCGCTGACCTTGCACATGGCCCCACATCGGCGCAGCATGGGCGCAGGAGGATTGGCCATGTTGCAGATCAGCGCATCCAAAGTTGTTCAGATCATTTTCCAGCACCGCGAAGGCCCGGTTGCAGCAGCAGAGTTGCACGCCTTCATCGACAATCTGAACGAGGATGAAAAAGCCCATCTGACCGCCCTTGCCTGGGTCGGGCGCGGCGCGTTCGAGCCGGAGGATTTCGCCGAGGCGCTGAACACTGCCTTTACGCAAGCCACCACGCCCACCGCCACCTATCTGACCGGCATGCCGCACCTGGCCGAAAACCTCGAAGCCGGGCTGGAGGCGATGGGGGTGGACGTGACGGGTGAGGAGGAGGATCTTCTCTGAGCCCCCCGGATCCAACCCCCTTGAACGGCGGCGCTGCGCACCAATATATTCATTCGGATGAATATGGTGAAGCAAGATGACCGACAGCCTTAGACTTGCCTGCACCACCTGTGGCCAGATCAACCGCATCCCCGCCACCCGCGCCGGGGACCGCCCCAAATGCGGCAGCTGCGGCGCGGTGTTGGTATCGGACAAGGTGATGGAGCTGGACGACACCAGCCATGACAAGGCCACCCGAAACGACGACCTGCCGCTGCTGGTCGACTACTGGGCGCCATGGTGCGGCCCCTGCCGCATGATGGCCCCGGAATTCGCCAAAGCCGCCAAGGCGCTGACCCCCCACGCCCGGCTGGCGAAGCTGAACACCGAAGACCACCCAAGCATCTCGCAACGCGCAGGCATCCGCGGCATCCCGGCGCTGATCCTGTATCACCGGGGGCGCGAGGTGGCGCGGTTGGCGGGGGCACGGCCAGCGGCGGAGATTGTGGAGTTTGTGCAGGGCGGTGTGGGGAAGGGTTGAGATGCATAGAATGTCTGCTTTGCGGGACAAAGCGGTCAGTTATTGTGGACTGCTTTGACAGCAGCAAATTCCGCGACACCTTCATCTGCCCCGCCGGTGAAACTCGCAATGGTGGTAGGCACCTTCCTGTCGGGGAAATGGTAAACGGCGTTGACGCAGAAAGGGCCACCACCGGAATGCCCAATCATTCGACCGATATCCCCACAGCGACCACTCATGAGACCAAGCGCATAGCCACACTCTGTCCATGGGCGCCCCTCAATGGCACCGCCAAGCGGGTGGCGGATCAGCATCTCAGTTAGCATCGACGAATTGAGCAACCTGCCCATGAACAAGGCGTGCAAAAGCTCCGCGGCATCGGCGGCAGTCCCGGTAAGGCAGCCGTGGTATACCCACCCGGGATGGTAGCGCTGCGCCCCCGCCCAGTGGAGGCGCGCGAAATCGCTTCTTGTTTCGGCAAGCTTGACACTGTCGAGGCCGAGCGGCGCGCAGATCATCTGCCTGACAAGATCGGCAAAAGGTTGCCCCGCGACCTGTTCGATCAGGTCGCGGGCCAGCATGTAGCCGAGATTAGAGTAAGCCCAACCTCTCCCCGGTGCAAAAAGCCTGCCCTGAGCCAATGTGATCTCGCGCAAGTCCTCGGAAGGCCAAGGTTCTTCATTTTTCTCAACGGCCATCCGGTAGGCTGGAAGTGAATAGTAGTCCGGGAGACCGGATGTGTGATCCAACAACTGGCGAAGCGAGAAGTCGAAACCATTCAGATGCCTGTTTAGATCTATTCTGCCTTCCTGCGCCATCCGCAAGGCGCAGATCGAAATGGTCGTCTTGGTGAAACTCCAGTAGGGAAAAATCTCCGATCCTGACCTATGAAGCGAGTCAGAATTGGAGACGCAGATACGATGGATGAAGACGGGATAATTGGTGCTCATTAGGCAATAGTAAGCCTCTTAGGAAATGAGCGCAAAGGGCTCAAAGCGACAAGCCTTTAAATCTCCCCCTGCCTCCCCCACCCCATATCCGCGCAATCCTGCTGATACCGCGTCACGTTGTCTGGCGTGTAGTCCAGCGCATCCCCGACCGTCCGCCACCGTGTCACCGTGACCAGACCCTGATCGAAGTCGATCACGTTCAGGTCGTTGTCCTCGCCCCGCAGCCGCGACGACAGGGTGGTGCCCGCCTGCACGCAGAGCATCGATCGCGCCCCTTTGCGCAGGGCGAAGGGGGTGGCGGCCCAGAGGTGGAGGTGGCCGCTGAGCACCACATCGGCCCCGGCGCGGGCAAGGGCCTCGGCCCCCGCATCGGCGCCCTTCATCGGGGTCTTGCCGGTGGCGGGGGGTGTGGTCAGCGGATGATGCAGGGTTGCCACCCTGAGTTGGCCGGGGCGTGCCGCTGCAAACACCTTTGCCACATTGCGCAGGGACGCGGGCCGCAACACCCCGCGTTGCCAGACGTAGGGATCGGTGGTGTTCACCCCCACCACCAGCAGGTCGGGCGTCTCCACCACCGGCTCCAGATCCGGCCCCGCCACCGCGCGATACCCGCGCCAGGGCCAGAGCATGCGGGCCAGTGGGTTGTACATCGGCACGTCGTGGTTGCCGGGGATGCACAGCAGCGGCTGGGGCAATCGCGCCATCAGATCCGCCGCTGCCGCGAATTGCGGGGCCAAGGCGCGCTGGGTCAGATCGCCGGAGATCACCACAGCATCGGGTCGCAACCGATGCGCCAGGGCAATCAGAGGGTTGATCAGCCCGGCACGCTCGGTTCCGAAATGCAGATCCGACAGATGCAGCAGACGCCCCATCTAACCCGCCCCGTCCGGCACAGGCTGCGGCACGATCACGGTCAGCGCATCTGGCAGGCGGCGAAAGGTGAAGGGGGCGGTCATGCTTTCACGTTCGCCATCTCGGGCGATGACACGGCGGCGGCTGCGCGTTTCGATCTGAAGCGATTCGGTGCTCAGGAGGGTGAAGTCGCGATAGGGTCGCGCGACCCGCACCACCATTCGCAGCGCAAACCCCAGCAGTTGCCAGCGCCGCAACTCGGGCGCGATGTAGACAGCGAGCTTGCCCGATCTGATCAGATCTACACCTTCCTGCATGCCAAATCTTTCCAACTGATAGGCGTTTTGCGCGATGAACACCATGGGCGAGCGTCTTACCTGCACCGTTCCATCCACGGTCAGCGTCATCCTGCTGGGCCGGTCATAGGTGGTCAGCGTGCGCACTGCCGACCAATAGGCGGCAATCCGGGAGCGCCCCCATGTGGCATATGCTGCCTCGCGCCGTTCCAAGAGGGCTGGATACAGGCCCAGGCTGGCGTTGTTCAGAAACAGTTTGCCGTTCACCTCGCCCGCAGCGACTCTGGTTTCTGCGCCGGACAAAAGCTGGTCCATCGCGGCTTCTGGCGTGTTTTCAAGGCCCAGACTGCGGGCAAAAAAATTGAAGGTGCCCAGCGGCAAGATGCCCAGTGCAATGCCCGACCCCAGCAGTTCGGTTGCGACACTGCAGATCGTGCCATCGCCACCCGCGGCAATGACCGTGGCAAAGCCGTCTGCGCGGGCCTGTTTTGCGGCGGCGGGAATCTGCGCGCCCTTGTGGATCACCCGCACCTCGTGGGTCAGGCCGGCCGCGCGCAAGGGGGCGGTCAGCAGATCGATCCGTGCGGCAGCTTTCTTGCCGGCCCCGTCATTGGCCAGCACGCAGATGGGTTCACGCATCAGGAAGGCTCCCGCCAAGGTAAGGTCTGTCGCGCGGTTCAACCCGGCAAAGCCCCGGTTGGTTCCGCCCGACAGTGGCTGACCAGATCATGCACGAACGCAAGTTTTGACTGCACAGCGGATGGCAGGGAGAAGGGGTAAAGGTCCTTTTGTCCCATGGATCTGTTCAGGCTGTTCAGCGCAAGGGTCAGCGGAACCCATGTCTTGATCAACTGATCGGACGGGATGCGTTGGTAGGGATCAACCGGATGGCGCACAGACAGGTCTGCACCGGCATCCAGCGTCAGACCCAAGGCGCCAGCCGTTTCCAACGTATCCACCATATGCAGATAATGCGCCCAGGTTTCGGCCCAGTCCTCCCACGGGTGCATGGTGGCATAGGCCGATACAAAGCGGTTTTCCCACCCTTCGGCCGCGCCCATGGCGTAATGGTGCTTCATGGCTTCGGCGTAATCGGCCCGCTCGTCACCGAACAGATCGCGGAACGCGTCCAGTGCATCGCCGTCGCGCACCAGAATGTCCCAATAATAGTGCCCGACCTCATGCCTGAAATGCCCCAGCAGCGTGCGGTAAGCCTCGCTCATCTGGCTGCGGCGTTGTTCGCGGGCTGCATCATCGGCCTCGATCAGGGCAATGGTGATCACACCGTCAGAGTGGCCTGTCAGCACCGGGTCGGGGCTGGCGGTGTCATCGGCCAGAAACTCGAAAACCAATGGTTCGGGGTGGCCCGATCCGGGCAGGGGACGCGGCAGGTTCAGGCGCAGGATCGAGTACACAAGCCGACGTTTCGCGGCTTCCATGCTGGTCCACAATCTGACGTGATCGGGTGTCGACAGGTCCGGCACGGTTTGGTTGTGCTGACATGCCAGACAAAACCCTGACTGACCCTGTGTGTCAGAGGCATACATCCAGTTGCAGGCGCTGCGTTCCCAGTTGCGACAAAAGCGCAAAGGGCCCGGATCAGGGCTTTCCTGCGCACCGGGCAGGGCATACCAGACCGGGCCGTCGGCCTGCACCGCCAGCATGCGGTCTTTTTCAGGTAAATAGCCAAGAGTGCTGCCGCATTGCAGACAAACGGTGTTTTCAAAGTAAAGGATCTGGCCACAACATTGGCAGTGAAAGATCTTCATGGTGGTCAAAGTCCCCGGATTGACGTGTTTTGACCTTCGCGGTCCCCCACAACAGGGCGACGGCACCCGCCCTGTTGGTGCCCTGCTTGGGTCGATCTGCCGGGTCAACCCACGCGACACGCCCCGGTTCCGCAGTGATTCAATAATTGTCACAGGATAACAAAACTTGCTTGTTTGATCTTGGTCAAGGCGGGCAGGACCAATCGCTGCGACTCGTTCGGAAACGCTCCAGCACCAGAGGCCGATATGACCCGCCTGACAGCCCTGCTTTTCTCGATCATCGCGCCATCGCTGATGGGGGTTGGCGTCATCATAGCGCTGACAACGGGGCAGACGGCCCTGTATCCGATTGTGATCGGCGCAATCATTGGTTTTGTTTGCGCGATCCCGGTCAGCTGGCTTGTCGCCCGACAACTGGTTTGAGCCAAGGCCGGCGGGGTCAGGTCGTCAGAAACACCCGCAGCGTCTCTTCAAACTCGCGCGGCTTTTCGGCGTGCAGCCAGTGGCTGGTGCCGGGAATTTTAGCGAAGCGTGCTGCGGGGAACAGGGCGCGAATGGTATCACGATACTCGGGCTTGACATAATGGCTGTCGGCCCCCGTCAGGAACAGCGCAGGGCCTTCAAATCTGCCGGTTGTGTCCGGCCAGCCGACGATCTTGCCCATCTCGGATTCCAAAACATCAAGGTTCAGCCGCCAGCGCGGTCCGCCCGGTGCCTTCAGATCCAGTGATTGCAGGAAAAACGCCCGCAGGCTGGGATCTTCCACCGCTGCCGCCAGCTGTCGGTCGGCATCGCCACGCGTGGTGATCCCGGTCAGGTCCAGCGCCCGCATGGCCTGGGCATGGTGGGATTGGTCGTGGCCGTAGGCCACGGGGGCAATATCGGCCACGACAAGCCGTCGGATCAGCGCGCCATCGGTCAGCGCAAGCTGCATCGCAGCCTTGCCCCCCATCGAATGGCCCAGCAGATCCACCGGACCACCAAGGTTGCGGATCACTTCGGCCAGATCGGCCGCCATCTCTGGGTAACCATGTTGCGGCAGATGGGGGCTTTCGCCATGGTTGCGCAGATCCACCGCGACCACATCACGCACATCGGCCAGCCGCCGTGCGATCACACCCCAATTGCGGGCCGAGCCATAAAGCCCATGGGCAATGACCAGCGGCGGAGCTTCGGTCGGAGTGGCGGCGGGGTGATGGATCGTGGCAAGCATGCCACCTCTTTACCGCCTGTTCAGCCATCGTGCCAGAGCAGTTGAGGATTTCGCTGCGCCAGCCTAATCTTTGGCAAAAAGGTGCAAGGTCATGAGTGCAATCACAATCCAGCAAATGGCCGACCGGGTTGCCGGTTTGATGGAACAACGCCTTGGTATCCGCGGCAACGGTCTGGCTGAAAAGCTGCGGCGCGGGGGCAGGGGGTTGCCGCGGGGCGTGCGGGCGGCGGCAAGGGAGCTGGCTGATCTGGCTGAGAGGGCGCAGAACCCGAAACTTCTGGTGCAGATCGACCAGAGCCGCGTTGCTGCCTGTTACGATATCTGCCTGCGCCATCTGTCGGCGCAGCGCGCAGGGTCGGCCGTGTTGCGCACCGTTGCGCGCATCTTTGCCACCGTGGTTGTGGGATTGTTGGTGGTCGGGGGCGTTGTTCTGATGGTCCAGCGGCTGCAAGGACGGTTCTGACACGGTTTACAGCGGGTTGGTCGCCCCGTGACGGTCCTTTGTCGCAGTGTCATCTGCGAAAAGGACCGCCGGGAAAGATGAGCGGCCCAGTTCAAAACCGGGTGTGATCACAGATCCGGATAAATCGGGAACCGCTTGCACAGCGCCTCGATCTCGGCTTTCACCCGGTCTTCCACCGCGGCATTGCCGTCTTCGCCATGTGCGGCCAGCCCGTCGACAACCTCTGTGATCCAAGCCCCGATCTGGCGGAATTCGGCCTCGCCGAAGCCGCGCGTGGTGCCTGCGGGTGTGCCAAGACGCACGCCAGAGGTGATCGTGGGCTTTTCGGTGTCAAACGGGATGCCGTTCTTGTTGCAGGTGATATGCGCCCGGCCCAGCGCCTTTTCGGTCGCGTTGCCCTTTACGCCCTTTGGCCGCAGATCGACCAGCATCAGGTGGGTGTCGGTGCCGCCGGTGACGATGTCGAGACCGCCTTGCATCAGCTGATCGGCCAGCGCCTGCGCGTTCTTGATCACCTGCGCCTGATAGGACTTGAACTCTGGCCGCAGCGCCTCGCCAAAGGCGACCGCCTTGCCTGCGATCACATGCATCAGGGGCCCACCCTGAATGCCGGGGAAGATGGCCGAGTTGAACTTTTTGGCCAAGGCCTCGTCATTGGTCAGGATCATGCCGCCACGCGGCCCGCGCAGGGTCTTGTGGGTGGTCGTGGTCGCCACATGCGCGTGCGGGAAAGGCGAGGGGTAGAGCCCTGCCGCCACCAGTCCGGCGAAATGCGCCATGTCAACCAGCAGGTAGGCGCCCACCGAGTCGGCAATCTCGCGCATGCGGGCAAAGTCGATGATGCGCGGAATGGCGGACCCGCCCGCGATGATCATCTTCGGCTTGTGCTCGGTCGCCAGTGCCGCGACCTGATCGTAGTCCAGCAACAGATCCTGCTTGCGCACGCCGTATTGCACCGCGTTGAACCATTTGCCGGACTGGTTCGGCGCGGCACCATGGGTCAGGTGACCACCCGCATCGAGCGACATTCCCAGAATGGTGTCGCCCGGTTGCAGCAGTGCCTGGAACACGCCCTGATTGGCCTGAGACCCCGAATTCGGCTGCACATTGGCAAAACCACAGCCAAACAGCTTGCAGGCCCGTTCAATCGCCAGATTTTCCGCGATATCGACATATTGGCAACCGCCATAGTAGCGCTTGCCCGGATAGCCTTCGGCATATTTGTTGGTCATCACCGAACCCTGCGCCTCCATCACGGCGCGGCTCACGATGTTCTCGCTGGCGATCAGCTCGATCTCGTGGCGCTGACGGCCCAGCTCCTGCGTGATCGACCCGAACAGCTCGGGGTCGCGCGATGCAAGCGTTTCGGTGAAAAAGCCGTTGTCACGGTGCGGGGCGTTCATGGGCGTCTCCTGCCTGATCCGGGGGTCGGGATGGTGCCCATTTAGACCAAGCGTCGCCGTCGGGAAAGGGAGGAAAACGCCGCATCTTCGCACGGAGCCGAAATTTGCCCTGCGCGGCAGGGCGCGCGGCCCGGAAATCTGGCACCCCCGACAGGCAGACCCATTTGCAGAACCGGAAAGATGGTCAGCTCTGTTTCCTGCTGTCGACCCGTCCTTGCGGCCTTGCGGCCCCTGGTCATACGGCCCGATTGTTCCTTTTTTGCCTGTTGGTTCAGGCGGGGAAAGGTATGCTTCGGGTCAACGACATCGCTGACCGGCCTGGCCTTGCGCCTTCCACTTTGTCGCATCGCCAGTCGGCGTTGGTTGGTGCCGGTCTTGTGTTGCAGCGGCGTGGCGGTGAAACCTGCGCTGGATGCCGCATGACGTCCAAGGCTTGAGTTCTGGCGCGCGGCCCGTCAAGACTGTGCAGAAGGGAGAACCGTTTTGCCCACACCCAAAATCGCCTTTCGTGCCAGTTCGATGCCTGCCGCCCAATCGGCCCTTGCCGAGTTGACGGCCCGCTACGGGCAAGCAGACCTTGGCTCGGCCTCGGTCGTGGTTGCCCTTGGCGGTGACGGTTTCATGTTGCAGACCCTGCACGATACCCAAAGTGCGGGCCTGCCGGTCTATGGCATGAACCGCGGCACAGTCGGCTTTTTGATGAACGGATTTGATGGCGAGACACTGGACGAACGGCTGGCGCAGGCCGAAGAGACCGTGATCAACCCGCTGCACATGCGCGCGACCACCACTGATGGCCGCAGTGTCGAGGCCTTGGCCATCAACGAGGTGTCGATCTTGCGGGCAGGGCCACAGGCCGCCAAACTATCAATCTATGTCGATGGCAAGTTGCGGTTGCAGGAACTGGTCTGTGACGGTGCGATGCTCTGCACGCCCGCCGGGTCGACCGCTTACAACTATTCCGCGCACGGACCGATCCTGCCGATCGGGTCGGATGTGCTGGCGCTGACCGCGGTTGCTGCCTTTCGTCCGCGCCGCTGGCATGGGGCCTTGTTGCCGAAAAGCGCTGTGGTGCGATTGGAGGTGCTGGAAGTTGCCAAACGCCCCGTCATGGCTGACGCCGACAGCCGGTCGGTGCGCAATGTGGCGTCGGTGGAAATCCGATCAGAGCCCGGTATCCGGCATCGCATTCTGTTCGACCCCGGCCATGGCCTGGAAGAACGCCTGCTGGTCGAGCAATTTGCCTGAAATTGCGGATCAGGATTTGACTGCCCACGCGTCCAGCTTGCGATAGATCGTGGACGGCGACAGTTCCAGAACGCGGGCAGCCTTTGGCACCGACCCACCGTTGCGGGCGATGGTTTCTTCGATCACCAACCGCTCGATCTGGGCCATGCTGCGCCCGATCAGATCACCCAACCCGTTTTCAGAAGCGGTTTCGGTTGCCGCTGGCATTGCCGTGGCTTCGTGGTGCAGAGAGGCGGGCAACATATCCTGTGTAACGGTGCCCCCCGGATTGAGCACGACAATGTTGCGGATCACGTTCAACACCTGCCGCACATTTCCCGGCCATTTCAGCCGCCGGAACAGGGCAAGCACTTCGGGTGCGAAGCCATCGAAGGTGCGTCCTTCTTCATGCGCGAACCGCGCGAGCGCGTTCTGGGCGATTTCGACAACATCATCGCCCCGGTCCCGCAAGGCGGGCATGTGGATCGGCACAACAAACAAACGGTAATACAGATCCTCGCGGAATTCGCCCCGGCGCACGGCTTCGGCCGGATCGCGATTGGTGGCACAAACGATACGCACGTTCACCTTGCGCGGCCGTGTAGCGCCCACGGGCTGAACGGTCGAGGTTTGCAAGAACCGCAAGAGCTTTGTTTGCAGCGCGGGTGCCATCTCGCAGATCTCGTCCAGAAACAAGGTGCCCCCATCCGCAGCCGCCGCTGCCCCCGGCTTGTCGGAGATCGCCCCGGTGAAGCTGCCTTTCATATGGCCGAACACCTCGGATTCCAGCAGATCTTGTGGAATGGCACCACAGTTCAGCGCGATGAACGGCCCGTTTGCCCGCGCACTGCCCGCATGAACGGCCAGCGCGCAAAGCTCTTTTCCGGTGCCACTTTCGCCGGTGATGAATACCGTTGCCATAGAGCCGGCGACCGACCGGATGGTGTCCTGCACCCGGCGCATGGTTGCAGAGGAACCGATGAACACCTCTCCGACCACATCGGGTTCAGCCGGGATGGCCCGCTTTGCTGTGGTTTTCGGCGGCGCAGAAGCCACCCCGCCCGCGTTTGCGACGGCCGCCAGAAACCGGGCTTCGTCGAAAGGCTTGACCAGAAAATCATGCGCGCCTGCCCGCATGGCTTCGACCGCGCGGTTGATGCTGGCATTGGCGGTGATTACCACGATCCGCGCCTCGGGGCGCAATGCCAGCATGTCGCGCATCAGGGCCAGCCCGTCGCGGTCTGGCAGCATCAGATCCAGAAGGACTGTCACGGCGCCGGTTTCCTGAAACAGGCGCAGACCTTCGGCCGCAGTCGATGCCGCCTCTACCGTGTGACCGGCTGTTTGCAAGACCGAACGATACACCATTTGCAGCGATGGCGTATCTTCGATCAGAAGCAGAGGGGCTGCGGTTTTGGTCATCTGTGCGCGCCTTTGTCCGCGCCCACGCTTTCGACAAACACAATCAGCGCGCCCAGACCGGCCAGAATGATCGGCCCCAGTTCGGTGATCCGGGCGTCGTCTGCGTCCTGGGCGGCAGTGTTCAGCGCCTGCGCGCCCTGTTCAAGCCCCTGTGCCCCGGCAGACCCGGCCAAAGCCACCAACACATGGGTCTGCGCCCTGATCCTGGCATGGTCGGTCGTTGCCAGACCTTGCGCCAAAGCGATCGATACGGCCCGCAGATCGGCTGCCATCTGCACGATCAGTTCCTGCGCAATGTCAGGGCCCGCCATGGCAAGCAAGGATTCAAAAACCGAGCGGTTCACAGGTGCACCGGACCCGACAAGCATCTCTTCGAGTTCGGAATGCGCCACTTGCGCTTCGGCCAGAGCCAGACGCGCGGCGGCAGGCAGGGCACTGCCGGCAATCCGATCAAGGGCCTGTCGCAGGTGTTTCAACTGCGCGGACGGATCGGACAAAATCATTCCAAGCGGGTCAACCATAGCGCGAGTCTAGCGCATGGCTTGCGCCTGTCCAGCGGCATTGCGGTTCTGGTCTGGTCGGGACTCACTCCTTCGCCAATCCGATGCCTTGCAGCGCTGCCCTGATCTCATCCAGAATGGCCGGATCATCGATCGTGGCAGGCATTTTCCATGTCTTGCCATCGGCGATATTGACCATTGTTGCCCGCAGGATCTTGCCGGATCGGGTCTTTGGCAGGCGGTCCACCACAACGGCGCGCTTGAAATCGGCCACGGGCCCGATCTTGTCGCGCATCAGCCGCACACATTCTGCCACGACCTCTGCAGCGTCGCGGTCCGCGCCCTTGTTCAGGCACAAAAAGCCCAACGGTGACTGGCCTTTCAACGCATCGGCCACGCCGATCACGGCACATTCCGCCACGTCCTTGTGTCCGGCCAGCACCTCCTCCATCGCGCCGGTCGATAGCCGGTGGCCCGCCACATTGATCACATCATCGGTGCGCGCCATGATGTAAAGATAGCCATCCGCATCGACATACCCCGCGTCGCCTGTTTCATAAAAGCCGGGGAAATGCGCCAGATAAGATTTCCTGAACCGATCTTCGGCGTTCCACAGGGTCGGCAGGGTGCCGGGCGGCAGGGGCAGTTTGATGGCGATGGCGCCCAAGGTGCCGGGCGTGGTTTCGTGCCCGCCCTCATCGAGCACCCGCACGTCATAGCCGGGCATTGGCACTGCCGGGCTGCCGACCTTTATCGGCAGCAGTCCAAGACCCATCGGGTTGGCCGCGATGGCAAAGCCGGTTTCGGTCTGCCACCAGTGATCGATCACCGGCACGTTCAGGTGGCGCCCCGCCCAGTCCACCGTGTCGGGATCGGCGCGTTCCCCCGCCAGAAACAGCGCCTGCATGTTGGAGGTGTCGTAATCTTTGATCAACGCCCCTTCGGGGTCATCGCGCTTGATGGCGCGCAACGCGGTGGGGGCGGTGAAGAATGTCTTCACCTTGTGCTCTTCGATCACCCGCCAGAATGTGCCCGCATCCGGCGTGCCCACCGGCTTGCCCTCGAACACGATTGTCGTGCAGCCTGCGATCAGCGGCGCGTAGCAGATGTAGCTGTGGCCTACGACCCAGCCCACATCGGATGCCGCCCAAAACACATCGCCCACACCGCAATTATAGATCGCGCGCATTGTCCAGTTCAGGGCCACCAGATGCCCGCCGGTGGGGCGCACCACACCCTTTGGCGCGCCGGTGGTGCCAGAGGTATATAGGATATAGGCCGGATGATTGCCTTCGACCGGCACGCAATCCACGGGTTCCACGCCATACTGGAACGTGTGCCAAGCCACATCGCGGCCTGGGGTCAGCTTGGCGACTTCCTGTTCGCGTTGCAGGATCACGCAGAAATCGGGCTTGTGGCCGGCAATGTCGATCGCGCCGTCCAGCAGGGGTTTGTAATGCACCACGCGCGACGGTTCCACACCGCAACTGGCCGCGATGATCGCCTTTGGCTTGCAGTCATCAATCCGCACGGCCAGCTCGGCCGCGGCAAAGCCGCCGAAGACCACCGAATGGATCGCCCCCAGCCGGGCGCAGGCCAGCATTGCCTCCAGCGCTTCGGGGACCATCGGCATATAGATGATCACCCGGTCGCCCTTGGTGATGCCCTTGGCCGCAAGCGCCCCTGCCAGCCGTGACACCCTGTCCAGCAATTCGCCGTAGGTGATGACATGTTTGGTGCCCGTGACCGGGCTGTCGTGGATGATGGCGGGCTGCTTGGCGCGCCCGGCCAGCACATGCCGGTCCACCGCGTTCCAGCAGGTGTTCACCATGCCGTCAGTGAACCATTCATAAAGCGGGGCGTGATCATCGTTCAGGGCGCGGGTTGGCTTGCGGGTCCAGTCGATGGCCCCCGCCGCGTCCATCCAGAATCCTTCGGGGTTGGCCTGCCACTTTGCGTAGATGTCGTAATATCCCATGAACGGCGCCTCCTCCCAACGCTTGGGCGCTGTGTTACGGCATCGGCAGCAGACCACGCAACGATGTTACCGCCAGACAATGTCGGGATGCGGCAAAATATTTGCATAATTCGGATCGATCTCACTGCAAATTATTGCAAATTACAGCAAAAAGCTAAGAAAAACGCGAATGCCGCTTGAGTTTGCAAATTTCAGCACTGCGAATCCCCCAGGCTCTTTTCTTGCGTCAGACGGCCTTGTTCGCTGCGCTGCGGGTGAGCTTGGACAGAAGGCCACCGGGCGCAGGGATCGCCCGGTCAGTGATCAAGACCCCGTAAACAAGGGGTGGCCAAAGAGATGCCGAAACCCGTTTCCCCCCGAGGTTGGTCGAGGGGAAACCAAGCTCAGCCGTAATGTGCTACCGGCGTGCCTGCGATGGCCGATACGTTCAGCAAGCCCCGCGCCGTGATCGACGGATTCACGATGTGGGCCTTGTTGCCCATCCCCATCAGGATCGGCCCGACCTCCAGCCCGCCCGCCTTCATTTTCAGGATGTTGCGCACCCCCGACGCCGCATCTGCAGAGGCAAAGACCAGCACATTGGCCGCGCCTTCGAACCGTGCCCCTGGCAACAGCCGGTCGCGCAGGCCCTGATCCAGTGCCGAGTCGACATTCATCTCGCCCTCGTAGGCGAAATCCGGCTCGCGCTGATCCAGCAGCTCCAACGCTGCCCGCATTCGATGGGCCTTGTCGTTCTCCATGTTGCCGAACTGGCTTTGCGTGCACAGCGCCACCTTGGGCGTCAGCCCGAAGCGCCGGACATGCCGCGCGGCCCCCAGCACCGTTTGCGTGATCTGTTCCGGTGTCGGCTCGGCGTTCACATGGGTGTCGGCGATGAACAGGGGGCCATCTTCCAGGATCATCATCGACAGCGCCCCGACCGGCTGCAAGCCACCGCGCGCCAGCACCTGCCTGACATAACCCAGATGCCAGAGGTATTGCCCGAAGGTGCCGCAGATCATGCTGTCAGCCTCGCCACGATGCACCATCACGGCGGCAATTGCGGTGGTGTTGGTCCGCATGATCGCCCGCGCAATATCAGGAGACACGCCGCGCCGCGCCATCAACTCGGCATAGGTGCCCCAGTAATCGCGGTAGCGCGGATCATTTTCCGGGTTCACCAGGTGGAAATCCTTGCCCGGCCGGATCGGCAGGCCGGCCCGTTCGCACCGCGCCTCCACCACCTCGGGACGGCCGATCAGGATCGGCAGGTCGGTGGTTTCCTCCAGCATCGCGTTGGCGGTGCGCAGCACGCGTTCATCTTCGCCCTCGGCAAAGACGATTGTGCGCTCGGCCTGTCGCGCCGCCTCGAACACCGGGCGCATCAGCATGGCGGACTTGAACACCGATCCATCGAGCGCGGTTTTATAGGCGTCAAGGTTGTCCAGCGGGCGGGTTGCCACGCCGGTTTCCATCGCCGCGCGGGCCACGGCGCTGGCGACAACGCCCATAAGCCGGGGATCAAAGGGTTTGGGGATCAGGTAATCTGCGCCGAAGGACAGCTTTTCCCCACTATAGGCCGCTGCGGCTTCGGCACTGGTGGTGGCGCGGGCAAGGGCGGCGATGCCTTCGATGCAGGCGATTTTCATTTCGTCGTTGATCGTGGTTGCCCCCACATCCAGCGCGCCGCGGAAGATGAAGGGGAAGCACAGCACGTTGTTCACCTGATTGGGAAAATCAGATCGGCCCGTGGCCATGATCGCGCCGGGGGCCACCGCCCGCACCAGATCGGGCAGGATTTCGGGTGTTGGATTGGCCAGCGCAAAGATGATCGGCTTTGGGGCCATGCTGGCGACCATATCCTGCGTCAGCACGCCGGGCCCGGAAAGGCCGAGGAACAGATCGGCCCCGGTGATCACATCGGCCAACTTCGCCGCCGCGTTGCCCTGCGCAAAAGCCGCCTTTTGCGGGGTCATGTCGGTGGTCCGGCCGTGGTAAACCAGCCCGTCCAGATCGCAAAGCCAGATGTTCTCGCGCCGCACCCCCAGCTTCACCAGCATCTCAAGACAGGCAATTCCTGCCGCGCCCCCGCCGGTCGACACCACCTTGATCGTGTCAAACGACTTGCCCGCAACGATCATTGCATTGGTGGCCGCAGCCCCCACCACAATGGCGGTGCCGTGCTGGTCGTCGTGGAACACCGGAATGTTCATCCGTTCGCGGCACAACCGTTCAACGATGAAACAATCGGGGGATTTGATGTCCTCCAGATTGATCGCGCCAAAGGTCGGCTCCAGCGCACAGACGATGGCGGCCAGCTTTTCGGGGTCGGATTCGTTCACCTCGATGTCGAAACAGTCGATGTTGGCGAATTTCTTGAACAGAACCGCCTTGCCCTCCATCACCGGCTTTGACGCCAAGGCGCCAATGTTTCCGAGGCCCAGCACGGCGGTGCCGTTCGAGACCACCGCCACAAGGTTGCCGCGCGAGGTGTAGCGCGAGGCGGTGGAAGGGTCGGCCTTGATCTCCAGGCAGGCCTCGGCCACGCCAGGGGAATAGGCGCGGGACAGGTCGCGCCCGTTTGCAAGCGGCTTGGTCGCGCGGATCTCCAGCTTTCCCGGTTTGGGGAATTCGTGATAATCCAGCGCCGCCTGACGGGCGTTGTCCTGACGCACTTCTTCCATTTTCGCCTCCCGAAAAATTTGGTTTAGCCTTAAACCATTTATTCTGATCCGCCAACCGGGTGATAGCGCCACCAGTGACGCCCCGGCTTGCATATTTCGCAGTCCCGGCCCAGCATGGCTGCAAATTCCGGGGAAATCCATGACAGAGACGCGCGCCGAAATCCGCCTTCCCACGCAGGAACTGCGCGATGACCTGCCGTTCTATACACGCGTGCTGGGGATGCGGCTGGATATGATCTATCCCGCCGACGATCCGGAGGTGGCGGTGCTGTCGGGCCATGGCTTGCGGTTGCGCATCCAGAAAGGGGCGGTCGAGGCACCGGGCACCTTGCGCATCCTGACCGAAAGCCCCGAAGGCTTTGCCGGGGGGCAACGCACCCTGACCGCGCCAAATGGCACGCGGGTGGAGATTGACGATCTGAATCCGCCGCTGGCTCTGCCGCAGACCGAGCACGCCTTTGTGGTGCGCCGTCTGGCCGATCAGGCGCCGTGGGTCATCGGGCGCGCCGGGATGCATTACCGTGATCTGGTGCCAAGCCGCCTTGGGGGCGCGATGATTGCCAGCCATATCCGTATTCCCGATGGCGGCCCGGTGCCCGATATGGTGCATTTCCACCGGGTGGGGTTCCAGCTGATCTTTTGCATCAAGGGCTGGGTGGATGTGGTCTATGAAGATCAGGGCGGGCCGATCCGCCTGCACGCGGGGGATTGCTTCATCCAGCCGCCCGAAATCCGCCACCGGGTGCTGGAGGCATCGGACGGGATCGAGGTGATCGAAATCGGTGTGCCCGCCGAGCATGTAACCGAGATTGATCATGTGATGACCCTTCCCACCCCGCACCTGCGCCCGGACCGGGACTGGCAGGGGCAGCGGTTTGTGTTCAACCGGGGCAGCGACGGGGTGTTTGTGCCGTGCCGCCTGCCGGGGTTTGCGGCGCGGGATACGACGATCAACGACAACACCAAGGGTGTGGCCAGCGTGATGGTGCTGCGGCCCGATGGGTCAGCGGCGCCTTGGGCCACACATCATGGCGACATCCTGTTCACCTTTGTGATGGCGGGGGAGATGACGCTGGAGGGCGAAGGCAAAGAGCCGTTCCGCCTGTCGCCCGGTGATGCCTTTGTCATTCCGCCGGGCTTGGCGACGCGCTATGGCGAGCCCACCGCCGATCTGGCGTTGCTGGAGGTGTCGCTTCCGGGCAATCCTGCCACCACGCATCTGTGACCCTTGCGCTTTGCCGGCGGCAGGCTCACAATTCCCGACCAATTGGTCAATAACAAAGGCCCAAGATGACCCTTTTGCAAGCTGCAACCGATGTGCGCCTGCGCGCCTATGCGCCCTATTCCCGGTTTGCCGTGGGGGCTGCGCTGCGCAGCACCACCGGCGCGGTGCATGTGGGGTGCAATGTTGAGAATGTGGCCTACCCCGAAGGCACCTGCGCCGAGGCGGGTGCGATTGCCGCGATGATCGCGGCGGGGGATACCCGGATTGCCGAGATCTTCGTGATCGCTGACAGCCCTGATCCGGTGCCGCCCTGCGGCGGGTGCCGCCAGAAGATTGCGGAGTTTGCGGGGCCAGAGGTCAAGGTCACGCTGTGCACCACCGATGGCAAGCAGCGCACGCTGACCGTGGGCGATCTGCTGCCCGGTGTGTTCAGCGCCGCCCATATGGACCGCGCCTGATGGATGCGCGCGGCATCATCGCCCAGATCCGCGATGGTGGAACGCCGCCCGCCGAGGCGCTGACGTGGTTTGCCGCCGGGTTGGCCAATGGCACCGTGACCGATGCGCAGGCCGGGGCCTTTGCGATGGCGGTGCTGCTGCGCGGGCTGTCGGACGAGGGCCGGGTGGCGTTGACCCGTGGCATGCGCGACTCCGGGCGGGTGATGGCCTGGGATCTGCCCGGCCCGGTGCTTGACAAGCATTCCACCGGCGGGATCGGGGATTGTGTGTCGCTGCTGTTGGCCCCGGCATTGGCGGTGTGCGGGGCCTATGTGCCGATGATCTCGGGGCGCGGTCTGGGGCATACGGGGGGCACGCTGGACAAGCTGGAATCGATCCCCGGCTTTCGCACCACGCTGAGCGAAGATCACCTGCGCAAACAGATGCAGGGGGTGCACTGCGCCATCGTGGCCGCCACTGCCGATCTGGCCCCCGCCGACAAGCGGCTGTATGCCATCCGCGATGTCAGCGGCACGGTGGAAAGCATCGATCTGATCACCGCGTCGATCCTCTCCAAAAAGCTGGCGGCGGGGTTGGAGGGGCTGGTGCTGGATGTCAAATGCGGCTCTGGCGCATTCATGAAAACGTCCGAGAGGGCCGAGACGCTGGCCCGCGCGCTGGTCAGCACGGCGCAGGGCGCGGGCTGCATGACCACGGCGCTGATCACCGATATGTCGCAGCCTTTGGCCACGGCGGCGGGCAACGCGCTGGAGGTGATCGAGGTGATGGAGACGCTGACCGGCACATCCGTGAACGCGGCCCTGTGGGATCTGACCTGCGCTTTGGGCGGCGAGGCGCTTGCGCTTGGCGGGTTGGTGGCGGATGCCGAGGATGGCGCGGGGCGCATCGCGCAGGCGCTGAAATCTGGCGCGGCGGCCGAGGTGTTTGGCCGGATGGTCGCGGCGCAAGGCGGCCCGGCAGATTTTGTCGAGCGTTGGCCGGACCGGCTTCCAGCCGCCCCTGTGATGCGCGAGGTGCCATCGTTGGACGATGGTTTCATCGCACATATCGACGGCGAGGCTTTGGGCCATGCCGTGGTGCATCTGGGCGGCGGGCGACTGCGCGAAGGTGACAAGGTGCATCCGGCTGTGGGTCTGTCGGATCTGATCGGTCTGGGCGAGGAGATCGGGGCCGGGGTGCCGTTGGGAATGGTTCACGCGGCCACCGAGGATGCCGCAAACGCGGCGGTGCGGGCGGTGCAGGCGGCGTATCGTGTTGGCACTTCGGTGTTGGACGAAGGGCCGCTTGTGCTGAAAAGGATCACCTGATGGCGCGTGCGTTTCTTGTGGTGCTGGATTCGGTTGGGTGCGGCGGGGCACCGGATGCGGCCGACTTCGGTGATGCCGGAGCCAACACATTGGCCCATATCGCGCAGGCCTGTGCAGACGGCAGGGCCGATCTGGGTCGCAGCGGGCCTTTGCGGATGCCCGTGCTGGACGGGCTGGGGCTTGGGGCCGCGATCCGGCTCGCCTCTGGCGTGGACGCGCCGGGGCTGGGTGCTGCGCCTGCCGGGCTTTGGGGCGCCGCGACCGAAGTGTCGCGCGGCAAGGATACGCCCTCAGGGCATTGGGAACTGGCGGGTGTGCCGGTGCCGTGGGACTGGACCTATTTTCCGGTGACCGTTCCAGCCTTTCCCCCCGATCTGGTGGCAGAGGTCTGCCGGCTGGCCGGGACAGGGGGCATTCTGGGCAACTGCCACGCCTCGGGTGTGCCGATCATCACCGCGCATGGGGCAGAGCATCTGCGGACCGGCTGGCCGATCTGCTACACCTCTGCCGATTCCGTGTTTCAGATCGCCGCACATGAAGACGCCTTCGGTTTGGACCGTTTGCTGAAGCTGTGTGGCGGTCTGGCCCCCACCCTGCATGCCATGAAGGTCGGCCGCGTCATCGCGCGGCCCTTTACCGGCACGGTGGGCGATTTCAAACGCACCGCGAACCGCCGTGACTTTGCCATCGCACCACCGGCGCCGACGCTGCTGGACTGGGTGGCCGAGCGGGGCCACGTGACCCATGCCATCGGCAAGATCGGCGATATCTTTTCGATGCGCGGGATCGGGCAGTTGCACAAGGGCGCTTCTGACGCTGATCTTTTCGAACATCTTGTCCGGTTGGGGGGGCAGGCGGAACCCGGTTCCTTGACCTTTGCAAACTTTGTCGAATTCGACAGTCTTTACGGCCATCCGCGCGATGTGGCGGGCTATGCCCGCGCGCTGGAATGGTTCGATGCCAACCTGCCCCGGTTTCTGGCAACCCTTGGCCCCGGCGATCTGGTCCTCTTTACCGCCGATCACGGCAATGACCCGACTTTTCGCGGCACCGAACATACCCGCGAACGGGTGCCGGTAATCGGCTATGGGCTTGGGATCCGGCCCATTGGCATGCGGGCCTTTGCCGATGTGGGCGCAAGTGTGGCGGCCCATCTGGGGGTGCGGGCCGCTGCGCCGGGCGATAGTTTTCTTTGACCCGACAGAAGCGGGGGCCAGCCCCCGCACCCCCGGGATATTTGTGAACAGATGAATGAGAAGGACGCGAGAGCCATGATGCCCAAGGTCGAGTTGCATCTGCATCTGGAAGGGGCCGCGCCGCCTGCTTTCATCCGGGGGCTGGCGAAGGAAAAGCGGCTTGATATCGCAGGAATATTCGATGCGCACGGGCATTATCAGTACAAGGATTTCTGGGATTTCCTGAAGGTCTATGAGGCCGCCACGAGCGCGTTGAAAACGCCCGAGGATTATGCCCGCCTGACCCTTGCCGTGCTGGAGGAAAGTGCGGCCAGCGGCGTTGTCTATTGTGAAACCTTCCTCAGCCCAGATTTCTGCGGCAATCGCGATATCGGGGCCTGGCGCGAATACCTGCACGCGATCCGCGAAGCCGCCACGCAGGCCGAGCGCACGATGGGCATCACCCTGCGCGGCGTCATCACCTGTATCCGTCACTTTGGCCCGGAAAAGGCCCGCGAAACCGCGCGCTGTGCGGCGGATACGGCAGGCGACTGGATTGTGGGATTCGGCATCGCGGGGGATGAAAAGGTGCTGACGCCGAGAGACTTCCTCTGGTCTTTTGACTGCGCACGCGAGGCGGGGCTGCGATTGACCGCCCATGCCGGGGAGTGGGGTGGGCCACAATCTGTGCGTGATGCGGTGACTGATCTGGGGGTGGAACGGATCGGCCACGGCGTGCGCGCGATCGAGGACCCTGCGCTGGTGGATGAGCTGGCCGAGCGCGGCATCGTGCTGGAGGTCTGTCCCGGATCGAACATCGCCCTTGGCCTTTACCCCGATGTCCGCAGACATCCGATCAGCGAACTGTATGACCGGGGCGTCAAGGTCACGGTCAGCACAGATGACCCGCCGTTTTTCCACACCACAATGGCGCAGGAGTTTGATGCGCTGAACCGCGCGTTTGACTGGGATGACGGCGTTTTCGCCACCCTGAACCGCACCGCGCTTGACGCGGCCTTCTGCGATGCCGATACACGCGCACGCATCGCCAAACTTCTGGAGACCTGACCCATGCTGGAGCATCTGACCGTCGTTTCCCATCCGCTGGTCCAGCACAAGCTGACGCTGATGCGGGAAAAAGACACATCCACCGCGTCTTTCCGGCAGCTTTTGCGGGAAATAAGTCTGCTTTTGGCATATGAGGTCACGCGCGAATTGCCGATGACCACCAAGCGCATCGACACCCCGCTGGAGCCGATGGATGCCCCGGTGATCGAAGGCAAAAAGCTGGCGCTGATCTCGATCCTGCGGGCGGGTAATGGGTTGCTGGACGGTATTCTGGAACTGATCCCCGCGGCGCGGGTAGGTTTTGTGGGGCTGTATCGCGACCCCGAGACTCTGCAACCAGTGCAATACTACTACAAAGTGCCGACCCAGTTGGAAGACCGGGTGTGCATCGTCGTTGATCCCATGTTGGCCACTGGCAATTCATCTGCGGCAGCGGTTCAGCTTTTGAAGGACAATGGTGCCAAGAACCTGCGCTTCCTGTGCCTCTTGGCAGCACCCGAAGGCATCAAGCGGATGCAAGAGGCGCATCCCGATGTGCCGATCGTGACAGCTTCGGTCGATAGCCACTTGAATGATCACGGTTATATCGTTCCGGGGCTAGGGGATGCGGGTGATCGGATGTTCGGCACAAAATAGCGGGTTAAGCCCTTTACTCGGAAACAATATTATTCCAGTATTCCCCATACGCTACTTGGGGGTAGTCATGGTTTTGAAGTTGGTTTCGGCTGCCATTCTGGCAGGTGTGACCGGGCTGGGTGCTGCCAATGCCCAGTCTGGTGGAGATTTCGGCGGGCCACGGGAGTTGCCGCCTGCGTCCTTTACCGGACAGCAATATGTTGACAGCCGCGGTTGTGTGTTTTTGCGCGCCGGTGTGTCCGGGCGGACCAATTGGGTGCCGCGTGTCAGTCGCAACCGCGCCGCGTTGTGTGGGTATCCGCCCACGTTCGGGAACAATCAGGTTGCCATAGCCGAGCCTGCGCCCAGAGCGGCTCCGGCCCCTGCGCGGGTGACGCCGGCACCGGAACCGACCCCGGTGGGCAGGCGCCCGCTGGACACTGTTGCAAGCACAACCACGCCGCCCCGCATCCGCAGCACGCACGTGCCGCAAACGGTGGCACCGTCGCTTTATGTGCCCGCGCCGGTCGTCGTCGCGCCGGCCCCACGGGTGGCGCAAAAGCCCAAGGCTGAAGTTCCACGTCGGCAGCCTGCGGAACGTGTTGCGACCACCGGGGGCACTGGCAAGATCGGATGCTATTCCAATGCGCCGGTTGCAGAGCGTTTTCGGTTGCACAATGGCGGAAGCATTGTGCTGTGCACGCGTGGCGACGGCGATATTGCCAATGCCCGCGCGCCTCGTCTGCTTGAGGGCGCGGCGGCCGTTGCACCTTCGGGGTATCTGGAAGGGCCAGATCCGGCACAGCATGTCGCCACGCGGCAAAAGCAGCGGATTTCGGTTTCGTCTCAGGATCAGTTCGCGGTGCCGAAAGGCTACAAGAAGGCCTTTACCGACGACCGGCTGAACCCGAACCGCGCCAAGGGCACCCGTGAGGGCTGGGCGCAGCAGGATCAGGTCTGGACGCGCGAGGTGCCGTCGCGGTTGGTTGCTGATGTGGCGAAGGAAAAGGGCAAGCGGGTCGTTGTCCGCAAGGTCTATGCGTCATCGAAATCGGAACCGTCCGCGCCAAGGCCGCAGGGGACAGCCGGGCGCAGCTATGTGCAGGTCGGAACCTTCGGCCAACCTTCGAACGCCGATGGGGCCTCATCACGTTTGTCCCGATTGGGATTGCCCGTGGCGCGTTCGAAAACATCAAAGGGCGGAAAACCCATGCAGGTTGTCTTGGCCGGACCGTTCGGGTCACGCGCCGAGGCGCAGGTGGCGCTGTCTGCGGCGCGGCGTGCCGGATTTGGCGACGCGTTTATCCGCTAGACACCTGATTGAATCAAAAAGGCCCCTGATTGCAGGATCGGGGGCCTTTTCAATTCGATGAACAGTTGTCTTGCAGACTGACCCACTCACCATCGGCCATCAATGGCTCTGGCACAAACCCGGCCAACGGGTCGGCCTCGATGAGAGAGATCGTTGTTTCTCCTGTCGGGTCCATCGCATAGGCATAGGGCGAAGTTGCGACCCCCGCCTCTTTGAAGCGGGCAAGCACCTTGGCGTCCGGCACTGACACGCCCTTTTTGTGCAGCAGCACCTCTCCGTATCCCGCCATCGCGGAGTCGGGCAAAACGCCGGATGTCAGCAACCGGAATGTTGCGGTCAGCCCCGCATGTTCCAGCACCGGCAAGATCGGATCACGTTCCTCTGCCCGCAACCGCTCCATCAGGGCAAGACCGGCCAGAACTTCGGGGCCACCCACATCCTCGATCATTCTGCGCCCGATCAGAATGATGCCGCCGGGCAGATGTGCCGATTGTGCCACCCCTTCCCGCAGGATCAGGATCTGGGCCCGGTGTGGGCCGAACAGGTCATCGGCCAGAGCCGTCAGGGCAAAGCTGCCCAAGGGGCTGGCGCAGGGCGATCCTGTCAGCCGCTGCACATCGGCCAACGCAGCCTGACCGATCGCGGCACGCGTTGCGGCCGGCAAAACCGATGCCGTGTGCCGCACCAATGTATCCGGGACCCAGAAAGCCCCCAGCCCAAGCACCAAAAGCGTGCCTGACCCCAGTAGAAACCCACGCAATCGACCAGGCTTCGGCCCTTGCCCGGCGACTGCGTTGCGCACCGTTTCCAACGCGGAAATCATGTCGCGGTCGTCCAGTTCGAGCGTCTCTATCGCCTCGGTGCCGGGCGCGAAAACAGCCGGGATTTCGCCGGGATTCAGCCGCTCGATGGCTGGCAGTGACCAATGGCTCAGGGCAGAGCCGCTTTTGGGATCAGACAGAACCAAAGTGGCCTCGCGAAAGGCCACAATGACCTCTCGGCGTTGCGCCATCGGGCTGTCGCGCCACAGCCCGTTGCTTTCCAGCCGGGAGTATTTTTTCAAAGCCGTAACGGCGCGCGGTGCTTTGGCTGTCATGCCTTCAACCCTAAACGAAGGCTGTTCGGGCCACAATCACCCGCCTTCAGATCCGCTCAACGCCAGCCCGGCCCCGGAATATGCAGGGCATGTCGCTTTTGGACGCGCCAGAGGAGTGGCGAGCGATTTCATATCGGGCAGATATAAGGAGCATGTCATGCCCCCGGCCCGCCATGACCGCACGCTTGCTGCCGCAGGGCTGATCTGCGGCTATGCATTGTTGATCGGGTTCACCGACAATTATGTGCGGGTGATCGCGCAGGACCACGGGCTTTGGCAGTTCCACTTCATCCGGACATCGATGGCCATGGTGCTTCTGGGTGTGGCGGCACCCTTGCTGGGGTTGCGCTTGCGCCCGGTCAATGTCCGGGCGGTGGTGGCGCGCAGCCTGATCCATGGGCTGGCGATGGTGATCTACTTCGGAGCTCTGGCATTTCTGCCGGTGGCCATTGTTGCGGCGGGGCTGTTTACCGCGCCGATTTTTGTGCTGCTGATCTCGCGTTTCGCCTATGGCCACGTCATCGGTCCGGTGCGGATACTGGCGGTTGCCATTGGCTTTGTCGGGGTCATTCTGGTGCTTGGCCCGGAAGCGATGTCGGGGGCATCGGCTGCCGCGATCCTGCCGGTTGTGGCGGGCGCGCTCTATGCGCTGGGTAACGTCGCGACACGGCAATGGTGCCCGGATGAAAGCGCGGAAACGCTGGTGGCCGGGTTTTTTGGTGTTCTTGGAGTGTTTGGCGCCCTTGGAATGATCATTCTGGTGCTTGTTCCCCTTGTCAGCCCGACCGGGCCGGATGGATTTCTCTTGCGGGGCTGGGTGGCCCCAAGCTGGCCTTTCATGCTTTGGACATTCGTTCAGGCGGCTGGGTCATTGCTGGGCGTGGGGATGATGATCCGGGCGTATCAGATCACGGATGCGGGCCGGGCATCGGTGATTGAGTATGTCATCCTGCCTGCCTCGGCCTTTTGGTCATGGGCGCTTTGGGGGCAGCTTCTGGCGCCTCTGGCCGTGGTCGGGATGGTGTTGATCGTGGCCGCGGGCAGCCTGATCGCGCTGCGGGCACAGATGGGCGCGCCGGTTGCACCACCAGCCTGACCCCGGTTTGGTCTGACATCAGCCCGGCAACGTGCTGCCGAAGAACGGTTTTCCGCTCAGTTTCTGTCGCCACGGACTCCCCCTTGTGCCCGCCCCCTTGACATATCGTGCCAAAGCCATCATTTGCCCCCTATCCGAAGCCCGTGCCGCGTGAGCACCGAAAGGCCCGGATAAAGGTTCCCACCATCACGCAGGGGCGCCGACGGCGCGCACGGTCTCCCGAATACTTGGGGGGCGAGGGCCGCCCGATCTTGTTTGATGGAACGACCCATGACACCGACTCCCAACACCACATTTGCAGACCTTGGCCTTAGCGAAAAGCTGCTGAAAGCCCTCGAGAAAACCAACCTTCAGACGCCCACGCCAATTCAGGCGCAGGCGATCCCGCATATCATGCAAGGCCGCGACCTGATGGGTCTGGCCCAGACCGGCACCGGCAAGACGGCGGCCTTTGGCCTGCCGCTGCTGCACCGCCTGCTGGATATCGGCCACCCGCCGGGGCCAAAGAACGTGCGGGCCTTGATCCTTGCGCCGACCCGCGAACTGGCCCTGCAGATCAAGGACAATCTTGAGGTCTTTACCAAAGGCACGCCGGTCAGGGTGACCATGGTGGTTGGTGGCGCGTCTTTGTTCCGTCAGGCCCAAGCCCTGTCAAAAGGCGCCGATGTTCTGGTTGCCACTCCCGGTCGGTTGATCGATCTGTTGGAACGTGGCGATGTAAAGCTGGACCAGTGCGGTTATCTGGTGCTGGACGAAGCTGACCACATGCTTGACATGGGGTTTATCCACTCTTTGCGCAAAATCGCCAAGCACATCCCGCTGAAGCGCCAGACCCTGCTGTTCAGTGCAACGATGCCCAAGGATATCTCTGAGATTGCAGATACTTATCTGCGCGATCCGATCCGTGTGCAGGTCACGAGTGCCGGCAAGACCGCCGACAAGGTGACCCAAGGCGTGCATTTCCTGCCCAATGGCGATAAGGCCCGCGTGCTGGAGGATTACCTCAAGAAGCACCCTGGCGAGCAGGCGCTGGTGTTTGGCCGCACCAAGCACGGGTCTGAAAAGCTGATGAAACTGCTGGCGGGCTGGGGCTTCAAGGCGGGCTCGATCCATGGCAACAAATCACAAAGCCAGCGTGACCGCACGCTGACCGATTTCCGCAACGGAGAGCTGGACGTGTTGGTGGCCACCGATGTGGCGGCGCGCGGGATTGATATTCCGACGGTGCGCCATGTCTACAACTTCGACATGCCCAACGTGCCGGAAAACTATGTTCACCGGATCGGCCGCACCGCGCGCGCCGGAGCCGAGGGTTCCTCCGTCAGCTTCTGTGCCCCCGCCGAGATGAGCGAACTGCAAGCGATTGAAAAGCTGCTGAAAAAGCCGTTGCCAATCCTTGGGGGTGCGCCATGGGCCGCCGACATCGTGGCGGCTCATCCAAAGCCCGGCCAGAACCGTGGCCAACGCCCGGCCCGTCCGCAAGGCGGGCGTCCGCAAGGCGGAAAACCGGCCGGATCAAAGCCGCAGCAGGGGCGTCCCGGCGCGAAGCCGATGGGTGGCGCCAACGCACCGCGCAGGGCCGAGGGCGGCAAGCCCGCGGGGCAGCGTCGGCCTAGCTGACCCCGTTTTCGAGGTGTAGCTTCATTTCGAGAAGAACCTGTTGAATTGCCAGTGTTTCGCGCAGCATCCGCTTTGCTTCATTGACCGTGATAACGCCGTCGCCAATGGCGGTGTTATACTCGCTCATAAGCATGGCGAAACGCTGCGCGAGCATGACCACATCCTGGTTCACGCCCTTTGACGTCGTGTTGCGCTTTTCTGCGTCATAAGACAGCGTGATCCCCCGCAGATCGGCCAAAGCCGAGGTCACATGCGGAAAGCGCGATGCGGATTCCAGTTGGGCCACAACGTCAATGGGCATGAAGCGGTCATCATGTTCGCCCGCATCTGAATAGTAACGCCCGAGAGTTGCCTTTGATTTGCCGGTCAGGGCGCAGGCTGCCTCGATCCCGACATCCTTGACCAAGGCCTCGCTGTGTTTTTTCAGATAAGATGCAATCGACAACCCAAACACTCCTTCGCCCCGTATTGCGGGGAAATCACTCAATCTTTTCCCATTAATGATACGACAAGTGCTTGTCATAGATAAAGATGTTCCGGGTGTTTTCCGGAACGGTAGTGAGTGGTCGGTGTCCCCAGCACCGGCTTGAGTGGGGGTCCGTCGTGCCTTGGTCCCGAGAGGGGTGGTCGCAAGACCGTGCGGCGGGCCTGACATTGGGTTTGGGTGCGGGATGTCTGGTGCGTTTGCAGCATGACCGGCCACAGCCTTTGACCTTAGTCACCATATTTGCCCGTTTGGTGTCAGGTTCATGCCGGTCTGGCTTGCGGTATGCTGACAAGATCGGTTAGGGCGTCCGCCATGGCAAAATTGTATTTCCACTACTCCACCATGAACGCTGGCAAATCGACCCTGCTGCTGCAAGCCGCGCACAATTATCGCGAATGGGGGATGCAAGTATTTCTGATTACAGCACAATTTGACAACCGCGCGGGCGAGGGGCGCATCGCCAGCCGGATCGGGATTGGCGATCCGGCCGATACTTTTGCCCCCGGTGAGGATATGTTTGCCAAGTTGCAGGCGCGGTTTGCGCTTGGCCCGGTGTCTTGCGTGTTCATTGACGAGGCGCAGTTCTTGTCCAAGGCGCAGGTCTGGCAATTGGCCCGTGCGGTGGATGATCTGGGCGTGCCGGTGATGTGCTATGGCTTGCGCGTTGATTTCCAAGGCGAATTGTTTCCCGGCTCGGCGGCGCTTTTGGCTTGGGCGGATGAGATGCGGGAGGTGCGCACGATCTGTCATTGTGGGAAAAAGGCCTCCATGGTGGTGCGCAAGGGACCGGACGGGCGCGCGTTGCGCGACGGGGATCAGGTGGTGATCGGCGGCAACGAGACCTATGTCAGCCTGTGCCGCAGGCACTGGCGCGAGGCGGTGGGCGACTGATCTGCGCAGCGTCTGGTCCGCGTATGGCCCACGTATGGCTTGCGTCATGACGTTAGCGCGCGGCGGGTTTACCGGCCTTTGGCGCGGCTGTGACAGACTGGCGGCGGAGGTGCGCCATGACCGCAAAAGACAACAGCCGCAAGGCCAGCTATCACCGGATGGCGGAGGGGATGCGCAATCTGGAACGGGCGCTGCACGGGGCGGCACGTGGCGCGGAGGCGGTGCCGGAGGAATGGCACGCCATTGCCCAAGGCGTGGGCGCGGGTCGCAAGGTCAAGCTGACGCTGTGGGTTGAGGCGGATGTGCTGCGGTTCTTTCGCACGCTGGGCAAGGGCCACACGACGCGGATGGCCGAGGTGCTGTCCACCTTCATGCACGCGCGTCTGGCCGGGGTGGTGAAGGGACCGGAGGACGTGGATTATTCTGCGCCCTACCGCACGGAGGAGGAAAGGGCGGCGCTGGCGGAGCGGGCGCGAGGGTATCGTGAGGAGTTGGCAGCGGATTTGCGGCGCGCGCTGCGGGAGTGAGCCGCAGCGCTTTGGGCCGTCTGGCAATATTCAAGATTGTTCTGCCGGTGCGTGAGGCGGGGTGAACCCCGCCCTACCCCTGCAACGTCCGCACCCCATACCCCTCACCCCGGGCCTTCATTGCCGCGACGGCGGCGATGCTGGCGGCGGCGGTGGTGAAGTAGGGGATCTTGTCCATCAGCGCCACGCG